>NZ_BAABJP010000010.1:155344-428511 GCF_039543365.1 Actinospineispora eucalypti
GGCTGGATGCGCTGGGTGGGGTGAGCGCGTCGGGTGGGCTGGAAACGTTGGGTGCGCCGGATGGGCTGGGGAGGGCGGGTTGGCCGGTGGCGGCCGGTACTCCGGTGTCGACCGGGACGGGGGTGTCGACGGGGACGGGGGTGTCGGCGGGGAGGGGAGTGTCGGTGGGTGGGGTGGTGAGGGCGGCCAGGTCGGTAGTGGGGGCGGTGCCCTTGGCGTCCACGGTGCTCAGCGGGCCGCCGGTCCACAGGTAGGTGACCTGCACCTTTACCGTGCCGCGCAGTTTGAGCGCGGCGTAGAGCGCGTCGGAAAGATCGATTCCGGCAGGGTTGAGCACCTCGCGGCCGCCGCCGTCCTCGCCGTCGTTGTGGTCGTCCTCGAACGCCGCCTGGGCCTGCGGCATCCCGCGCGGGAGGTCCTTGAAGCGTTCACGGTCCGCGTTCCAGTAGTCGTCGTCGATGTTCCACGGGCCGACGTCCCACACCGGCGCCCAGGCGCAGAAGCCGCCGGTCGCGCACACCTTCACCGAGTACTCGCCGCTGTCCCGCCCGGAGAGCGCGCGCTTGGAAGGCAGGGCTACGAAGTAGTCGTCGCGGGCGATCCGGTGGCCGTTCGCGGTGCGGCCGTTCACCAGGCCCTCCCGGGTGGCGAACACCGAGTAGCCGACCGGGCCGCCGTCACCGTCGGTGCCCGGCCCGCTGGCCGGTTCGGTGTGCACCGACAGCCCGCGCAGTTCGGTGTCGGCGCCGGCGTAACCGGCGCCCTGGGGCGGGCGTCCAGTCTGGCGCCCGCCGGTGAGCACCACCCGCAGCTGCAGTCGGACGCTCGGCCGGATCGCGGTGCCCGGCCCGTCGGGCTGGTTGGCCAGCCACTCCGTCCACCGGCCGTCGGCGAGCTGGCCGCGCACGTCCACGCGCACCGACGCGCCGGGCGGCACGGTGGCGTCCAGGCGGGTGGTCACCAGGCCGACGGGCTGGGGCGCCGGGTAGGCCGGGGTGAGCAGCATGCCGGTCGGTTCGGTGAGCCGCAGCGCCCCGCCGGTGAACGCCACGCCGACCGCCTGCCCGTGGGTCAGGTCCACCGTCCAGTCCGGCGCGTCGGCGGGACCGGTCGCGATCGCACTGGTCAGGGAGACCAATACGGAGAGCAATCGACCCAGCACGCGGGCCAGCACATATCACCAACGGATCAAGGTCAAAGCGACTCACCGCGACCATTAATCACCACATGGGTGAATCAGGTCGCTGTTTCGTCCAGTAGCCGGGTGACGGCGGCGCGGTCCGGCTTGCCGACGCCGCGCAGCGGCAGTTCGTCCAGCGTGCGCAGCAGGCGGGGCACGGCGGGCGCCCCGAGCTCGGTGCGCACCGCGTCGGCCAGCGCGGCGAGGTCCGGCGAGCCCTCGGCTACCAGTGCGGCCGCCACCAGCTGGCCCCATTCCGGGTCCGCCACGCCGACGACGCACGCGGCCCGTACCCCGGGTTGCGCGGCCAGCACCCGCTCCACGGCCGCCGGGTGCACCTTCTCGCCGCCGGTGGTGATCACGTCGTCGGCCCGGCCGAGCACCCGCAGCCGGCCGTCCGGGGTCCATTGGCCCAGGTCAGAGGTGCGGAAGCGGTCTTCGGCGAACGCGTCGGCGGTCATTTCCGGCAGTCCCAGGTAGCCGCTGGCCAGCACCGGGCCGGCCAGGGAGATCCGGCCGGTCTCGTCCAGGGAGACCACGACGCCGTCCAGCGGGCGCCCGTCGTAGACGCAGCCGCCCGAGGTCTCGCTCATGCCGTAGGTGGTGACCGCGTTGACCCCGGCCGAGCGGGCGGCGGCCAGCAGAACCGGGGGCGTTGCGGCGCCGCCGATCAGCACCCCGTGGAAGGTGCGCAGCGCGTCCAGCGCCGCGCCGCCGGCGGTCAGCACCCGGTGCAGCTGGGTGGGCACCAGCGAGGTGTACCGGCGCCCGTCGGGCAGGCGGTCGACGGCGGCCGCGAACCGCTCCGCGCGGAACCCGTCCCGGCTGTCCAGCACCACCGGCCGGTGGCCGGCCAGCAACCCGCGCACGATCACCTGCGCCCCGGCGACGTGGTGTGCGGGCAGCGCGAGCAGCCAGCACCCGGGGCCGCCCAGCCGGGCGTGCGTGGCCTCGGCGGACGCGCGCAGCGCGGAAGCGGGCAGGCAGACCCGTTTGGCCGCGCCGGTGCTGCCGGAGGTCTCGATGAGCAACGCCGCGCCCAACGGATCCGCGTCGGGCAGAGCGGGCGCCGCCCCGGCGTAAGGCACCACCGCCGCCCCGCCCTCCAGCGCCGCCTCCAGCGCATCCGCCAGCGCACCGGCCGACGCCGGCGAACCGTCGCACCCCACCAACCTCACCCGCCTACCCTACGGCGCACCACCCACCCGCCCGGCACAAGCGCCACCAGGCCGGCGCACGAGCCACCCGGCCGGCGCAGGAGCCACCCGGCCGCACACGCGCTTTGGCGCTGGCACACGTGCTGCAGAGCATGTGCCAGCGCCAAACGGTGTGTGTCGGTTTGGCCGTGGTCAGTCGGGGAGGAGGCGGAGGCCTTGTTCCACGGCCAGGCGGGCGGCGGAGGTGCGGCAGTCGGCGGCGAGCTTGTGCAGGATGTGCTCCACGTGGTGGGCGACGGTGCGCGCGCTGATGTCCAGCCGCCGGGCCACGGCCGCGTTGGGCAGGCCCTCGGTGATCAGTGTGAGCACCTGCAGCTCGCGTGCGGTGAGCGGGTGCGCCGGTTCGTCCGGTTCCACCACCAGCAGCGTTCCCGAGTCCAACCCGGCCACTTTGACCCGCAGCCAGCCGCCCGCGCCGAGGTGCCGGAACCGGCCCTCGCCCGCACCGGCCGAACGCCGGCGCAGCACCCGCCCGACCAGCGCTTCGTCCCAGTCGCCGGAGTCGGACAGCGGGACGACCTCGCCGGCCGGGGAGACCACCGCCGCCCGCCCACCGGGGGGCAGCTCGCCCAGGCCCAGCCGCAGCCGCCGGGTGACGTCCACCGAGGCGGCCAGCAGCGGCGCCGCGTGGTGCAGCGCGCGCAGCAGCTCGTCGGTGGGCAGCTCCACCGCCTCGGTGCTCACGTGCAGATCACCCACGTAGCGGCCGGAGCTGGTGACCAGCCGCGCGGTGGCCCCGCCGCCGTAGCCGGCCGGCCGCAGCACCCGGGTGGCCGAGCGGGAGGAGGGGTAGTCCACCGCCGCGTCCCGCCAGCCGCGCGCCCGGCGCTCCGGCTCCCGGCGCAGCAGCCGGTAGCCGACGTCGTCCACCAGGAACGCCGGCGAGCGCAGGAAGTCCAGGACCGGGCGCGGGTAGCTGGAGCAGAGCGCGCGGTGCCGCCCGGTGAACGGGTCGTACCGGACCAGCGCGGCCGCCACCACCGGCTCCGCCGCGCACAGCTCGCCCAGCACGTCCTGGGCGGCCAGTTCCGGATCGTCGCGGGCGTGCGCGGCGGTGGCCAACCGCAGCGAGAGGTCCAGGGCGGAAAACGGGCCGGCTGCCATAGGCGGCACCTCCGAGGGGTGAAGGTGCCGCTAAGCCTAGAGCGGTTCGAGGGGCTCCGGATCGGCGAAGCGGCGCAGGACGTTGCCGGTGAGACGGGAGATGTCGTTGTCGTACCCGTTGTGCGCCAGGCTTCCCGACCACGCGATGGAACCGGTGGAGAACACCCCGCCGCCGCCCGCCGTGGTGAAGTACACGACGTCCGCGCGCACCTGGAAGCTGTCCGTGCCGCCCATCCCGTCGAACGGGAAGTAGATGTCCTCGGCCACCAGCGGATAGTTGTCCGAGTGCCGGCCGGCACTGGTGGCCAGCAGCAGGGTGTGCGCCGGGGTGCCCAGGGCCAGGTCGTAGCGGTCGCACTCGTGGCCGGCCGCACCGCCGCCGACCAGCCCGTGCGCGCCGATCTCGGTCGCCCCCTCCAGCCCGGAGATCAGCCAGGAAACCCGGGGGTCGGCGAAGTCGGACAGCGTGCTGTACGGCACGGAGTGGTCCATGCCCTCGGTGGTGAAACCCACCCCGAACAGCTTCTGCGGGGCGCGCCCCCGGTTGCGCCAGATCCCGCCGCGCTCCCCGGTGAACGCCATGTGCAGCTCGCCCGGCCGCGCCTGCCAGGCCCGGCAGCCGGCCTCGCCCTTGCGCACCTCCAGCAGGTGCGGCTTGTCCGGGTGCTGGGCGGTGACCCAGTAGAAGCCGTTGCCGCCCAGGTACATGGCCCGCCCGCCGCCGCCCAGGTAGGCCTCCCAGGCGTCCAGCATGCGCGCCGAGTAGTACTCCGGGTGGCTGCCGGTGAGCACCACGTTGTACCGGCCCAGCAGGTCGGCGCCCTCGGCCTCCAGGTCCTCGTCGGTGGCCACGTCGAACTCCACGCCGGTACCGGTCAGCCAGTCCACGATGTGCAGGTCGGCGGGCAGCTGCCAGAGTGAACCGGTGGCGCTGCGGTAGCCGGGCCGCATGTTCGGCACCGGGCGCAGGCGGCTGGTGTGCGCCACCCCGCTGCCGTCCGCGTGGTGGTCGTAGGTGGACAGCCCGTACTCCGGGTGGGCCAGCAGGTGCAGGTCCGGGGCGGCGAGCACCGAGGTGTGTCCGAGGATCGACTGCGCGACCGGCACCTCCGGCACGATGTGGTCGTTGGCGTAGGCCAGGTAGCTGTGCGTGGGAAACAGCAGCAGCACCCGCGCGGTGGCGGTGCCCCGGGGCGGCAGCACCCAGAACGGAATGTGGTCGGTGGTGTCCGCGTAGCGCACCCGCAGCGCGTACACGCCGCTGGGCAGCCCGTCCGGGACCACCAGCGTCACGTCGGTCTCCCAGCCGGCGTCCTCCAGCGCGTCGGCGTGGAAGTGCAGCGCCCCGTACTGGTCGGGCGCGTGCCGGTAGTTCTCCTCCCGGCCGGTCCAGTTGTGGCCGGTCATGCCCCGGTAGGGGGAGTTGTGGCACCGGCCGTGCAGCCCGTGCGGGCCGGTGTCCGTGCACCGGTCGGTGGTGACGCCTTCGGAAGTGATGTCGGCGCCGAAGTCCCAGGCCGCGATCACGCCGCCGGGGCCGGAAACGGCGGGGGAGTCCAGCTTGCCGTTGTAGTAACCGACCGGACCGTCGATCCGGGAGTCCCAGGCCGCGCCGAGCACGGCCGGCGCATCGGCCGCCGTGGCCGACCCGGTGCCTTCCCCGGAGGTCGCGGCGGCCAGCCCGACGGCCGGGCTCCAGATGCTGTTGGTCGAGGTCAACGTGGGTTCGGCGCGGACCCGTGCGGTGCCGTCGGCCCAGCTCGCGGTGATCGCGTACCAGACCCAGGCGTGCAGCGGCTCGTCCGAGACGGTCTGGTGCACGGTCTCCCCGTCGCCCAGCCGCAGCGCCAGCCGGCCGCCGTCCACCAGGCCGACCCACCAGCCGCGCCGCGACGCCTCGTCCCACCGGGAGAGAAGCGCCTGCTCGCCCGCGCCGGGCAGGGTCGGTTGGGCGTACCCCCGCACCTCGCCGGCGCCCTCCAGCGCCAGCGCGCCGCCGCCGTCGGCCACGACGACCGCCGCGCCCGGCCGGATGACCTGGGTACGCGCCGGATAGTCGCCGGTCGCCGGGGTGGGCACGACCTCCTCGAGGAAGCCGGGGCCGGCGGGGTTGGTGTCGCCGTTGCGCAGCCGCACCACCTCGGCCCGGAACTCGCCGCCGCCGGAACAGCTGATCCTGAACTCGATCGGTTCGCCGGGGGCCACGGAGAACCGGTCGGCGTAACCGACCACTTCGACGGTCATCGCGCGACCGGCCCGGACTCGGACCGCAGCTCGGCCACCCGGCGCAGGAACACCGCGTGCATCGCCTCGGCCTCGGTGCCGTACGGCCCGTCGTCCAGCACGGCCGGCGCCTCGCCGCGCACCCCGCTGAACACGCCGATTCGGTACTCCCGCCAGGGGCGGGTGGCCACCACGACGTACTTGCCCGGCAGCGGGGCCCGGCGCAGGTGGCGCAGCACCCGTTGCAGCACGTCACCGTGCGGCCCGGTCGGGTTGGCCGCGTGCTCCGCGATCACCTCCTCGGTGACCAGTGCGGCCGTCCTGGCCCGCGCTCCCGCGTCGAACAGCTGGTACACCTCGAGCTCTCGGTCCCGCATGCGGTTAGCGAACCGTCCCGCGCGCCGGCCCTCAATGGGCAGGATTGCCCATCTGAACCTCAGTAGTACCAGGGGAAACGGGACCAGTCGGGTGCGCGCTTCTCCAGGAACGAGTCGCGGCCCTCGACCGCCTCGTCGGTCATGTAGGCCAGCCGGGTGGTCTCGCCGGCGAACAGCTGCTGGCCGACCAGGCCGTCGTCGATCAGGTTGAACGAGTACTTGAGCATCCGCTGGGCGGTCGGGGACTTGCCGTTGATCTCCTTGGCCCACTGGATGGCCCCGGCCTCCAGCTCGGCGTGCGGGAACACCTCGTTCACCGCGCCCATCCGGTGCATCTGCTCGGCCGAGTAGGTGCGGCCCAGGAAGAAGATCTCCCGGGCGAACTTCTGGCCCACCGCGCGGGCCAGGTAGGCCGAGCCGTAGCCGCCATCGAACGAACCGACGTCCGCGTCGGTCTGCTTGAACCGGGCGTGTTCGGCCGAGGCCAGGGTCAGGTCGCACACCGAGTGCAGGCTGTGCCCGCCGCCGGCCGCCCAGCCGTTCACCACGGCGATGACCACCTTGGGCATGAACCGGATCAGCCGCTGGCACTCCAGGATGTGCAGCCGGCCGGCGCGGGCGGGGTCGATGGTGTCCGCGGTCTCGCCGCTGGCGTACTGGTAACCCGTACGGCCGCGGATGCGCTGGTCCCCGCCGGAGCAGAAGGACCAGACGCCGTCCTTGGGAGCCGGCCCGTTGCCGGTGAGCAGCACGCAGCCGACGTCGGAGCTCATCCGGGCGTGGTCCAGGGCCCGGTACAGCTCGTCCACCGTGCCGGGGCGGAACGCGTTGCGCACCTCCGGCCGGTTGAACGCGATGCGCACGGTGCCGTGCTCGACGTGCCGGTGGTAGGTGATGTCGGTGAAGTCGAACCCGGGAAGCTCGCGCCAGGCGGCCGGGTCGAAGGTCTCCGAGACGGAGTCGTTGGCGGTCACGAAGGATCACCATATGGTGCTGCCCGAACCCGGCGGGGCCTGGCCGGGTTCGGGCAGCAGATTGGGGGTGCCCTCTGGGGGAGGGTTGACTAGCGGGGGCTCTCCTGCACGTTGGAGACCGTGCGGGCCGGCGGCTGGGTGCCGCCGGTCGAGGCGCGGGAGTTGCTGCCGGTACCCGTGCCGCCCAGCTTGCCGTTGCACGGCGTGCCCCAGAAGCCGGCCTTGTTGCTCTTGGCCTCTTCCTCGGCGGCCTTGATCTCCGCCGCCCTGGCCACCGGCTGCGGGCTCTCGTAGTAGCGGGCCATGCCGGCGCGCACCGCCATCTCCGAGTAGTCGCCGCCGTCGGCCAGCCGCACGAACGCCTGCTTGCGGCCGGACTTGTCGGTTGCCGCCTGGGAGGCGTCGGTAACCAGCGTGACCTGCGCGTTGTGCAGGGTCTTCACCGCGTAGGCCTTGGCCGCCGTGGCGCCGCACTGGTTCTTGTCGGCGCGCGGGGCGACGATGCCGAGCACCACCACCGGACCGGTCACCCCGGGGCCGGCCACCTCCACGGTCTCGCCGTCGATCACCTTGGTCACCGTGGCCGCCGTGCCGACCGGCTGGTCGATCGAGGCCGCCGGGGCCGGGCTCACCGGTGCGGCCACCGGCTGCGAGTTGGTGGAGATCAGCTTGGCGCTGCCGATCGCGGCCAGCCCGATCAGCCCGGCCGCGCCGGCGCCCAGCCAGATCCACTTCTTGGTGTTGCGGCCGGACGGCTTGGACGCGGGTCGCAGCGGCGTGACGTTGCCCGCCTTGTCCCCGTCCTTCTTGTCGGCCTTGTCGGTGGCGGCCAGCAGCGCGGTGCTCGACTCGGTGGCCTTGCCCTCCTTGGCGGCGCCCTTGCCGGCCGCTTCGGCCGGCGGCATCCGCCAGGTGATCGGCTTGGGCCGGTCGGCGGCGTCCGCGTCGTCCTTGAGCTCCGGCTCGTCGGTGCGCTGGGTGACCAGCTGGCTGACCGGCACCTCACCGGCGATCGCGGTGGGGCTGCCGATGGCGTCGGCGGAAACCGCGCTCGGCGGCAGCGGAGCCCCCGGCACCGGTGCGGCCGACGGCGCGAGCACCACCGGCTGCGGCTGGTTGGTGCCGCTGTCGGCCAGCATGGTGACCGGCACGGCGGCGGCGGTCAGCGCCTCCGCCGAACCGAACGCGGCCACGCGCTGCTCCAGCCCCTCCACACCGCCGGCCTGGGTCGGCACCGGGAAGACGGCGCTGCCCTGGGCCTGCGGGATGCCCACTGTGCTCGCCTGGGTCGGGAAACCCGCCTGCTGGGCCGGGAAGCCGCCGCGCGGCTGCCCGCCGCCGGGCTGTCCCTGCTGGCCGGGGAATCTCGGCTGCTGCGCCGGGAAGTTCCCGCTGGTGGGCTGCTGGGCCGGGAACCCGCCGCTCTGTGGCTGCTGGGTGCCGCCCTGCGGCTGCGCCGGGAAGCCCCCGCTGGCCGGCTGCTGAACGGGGAAGTTCCCGCTGGCCGGCTGCTGCGCGGGGAAGTTCCCGCTGGCCGGCTGCTGCGCGGGGAAACCCCCGCTGACCGGCTGCTGCGTGGGGAACGATCCGCTGGCCGGCTGCTGGGCCGGGAAGTTCCCGCTGGCCGGCTGCTGGGCCGGGAAGGATCCACTGGTCGGCTGCTGCGCGGGGAAGGATCCGCTGGCCGGCTGCTGGGCCGGGAAGGATCCGCTGGCCGGCTGCTGCGCCGCGTAGGATCCACTGGCCGGCTGCTGGGCGGGGTAGTTCCCGCCGGCCGGCTGCTGGGCCGGGAAGCCGCCGCTGGTGGGCTGCTGGGCCGGGAAGTTTCCGCTGGCCGGCTGTTGCGCCGGGAACTCGCCGCTCGGCGCCTGCGCTCCGAACGGGTCGCTCTGCGGCTGGGCCGCGAACGGGTCGCCCTGCGGCTGGGCCGCGAACGGGTCGTTCTGCTGGGCCGCGAACGGATCGCCCGGCGGCTGGGCACCGAACGGGTCACCCTGCGGCTGGGCCGCGAAGGCGTCGCTCCTCGGCTGCGCCAGGAAGCCGTCGCTGTTCGACTGGCCGGAGAAGCCGCCGGGTTGCTGCGCCGCCCAGGCGCCGCTCCACGGCTGCTCACCACCGGGCTGCCCCTGCTGGGCCGGGAAGCCACCGTGCGGCTGGCCCGGAAGACCTCCGGAGGCCGGCTGCTGCGCGGGGAAGCTCCCGCTCGCCGGCTGCGCCGGGTAGCCGCCCTGCGACGCCAGGCCGCTGAGCTGCTGCGCCGTACCCGCGGTGACGTGTACCGGGAAGCGGGTCTGTCCCGGGATGCCGGCAGGGTCCCCACCCGCCTGCACCGGGAAGCCACCGGACTCCAGCCCGGAGTGCTCCTCGCCGAACAGCTGCCTCGGTGCATTGCGGGCGATGAAGCCACGCAGCACGGCGACCACGTCGGCCCCGTCCGCCAGCGGCACGTCTCGCAGTTCGGCGACGCTGTTCGAGTCTCTGATGGTGATCGTCCCGGTGATCCCGTCGACCGTCCAGTCGGCTCCGGAGAGCCGCTCCACCGGGTAGCCCTCGCTGGCCTGCCCGCTCCGCCCGTCCCGCAGCAGCAGGACACGGTGGTTCGTCACGGCCAACAGTCCGGTGCCTGTCCCATAGACTCCGGACGTCATCCGTGCAACGGTCTCGCCATCCCTAAGGTAGGCGTCTAGCCGCCTGATCTCCCGGCTCACGTCGTGCCCGGAAGTCATGCGCACAGCAGCGGTCGCAATGTCGGACCTGAGCTCCATGGCGACTTCCCCCAATCGCATTGCTCGGGTCGGCCGCGTCTTGCTTGCGGCTCGACTTCATATGGAGTAACGACCAATTGCGGGCCTCGATACTGGCGACAATCCTTTCCCGAGCGTCATCGGAAAGTCGCGGAACGTGAACTCCGCCATCCGTGCCGTTAGGCCATTTGAATTAACGGATCGAATTTCACCGATGTAATTTAACAGCTGAGCAGGGGTTTTGCCCGCGATCTTTATGGCTGGATGTGACCGCGATCGCACATCATTCGCGCACGCAAGTCTCGATTCGGGGGTGTGTCGCTAGCGTGCCGAGGCTTTCGAAGCCAGCACATCACCCGAAAGGACTAGCGTGTCGTGTTGCGCAGCCCACAGTTGGAGCATCAACGGCCCGGCGGCCCGCCGGAGCACGCGCCACGCTGAGTGACCATGCCGGCGCGCAACCTTGGCCGGTGGCATGGCCCATGGCACGATTCTGACCCTGATGAAGCAGGTAGAGCCCACCGCAACAGTCAACGAGCAGGTGTTGGACGCCCTTCGCGCGGCCGTGATCACCGGTGAGCTCCCGCCGGGCACGCTTCACTCGGTGCACACGCTGGCCGAGCAGCTCGGCGTGTCCCGCACCCCGGTGCGCGAGGCGCTGATCAAGCTGGCCCAGCTGGGCATGGTCCGGTTCGAGCGGAACCGGGGCGTGCGCATCCTGCAGACCTCGCTGCACGACCTCGAGGAGGTCTTCGCGCTGCGCCTGCTGCTCGAGGTGCCGGCCACCCGGCGCGCGGTGCGGCTGCTCGGCTCGGACGGCCGGCGCGAGCTGCGCGCGGTGTTCGAGGCGATGCGCGGCGCGGCAGTGGCCGACGAAGAGTACGAGATGTGGCAGCACGACCGGCACTTCCACCGGGTGCTGCTGGAGGCCTCGGGCAACGGCCGGCTGGCCGAGTACGTGGACAGCCTGCGGGACATGGTGCTGCGCCGGGGCGCGTCCACCGCGCACCGGTCCCGCTCGCTGGACGACATCGTGGAGGAGCACCGCGCGGTCCTCCACCGGGTGGAGGCGGGCGACGCGGACGGCGCGGCCGACGCCATGCGGGCGCACATCCTGCACACCGCCGAGCTGCTGGTCGCCCAGGAGGCCGGTGAGGCGCCCGGCGCCGTCGACCTGGATCTCGGCTGGACCCGCCCCTGACGCAACCATCCCGCAACCATTGACGGGTGGCATGTGGCATGCCACCGTCGGGTGTTGCCGCTCACACCCTTTCAGCGCCGAAGGGACCCGCCACATGGCCACCGCGAACAAGGTCAGCATCATCCCGTGCGGGGCGATGTCCGCCGACCTGACCTGGCTGCTGCTCAAGCCGGGTCGTTCCATCACCGACCGGAGCCACAAGAACGACCCGGCGCCGTGGGTGGACGTGCCCACGCACTGCGTGCTGGTGGAGACCGACGAGGGCAAGCTGCTGTGGGACACCAGCTGCCCGAGGGACTGGGAGGAGCGCTGGGGCCCGACCGGGCTGCAGGAGTTCTTCCCCTACGACCGGGTGAGCGACGAGGAGTACCTGGACTCCCGGCTGAACCAGATGGGCGTGGGCCTGGACGAGATCGACTACGTGGTGCTCTCCCACCTGCACTTCGACCACGCCGGCAACGCCAACATGTTCAAGGAGACCAACGCCAAGCTGGTCTGCCACGAGCGGGAGAAGGAGTTCGCCTTCGGCTTCGACGGGCTGTTCACCGGCGCGCACCTGAAGACCGACTACGAGCAGCTGAACTTCCAGACCGTCAACGGGGACACCGAGCTCCTGCCCGGGGTCACCCTGATCGAGTCGCCGGGGCACACCGTCGGCTGCATGTCCATGCAGGTCGACCTGCCCAACAGCGGCACGATGATCTTCACGTCGGACGCGGTGTACATGGGCGAGAGCTACGGCCCGCCGGCCACCCCGGCGGCGATCGTGAACAACCTGGAGCAGTTCTACGCCTCGGTGGAGAAGCTGCGCGGCATCCAGGAGCGCACCAACGCGACCATGGTGTTCGGCCACGACGCCGAGCAGATCCACAAGCTGCGCACCGCGCCGGAGGGCTCGTACACGTGAGCGCCCCCGAGCTGACCGAAGAGACGATCTTCACCTGGGGTGCCCCGCCGCTGAAGTTCGGCGCCGGTGCGGTGGACGAGGTGGGCTTCGAGATGTCCGCCTACGGGGCACACCGGGTGCTGATCGTGACCGACTCCGGGGTGCACGGGCTGGGCATCCCGCAGCGCATCGCCGACAACCTGCGCCGGTACAAGATCGAGGCGGAGATCTTCGACGGCGTGCACGTCGAGCCGACCGACGACTCGATGAACAAGGCGGTGGAGTACGCCCGCGCGCAGGGTGACTGGGACGGGTTCGTCGCGGTGGGCGGCGGCTCGGCGATCGACACCGCCAAGGCGATCAACCTGCTGACCACCTGTTCCGGCGAGCTGATGGACTACATCAACCCGCCGATCGGCAGCGGACGGGTGCCGGACGGGGCGCTCAAGCCGCTGATCGCCATCCCCACCACGGCCGGCACCGGCTCGGAGTCCACCGCGATGTGCGTGCTGGACATCCTGTCGATGAAGGTGAAGACCGGGATCAGCAGCTGGCGGCTGCGGCCCACCCTGGCGGTGATCGACCCGCTGCTCACCCTGTCACTGCCGCCGCAGGTCACGGCGGCCTCCGGGATGGACATCGTGTGCCACGCGGTGGAGTCCTACACCGCGCGCTGGTACACCACGTTCGACCGGAAGCAGCCGGAGCAGCGGGTCACCTACT
This sequence comes from Actinospineispora eucalypti, assembly GCF_039543365.1. Classification (NCBI taxonomy): domain Bacteria; kingdom Bacillati; phylum Actinomycetota; class Actinomycetes; order Pseudonocardiales; family Pseudonocardiaceae; genus Actinospineispora; species Actinospineispora eucalypti. The sequence continues at coordinate 167,974 of NZ_BAABJP010000010.1, forward strand.
GCGGCTCCAACCCGGTGTCCGACCTGTGGTGCGAGCGGGCCATGCAGCTGCTGGCGCGTTCCTTCCGGCGGGCGGTGCACGAGGGCGCGGAGAACCTCGAGGCCCGCTCGGACATGATGATGGCGGCCACCTTCGCCGGCATGGGGTTCGGCAACTCCGGGGTGCACATCCCGCACGCCAACGCCTACCCGATCGCCGGCATGGTGAAGGACTACATCCCGGAGGGCTACCCGCCGGACGAGCCGATGGTGCCGCACGGCCAGTCGGTGTCGCTGACCGCGCCGGAGGCCTTCCGGTTCTCCTTCGAGAGCGCGCCGGAGCGGCACCTGAAGGCCGCCGCGCTGATGGACCCGGACGCGGAGAAGCACAACGACCCGCGCGAGCAGCTGCCCTCCGTGCTGATCAGCCTGATGCGGGACATCGACATCCCGAACGGCATCGGCGGCGTCGGCTACACCGAGTCCGACGTGCCCGACCTGGTCCCTGGCACCATGAAACAACAGCGCCTCCTGGCCACCTGTCCGCGCACACCGACGGAGGAGGACATCGCCGCCATCCTCACCAAGTCCGTCCAAAACTGGTGATTCAGTGCCTTCAGCAGGGTGATTCAGTCACTTCAGCACAGTGATTCAGTGCGTTCAGCAGGGTGACTCAGTCACTCCAGCAGCGTCGAAGGGGCTCGCATGCCGATCTACGTCTACCGGTGCGCGCCGTGTGAGCTGCGCTTCGAGCGGCTGGCCACGTTCGACGCGGACGCGCCCGGCTGCCCGTCCTGCGGCGGCGACACCCGGAAGGTGCCGGCCGGATTCAGCCTCGGCGGGCAGGCCGAGCGGTCCGGCGCCGGCGGGCTGAGCCGGGACCAGATGCCGCAGACCTGGCGCGGCACTTTCAACGGCAACCGGGAGTACGTGACCGGGTTGCGCCGGCAATGGGACCGCCGGCAGCGGCTGGAGGCCAAGTACCCGGAGATCGCCGGCGACCAGCGGCCGATCCTGGCCCACGAGGGCCGCTACCACGACGTCCCGCTGCGCGCCGGTGACCCGGTGCTCGGCGCCTCGGAGCAGCCGCCCGCCACCGGGCACGGGCATGGACACGGACACGGACACGGCCATGGTCACGGACCCGGCGCCGGGAACGGTCAGGGACATTCGGCCCCTGACCAGGGAAAGACCGGAAATTCCTCGGAGGGGTCGGTGAAGCCGCGATCGACCGGGGACGCACACTGAGCAGGTGAGTACCCCCGTTTCAGACCAGGATGCCCGCGCCCTCCGGGCGGATCTCGCCGCCCGGGTGGCCGGGGAGGTGCGGTTCGACACCGCCAGCCGGGCCATGTGGTCGGCCGACGCGTCTAACTACCGCCGGATTCCCATCGGCGTGGTGCGCCCGCGCGACACCGCCGACGCGGAGGCCGCGATCGCGGTCTGCCGGGAGCACGGCGTGCCGGTGCTGCCCCGGGGGGCCGGCACGTCCATCGCCGGCCAGGCGGTGAACACGGCGGTGGTGCTCGACTACGCCAAGCACTGCAACCGAATCCTGGAGATCGACCCGGACGCCCGCACCGCGCGGGTGGAGCCGGGCGTGGTGTGTGACCAGCTGCGCGACGCGGCCCGCCCCTACGGGCTGACCTTCGGGCCGGACCCGTCCACGCACAACCGCTGCACCCTCGGCGGGATGATCGGCAACAACGCCTGCGGCTCGCACTCGGTGGCCTGGGGCAAGACGGTGGACAACGTGCACGCGCTGGACGTGCTCACCTACCGGGGGGAGCGCCTGCTTCTCGGCCCCGGCGGCACCCTGCCCCGCGGCGCCGACCCGTTGCATATTTCCACGCAGAGCCATAGCGACGCCGAGAGCATCCCCGATGCATTGCGTCAGTTGGGTGAACGGCTGGGCGACGACGTGCGTGCCGCGTTCCCCGAGCTGACCCGCCGGGTGTCCGGTTACAACCTGGACCAGCTGCTCCCGGAGAACGGGTTCGACCTGGCCAAGGCGCTGGTCGGCACCGAGGGCACCTGCGTCACGGTGCTCGGCGCCACCATGCGCCTGGTCGAGTCGCCGCCCGCTCGCGCGCTGGCCGTGCTCGGCTTCCCGGACGCTTACACCGCCGCCGACAACGTGATGGTGGTGCGCGAGCACAACCCGCTGACCATCGAGGGCATGGACGCCGGCCTGATCGCCGCGCTGCGGGCGCACAACCCCAACGAGACGACCAGCCGTGCGCTGCCCGAGGGCGGCGGCTGGCTGTACGTGGAGACCGGCGGCGCCACCCGCGAGGAGGCGGAAGCGGCCGCGCACGCCGTGGTGAAGGCGATGAAGCCGTACGGGCAGACCGGCAGCGTGGTGGTTTCCGACCCGGTCCGGATGCGCGCGCTGTGGCGGGTGCGGGAGGACGGCGCCGGCATCCTGACCCGGTCCCCGGACGGCGGCGAGGCGTGGCCCGGCTGGGAGGACGCGGCCGTGCCGCCGGAGCGGTTCGGCGCCTACCTGCGGGAGTTCGACCAGGTGCTGGCCCGGCACGGCCGGCGGGGCGTGTACTACGGGCACTTCGGGGACGGCTGCCTGCACGTGCGGATCGACTTCGACCTGTTGACGCGGGAAGGCATCGCCAACTTCCGTTCCTTCATGGAAGACGCGGCGGACGCGGTCGTCAAATACGGCGGGTCGCTGTCCGGCGAGCACGGCGACGGGCAGGCCCGGGCCGAGCTGCTGCCCCGGATGTACCCGAAGGAGATCATCTCCGGGTTCGAGGAGTTCAAGGCGATCTGGGACCCGGACGACGCGATGAACCCGGGCTGCCTGGTTCGGCCCAAGCGGATGGACGAGGACCTGCGCATCTTCGTCGGCATGCCCCGGCTTTCCGGCAAGCCGGAGCTGGCCTTCGCGCACGACCGGGGGGACTTCGGCCGGGCCGCCCGGCGCTGCCTCGGGGTGGGCCGCTGCGTGACCGGTTCCGGCGGCGTGATGTGCCCCAGCTACCGGGCGACCGGGGAGGAGATGCACTCCACCCGGGGCCGGGCCCGGCTGCTGTTCGAGATGGCCAACGGCGAGGTGATCACCGACGGCTGGAAGTCCCCCGAGGTGGCCGAGGCGCTCGACCTGTGCCTGTCCTGCAAGGGCTGCAAGCGGGACTGCCCGGTCGGCGTGGACATGGCCGCCTACAAGACCGAGTTCCTGGCCCAGCGCTACAAGAACCGCCCCCGCCCCCTGACCCACTACTCCATGGGCGCGCTGCCCCGCTGGCTCCGCCTGGTGGCCCGGGTACCCGGGTTGCCGCGCGCCCTGAACGCGGCGGCCCGCCGCCCCCGCCTCGCCGCGGTAGCCAAGCGCCTGGGCGGCATAGCCCCCGAACGCGCCATCCCGCCCCTGGCCGAGCGGCCCCTGCGGGCATCCCGGCGTTCCTTCGGCGAGACCGGTACCCGGGGTCGGGTGGTGCTCTGGCTGGACACGTTCACCGGGCACTTCGACCCGGTGATCGCCGGCGACGCGGTGGCCGTGCTGACCGCGCTGGGGTACCGGGTGGAGCTGCCGGCGGGCGAGGTGTGCTGCGGGCTGACCTGGTTCTCCACCGGGCAGCTGGGCGCCGCCCGGCGGGTGCTGCGCCGCACGCTGGACACCCTGCGGCCGTGGCTGCGGGAATCGGTGCCGGTGGTCGCCCTGGAGCCCAGCTGTGCCGCCGCGCTGCGCGCCGACCTGCCCGAACTGCTGCCGGACGAGCCCGACGCGAAGGCCCTGGCCGGCGCCGTGCGCACCTTCGCCGAGGTGCTCGCGCCGCACGCCGCCGAGCTCACCGAGCTGGCCGACCGGGCCGGCCCGCCCGCCACCGGCCGCCGGGCGCTGGTGCAGACCCACTGCCACCAGCACGCCGACCTGGGCAACGAGGCCGACCGGACGGTCCTGGGCGCACTGCGGGTGGACGCCGAGGTGCTCGACTCCGGCTGCTGCGGCCTGGCCGGCAACTTCGGCTTCGAGAAGGGGCACTACGAGGTGTCCATGGCCTGCGCCGAACGGGTGCTCCTCCCCGCCGTCCGCGCCGCCGACCCGGACGTCGCCGTCCTGGCCGACGGCTTCTCCTGCCGCACCCAACTCCGCCAAGCGGGAACCCGGGAGCCCGTCCACCTAGCCCAGCTGGCCGCCGACGCCCTCGGGTTGCGCTGAGCGGTCAGGACTCGGTCAGGTGGCCGGCGGTTAGGTGCCAGTGGCGGGTGGTGCGGACGGTGTCGAGCATGCGGCGGTCGTGGGTGACCAGGAGCACCGTGCCGGGGTAGGAGTCCAGGGCGGACTCCAGCTGCTCGATGGCGGGGAGGTCCAGGTGGTTGGTGGGCTCGTCCAGGACCAGGAGGTTCACCTCGCGGGCCTGGAGCAGGGCCAGCGCGGCGCGGGTGCGCTCGCCGGGGGAGAGGGAGTCGGCGGGGCGCGGGGCGTGCGCGGCGGTGAGGCCGAACTTGGCCAGCAGGGTGCGCACGTCCGACTCCGGCCAGTCCGGCACCTGGGCGCGGAACGCGTCGGTGAGCGGCTCGCCGCCGAGGAACAGGCCCCGGGCCTGGTCCACCTCGCCGACCCGCACCGACGGACCCAGCGTCGCGGTCCCCGAGGTCAGCGGCAGCCGGCCGAGCAGCGCGCCGAGCAGGGTGGACTTGCCGGAGCCGTTGGCCCCGGTGATGGCGATCCGGTCGGCCCAGTCCACCTGCGCGTCGACCGGCCCGAGCTGGAACTCACCCCGCCGCACCACCGCGCCGCGCAGCCCGGCCACCACCGCCCCGGCCCGGGGGGCCACCGCGATGCTCATCCGCAGCTGCCATTCCTTGCGCGGTTCCTCGACCTCTTCCAGGCGTTCGATCATGCGGTCGGTCTGCCGGGCCTTGGCCGCCTGCTTCTCCGCGGTGGCGCCCGCGTGGTGACGGATGAACTTGTCCCGTTCGGAGCCGTCGGCGATCTTGCGGCGGGCATTGCGGACGCCCACGCTGGCCCAGTTGCGCTGCATCCGGGAGCGCGCCTTCAGCGAGTGCAGGGTGTCCGAGTACTCCTCGTACGCCTCCCGGGCGTGCCGCCGCGCGACCTCCCGCTCGTCCAGGTAGGCCTGGTATCCGCCCTGGTAGACGCCCACCCGCTGCTGCGCCAGGTCCAGCTCCACCACCCGGTTGACGGTGCGCGCGAGGAACTCCCGGTCGTGGCTGACCAGCACGGTCGGCGCGCGCAGCCCGGTGACGAAGCCCTCCAGCAGGGCCAGCCCGGCCAGGTCCAGGTCGTTGGTCGGCTCGTCCAGCAGTAGCACGTCGTAACGGGACGCGAGCAGTGCGGCCAGCCCGGCGCGGGCCGCCTGGCCACCGGAGAGGTCGGTCATCGCGGCGTCCGCGCCGGCGGAAAGGCCGACCTCGGCGAGCACCCCGTCCACCCGGTCGTCCAGGTCCGCCCCGCCGAGGGCCAGCCAGCGCTCCAGCGCGGTGGCGTAGGCCTCGTCGGCGCCCGGGCTGCCCTCGGTGAGCGCGGCCGTGGTCGCCTCCAACACGGCGGCGGACTCGGTCACCCCGGTGCGGCGGGCCAGGTAGGCGCGCACGGTCTCGCCCGGGATGCGCTCGGGCTCCTGGTGCAGCAGGCCGACGGTGGCCTCCGGCGGGGCCAGGGTGACCCGGCCGTGCTCCGGCCGGTCGGCGCCGGCGAGCAGGCGCAACAACGTCGACTTCCCGGCGCCGTTGGCGCCGACCAGGCCCACGACGTCGCCCGGGGCGACGATCAGGTTGAGATCGCTGAACAGGGTGCGGTCGCCGTGCCCGGCGGCCAGCTCCACTGCCTGCAGAGTGGCACTCACCGCGCCCAAGCTAGTCGACCACCCCGGATTGGGGGAAAAGATTGCTTGCGCGGGTAACAGGCGTGTGGCCGGGTAGGCTGGTCGACATGACACAGGTACCCGGTTTTCGGCTGAACAATGGTGTGGAGATCCCTCAGCTCGGCTTCGGTGTGTTCCAGGTCCCGCCGGACGAGACGGCGCGGATCGTCGGGGAGGCCTTCGCCGCTGGTTACCGGCACATCGACACCGCCCAGATGTACCGCAACGAGGAGGGCGTCGGACGGGCCATCGCCGACTCCGGCCTGGCCCGCGACGAGGTGTTCGTCACCACCAAGCTGAACAACGGCGCGCACGGCTACGACGAGGCCATCGCCGCACTGGAGGACAGCCTGACCAAGCTGCGACTGGACCACGTGGACCTGTTCCTGATCCACTGGCCGCTGCCGCACCAGGACCGCTACGTGGACACCTGGAAGGGCTTCGAGAAGCTGCTGGCGGACGGCAAGACCCGGGCCATCGGGGTGTCCAACTTCCAGCCCGCGCACCTGGACCGGCTGGCCGCCGGGACGGACACCGTGCCGAGCGTGAACCAGATCGAGCTGCACCCCCGGCTCACCCAGGACGAGCTGCGCAAATACCACTCCGCGCACGGCATCGCCACCGAGGCGTGGAGCCCGATCGCCAAGGGCGAGGTGCTGGATCACCCGACCGTGGAGGCGTTGGCCCAGAAGTACGACCGCACCCCGGCGCAGATCGTGCTGCGCTGGCACCTGCAGATCGGCAACGTGGTCATCCCCAAGTCGGCCAACCCGACCCGGATGCGGGAGAACTTCGACGTCTTCGGCTTCGAGCTGGCCGACGACGACCTGGCCGAGATCGAGGCGCTGAACGAGGACTACCGCACCGGTCCGCACCCGGACACCTTCGGCCGCTGAAACCGGTCTGGGGAATCATGTGACACCGTGAGCTACGCACTGACCCTGGTACCCGCGCTGGACCGACCGGACCTGCTGGCCCCGCCGGTGGCCGACGTCATCGCCGGGCTCGGTCCGGCGGCTGCCGGGATCCAGGTGGCCGAGATCGACCCCGAGCTGGCCGACACGGCCGCGTTCTGCGAGCGCTACCAGGTGCCGCTGGACGAGTCGGCGAACTGCGTGCTGATCGCCGGCAAGCGGGCCGGCGAGAGCCGCATGGCCGCCGCGCTGGTGCTGGCCACCACCCGGGCGGACGTGAACGGCGCGGTCCGGCGGCTGCTGGACGTGCGCAAGGCCTCATTCGCCAGCCGGGACGCGGCCACCGGCGGGACCGGCATGGAGTACGGCGGCATCACCCCGCTCGGGCTGCCCGCCGAGTGGCCGGTCTACCTGGACGCCGCCGTGGCGGCGGCGCCCCGCGTGGTGATCGGTTCGGGGGTCCGGCGCAGCAAACTGGTGATCTCCGGCGCGACGCTGGTCGGACTGCCCACGGTCACCGTGGTCGACGAGCTCGCCGTGCCGGTGGCACCGTAGAGCGTCGTGAACGACTCCCAGGCGCTGGCGGAGGCGCTGGTCGACGAGCTGGTGGGGTGCGGCGTCACGGACGCCGTGCTCTGCCCGGGCTCGCGCAACGCGCCGCTGTCCTTCGCCCTGCACCGGGCCGACCGGGCCGGCCGGCTGCGCCTGCACGTGCGGATCGACGAGCGGGGCGCCGGGTTCCTCGCGCTGGGCCTCGCGCTGGGTTCCGGGCGCGCGGTGCCGGTGGCCTGCACCTCCGGCACGGCGGCGGCGAACCTGCACCCGGCGGTGCTGGAGGCCAGCTATGCCGGGGTCCCGCTGCTCGCGCTGACCGCCGACCGGCCGCCGGAGATGCTCGGTACCGGCGCCAACCAGACCATCGTGCAGACCGGGTTGTACGGCCCGGCCCCCCGGCTCGCCCACACCCTGGACGCGGCCGAAGGCCCGCCCGCCTGGCGCGCGTGGACCTCCCGCGCGGTAGCGGTCGCGGAAGGCCGGGCGGGCGACGGCCGGATCGGCCCGGTTCACCTGAACCTCCCCTTCGCCGAACCCCTGGTGCCCCAAACCCCGCGAGTTGGCGTTCCCAGCACACCGAGTCGGCGTTCTGAGCACACCGAGTCGGCGTTTGCCGGCATGCACACCGAGTCGGCGTTCGCCGGCGTGGACGCCGACCCGTTGGCGATGGACCCGGCCGCGCCGACCCTCGTGGTGGGCGGCTCGGTGCCGTGTGGCCCGGTGCCCGGGGTGGAGACGGCGGACGGCCCGCCGCCCCCGGTGGTGGCCGAGCCGAACTCGCCGCTGTGGCCGGCCGCGATGCGCACCGGGGCGTGGTTGCTCGGCGGCCCGCTGCCGGACGGGATGCGGCCCCGCCAGGTTCTGCTGCACGGCCGGCCCACGCTGCACCGCTCGGTGAGCCGCCTGCTCGCCGACCCGGAGGTGGCGGTGTACGCGGTGGCCGGGACGGCCGGCGTGACCGGCCCGGTCGCCGGGGAGCTGCCCGACTCGGTTCGTGCGGTCGGGATACCGCCGCCGTTGCGCCCGCCGCCCGAGTGGAGCGCCGGTTGGTGGCGGGCGGACCACAGTGCCTCGATCGCGCTGGACAAGGCGCTCGCCGAGCCGGCCGCGCCGACCGGCTTGCGACTGGCCGCCGCGCTGGTCGGCGCGCTGCCGGCCGGGGCGCTGCTGCAGCTCGGCTCGTCCAACCCGGTGCGGGACGTCTCGCTGGCCGCGGTGCCGCGCGCCGGGCTGACCGTGCGAGCCAACCGGGGGGTGGCCGGCATCGACGGCACCCTGTCCACGTCAATGGGTGCGGCGCTCGGACACGGCGGGCCTGGGTACGCCCTGCTCGGCGACCTGACCGCGCTGCACGACCTGACCGCGCTGGTGCTCGGCCCCGACGAACCGCGCCCGGACCTGACCCTGGTGGTGCTCAACGACGGCGGCGGCGGCATCTTCTCCCTGCTGGAACAGGGCGCGCCGGAGTACGCGTCCGGCTTCGAGCGGGTGTTCGGCACGCCGCACCGGGTGCGCCTGGACGCGCTGTGCACCGCGTTCGGGGTGACGCACCATCGAATAGCGCCGGACCTGGCCCAGCTGGTCGAGGCGTGCGCTCCGGCGTCCGGGCCGCGCCTGATCGAGGTCCCCGCCGAGCGGGCGGACCTGCGTTCCGGCCATGCGGCGCTGCGCGCCGCCGTCAATGCCACCCTCGCGTGACGTCCGGATCCGGATCCGTAGAATTCACCCGGTGAGCAGCCCGTCCACCACACCATCAGGCAGTGCTCCGGGAACCGCGCCCGCCGCCGTTCCCGCCGCGGCACCGGCCAACCAGGGTGCCGGGGGCCGCCTGCTCGACGAGGCGCGCGGGCTGCTGCTGCCGGTGGTCATGCCGGTGGTCCGGCGGCTCCCGGCGATCATCCTCAGCACCGCCGGCCTGGTCACCCTGGTCGGGGCGTTGGTGCTGGTCGGCGCGGCCAAGGACGACGCACTGATCGCGGCCAACTCCGCCGTGGCCACCGCCGAGGTGCTGCCCGGGTCGGACATGAGCCGCACGTTGATCAGGTTCACCACCGACGACGGCCAGACGGTGATCCCCGAGCGGGGCGTGTTCTACCCGCGCGGGCTGGAGCCCGGCCAACTGGTCAAGGTGGAGTACGACAGCACGCACCCCGACCGGGTCCGGGTGCTCGGCCGGGACGTGTCCATCGGCTACTGGCCGATCGGGCTGATGATCGCCATCTTCTGCGCGGTCACCCTGCCCATCGCGTTCCACCTGCGCGGACGCCAGCTGCGCCGGCTGGAAGAGGTGCGCGAGACGGCCGAGCGGATGGCCAAGGAGAAGGCCGAGCAGCTGGTCGAGGAAGAAGCGGCGCAGAAGCGCGACCAGATGCGCGCCGAGGCGGACCAGCAGAAGTAACACCGGTCAGCCGGGCCGCCACCAGCCGAGTACCTCGGTGACGGCGGAGGGGACGGCCACCAGCAGGCCGTCGGTGGCGAACGGGTTCGGGCGGCCGTGCCGGTCCAGCACCACCGCGCCGGCCTCCAGAGCCAGGGCCAGCCCGGCGGCCACGTCCCAGGCCCGGTACTCCTCCAGCACCGCCGCCGCCGCGTTGCCCAGCGCGACCTGGGTGATGGCCAGCGCCGCCGAACCGAGCACCCGCACCTCGCGGCGGGCGGCGCACGCGCTGGCCAGCGTGCCGGGGTCCACACAGACCGGGTAGCCCGACCCGGGGTCGGGCCGGCCGGGTTGCCGGGCCACCCGCACCGGCACGCCGTTCACCCGGGTGCCCCGGCCCCGGGCGGCCGCGTAGATCTCCGCGCGGGTCGGGTCGGAGATCACTCCGACCACGGGCCCGGTCGCGTCCAGCAGGGCCAGGCTGTACGCGTACCAGGGCAGCCCGGCCAGGTAGTTGAGCGCGCCGTCCACCGGCGCGACCAGCCAGCGGTAGCGGGAGGTGGCGCTCTCGTCGCCGGGGTAGTCGGTGCCGATCACGGGGCCGAGGACCGGGATGTCCGGGAACTCGGCGGCGAGCACGCGGCGGGTGTGTCGCTCCAGCGTGTGGTCGGTGTGGGTGACCCAGTCGAACAGGTGACGTTCCGTGCGGCTGCCCGTCCGGCCGGCACGGTCCGTGGTCGCGGCGAGCACCTCGGCGGCATCGTTGGCCAACCGCCCGCCGACCTCCAACGCGCGGGACAGCAGCCCCGGGTCGACCGGATCGGCGGGTGGAGGGTGCAACACCGTCATACCGCCCTAGCGTGTCCCTGCCCGGTGACCCGGGCGCGTCCGGCGGGTGACGCGTCGCCCGCGCGCGAAAGAATTCACGCTCGGTGAGTCGGCAACCCAGACCCGGCGAGTCGGGCTTTCGTGCACGGTGAGTCGGCGATCCAGGCCCGGCGAGTCGGGGATCCGGGTACGGCGAGTCGGGGATCCGGGTACGGCGAGTTGGGGATCCGGGTACGGCGAGTCGGGATGTTGTCGCGGTGTTCGGCCGCTGGCCACGCCCCTGTCGGCTCGCCGGCCGATCACCAGGGCATGGTTCGTAAACGTGCGAGTGGCGATTGTGACGGAGTGTTTCCTGCCCACGGTCAACGGCGTGACCAACTCGGTGCTCCGGGTGGTCGAGCACCTGCGCCGGGCCGGGCACCGGGCGCTGATCATCGCGCCGGGTACCGAGCGCGAGGAGTACCTGGGCACCCCGGTGGTGCGGGTGCCGGCGATGGAGCTTCCCGTGGTGAACTCGATGCCGGTGGGCCTGCCCACCCGCCGGGTGCTCACCGCGCTGCGCGAGTTCGCCCCGGACGTGGTGCACCTCGCCTCGCCGTTCGTGGTCGGGGCCAGGGGACTGGCCGCCGCGCGCCGGCTGCACATCCCCACCGTGGCCGTCTACCAGACCGACATCGCCGGCTTCGCCACCTCCTACGGCCTGGCGCTCACCGCGCGCGCGGCGTGGCGCTGGACCTGCCGGCTGCACTCCCTCGCCGACCGCACCCTGGCCCCGTCGACCTGGGCGGCCGAGGCGCTGCGCTCGCGGGGCGTGCCCAGGGTCCACGCGTGGGCCCGGGGCGTGGACATCTCCCGTTTCCGCCCGTCCCGGCGCAACCCGCGCTGGCGCAAGCGCGCCGCCAACGGCGACATGCTGGTCGGCTACGTCGGCCGGCTGGCCCCGGAGAAGCAGGTCGAACGGCTGGCCGCGCTGCGCGACGTGCCCGGGGTGAAGCTGGTCGTGGTGGGCGACGGCCCGAGCGCGCCCAAGCTGCGCGAGATGCTCCCGGACGCCGAGTTCCTGGGTTTCCGGGACGGCACCGAGCTGGCCGAGATCTACGCCTCGCTGGACGTGTTCGTGCACACCGGCCCGTCCGAGACGTTCTGCCAGGCCGTGCAGGAAGCGCTGGCCAGCGGCGTGCCGGTGATCGCGCCGGACGCCGGCGGACCGCGTGACCTGGTGATCCCCGGGCGCACCGGTTACCTGGTACCCACCGGCTCACACCCGCACGACCCCGAAGCGGCGCGCGCGCTGCGCGAGGCGGTACGCGCACTGGCCGACCCCGAGACGCGGAGGAAGGCCGGGCTGGCCGCCCGCCGCTCGGTGCTGCGCCGGGACTGGACGACCGTGTGCGACGAGCTGATGTGCCACTATGCCGACGTGGTGGACGCGCAACCCGGGCATCGCCAAGCGGCCTGACGCGTCAAGGCATGCACATCGTCCAACTGGCCAACTTCTACGGGCCGCGCTCCGGTGGGCTGCGCACCGCGCTGCACCACCTGGGCGCCGGCTACGTGGACCGGGGTCACCGGGTGACGCTGGTGGTACCGGGTGGACGGCACACCGACGAGCGGCTGGCCACCGGGATCCGCCGCGTCACCCTTCCCGCGCCGAAGCTGCCCGGCACCGGGGGTTACCGCGCGGTCGACCCCTGGCGGGTGTGCCGGCTGCTGGAGGCGCTGCGGCCGGACGCGATCGAGGTGTCCGACCGGCTCACCCTGCGCGGACTGGGTGCCTGGGCGGCCAGGCGGGACATCCCCAGCGTGGTCATCTCGCACGAGCGGCTGGACCGGCTGCTCGAGCAGTTCCTGCTGCCCGGGCCGGCGGCGCGACGCTGGGCGGACTGGGCCAACCGGCGGATGGCGGCCAGCTACGACACCGTGGTGTGCACCACCGGGTTCGCCCGCGCGGAGTTCGACCGGATCGGCGCGGACAACGTGTTCCGCGTGCCGCTGGGCGTGGACCTGGCCGCGTTCACCCCGTCGCGCCGGGACGTGGCGCTACGCGGCCAGCTGGTCGGCGGGGCCGAGCACCTGCTGGTGCACTGCGGGCGGCTGTCCGTGGAGAAGCACGTGGAGCGCAGCGTGGACACGGTCGCCGCGTTGCACGAGGCCGGCCAGCGGATCCGCCTGGTGGTGGCCGGCGACGGGCCGCGCCGGGCGGCCCTGGAACGGCGCGCGCGGTCGCTGCCGGTGACCTTCCTGGGCTTCGTGGCCGAACGGTCCGCCGTGGCCACGCTGCTCGCCACCGCCGACGTGGCGCTGGCCCCCGGCCCGCACGAGACCTTCGGGCTGGCCGCCTTGGAGGCGTTGGCCAGCGGCACGCCGGTGGTGGTGTCGCGCTCGTCCGCGCTGGTGGAGATCGTCCGCCCGGGTTGTGGCGCCGCCGTGGCGGACGACCCGACCGCCTTCGCCGGCGCGGTGCGCGAGCTGCTCGCCGACGAGGAGGCCCTGCGCCGGGCCCGGGCGCGAGCCCGCGCCGAGGAGTTCACCTGGCCGTCGGCCGTGCGCGGCATGCTCACCGCGCTCGCCCGGTAGCGGAGCGCTCAGTGTTTGAGCAGGGCACGCACCAAGTCCTCGTCGAGCGGGTCGATTCGGCGTAGTCGGTCACACTCGTCAAAGGCCCGGTCCGTAGTGATGATCGCTTCACAGCCGACCTCGGTCGCTACCGCCACATGCAGACGGTCCGCCGGGCCCAGACCGGATGGTTCCATCGCCATTGCCGCCCGAAGATGATCGCGCCGGAGGTCGATCACCAGCGGAAACAGCTCTGCCGCCCGCATCGCGGTGCCAGCAGGCAGCGGTGGGCGCCCGCGATGCTCCAGGTGCCAGGTCTCCTCCAGTACGAGGACCGACGTCGCCGCCGGCAGCCGGCCCTGTGCCACCCAGGTCATGATCTGTTCGCAGGCGGGCTGCTGTGGCGCCTGGTACCGCGAGTAGGCGATAACGGCGGTGTCGATGAACGACAGCATCCGCTTCAGCCCGACGGAGGCGGGAGAAACTTGTCGGTCCGCTCGTCGAGTATCGCCTCGAGTTCCTCCGGGGTCGGTGCGGGGCTCACCTTCGGCAATGCTTTGAACTCCTCGAGCGCGGCGAGGCGCTCTGGCGCGCGTGGATAGGGGATGGCTTGGTCTATCGCGTCGCGCACTAGCTCGGTGACCGGAACGCCTTTGGCGCGAGCGGCATCGCGCAACCGTGCCGCCTGCTCCGGGCGGAGCAGGATCTGCAGCCGCTCCATCGTCATACACACAGGCTACACACTGTCCGTGCCGAAACACGACCGCGTAGCCTTCCGGACGTGTCGCGAGCCAGCCTGGACAAGGACCCGCGCGACGTCGCGCGCATGTTCGACGCGGTCGCCCGCCGCTACGACCTGACCAACACGCTGCTCTCCGGCGGCCAGGACAAGCTGTGGCGGATGGCCACCCGGCGGGCGCTGGCGCCCCGCGCCGGGGAAAAAATCCTCGACCTGGCCGCCGGGACCGGCGTGTCCACCGTGGAGCTGGCCCGGGACGGCGCCTGGTGCCTGGCCGCCGACTTCTCCCTGGGCATGCTCCGGTCCGGCCGCCACGCCGGCCGGGACGTGCCGATGGCCGCCGCCGACGCGCTGCACCTGCCGTTCGCCGACGCCAGCTTCGACGCGGTGACCATCTCGTTCGGCCTGCGCAACCTGGTCGACCCGGTGGCCGGGCTGGCCGAGATGGCCCGGGTCACCCGGCCCGGCGGGCGGCTGGTGGTGTGCGAGTTCTCCACGCCGACGTTCGCCCCGTTCGCGGCGGTCTACCACAACTATCTGATGCGCGCGCTGCCGGCGATCGCCACCCGGGTGAGCAGCAACCCGGAGGCGTACGTGTACCTGGCCGAGTCCATCCGCGCCTGGCCGGACCAGCCGGGGCTGGCCGCCAAGATCGCCGAGGCTGGCTGGGGCGAAGTGGCGTGGCGGAACCTGACCGGCGGCGTCGTCGCGCTGCACCGCGCGGTCAAGCCGTGACCACGAGCTACCTGCTCATCCCCGGCGCGGGCGGCGAGGCCTGGTACTGGCACCGGGTCGCCCCGCTGCTGGCCGAGCGCGGACATCGAGCCATCCCGGTGGACCTGCCGGCCGACGACCCGGGCGCCGGCCTGGCCGAGTACACCGAAACCGCCCTGGCCGCCCTCGAATCGAGCGGGCATGAAGAGGGCGACGAGCTGATCGTGGTCGCGCAGTCCATGGGCGGGTTCACCGGCCCGCTGGTGGCCACCCGGACCAGGGTGGACCTGCTGGTCATGCTGGCCGCGATGGTGCCCGCGCCCGGGGAGACCGGCGGAGCCTGGTGGGCCGACACCGGCCAGCCGGAAGCCGCCGCGGCCGCCGCCGAGGAGGGCGGCTACCGGTACCCCGGCGGCGAGAACGGCGAGTTCGACCTGGACGTGTTCTTCCACGACGTGCCGGACGAGGTCCGCGCGCGGGCCGTCGAGCGGGGCGAGCGGGACCAGTCGGACGCGCCGTTCGGCACGCCCTGGCCGCTGGAGAAGTGGCCGGAGGTGCCCACCCGGTTCCTGCTCTGCCGGCACGACCGGCTGTTCCCGGCCGAGTTCCAGCGGCGGGTGGTCCGCGAGCGGCTGGGGATCACTCCGGACGAGATGGACGGCGGCCACCTGCCGGCCCTGGCGCACCCCGATGACCTGGTAGAACGCCTGGAAACCTACCGCGAGACGCTGGCCGTCTGACACCCGTTAGGGTCACCATCCGTGGACAGGCGCGCGGTGTTGGTCACGCTGTTGGTCGGGCTGGTGCTCACCGTGACGGGGTGCACGATCGTGCCCGAGCCGTCCGAGATGCCGGCCGAGCCGCTGCCCGCGCCGCCGGCCTCCCCGCCCACCCGCCTGGCCGACCTGCCGGCCAACGCCCCCGACCTGGTCAAGCTGCCCAACGGGTTCGCCCCGGAGGGCCTGGCCATCGGTCCCGGGCCGACCGGCTACCTCGGCGACCGGGCGAACGGCGCGATCTACCGGGTCGACCTGGCCACCGGCCGGGGCATGGTGCTCAGCCCGCCGACCGGGCGGGGTGTGCAGGGCCTGAAGCTGAACCGGGACCGGCTCTACGCCGCCGGCGCCGACACCGGGGACGCCCGGGTGTACGACCTCGGTACCGGCCGGCTCCTGGTGAGCCTCCCGCTGGTCAAGCAGCCGAACAAGGACACGATGGTCAACGACGTGCTGCTGACCGAGGACGCCTGGTGGCTGACCGAGTCGCACGGCAACGTGCTGTACCGGGTCGGGCTGCCTCCGGATGGCGCCCTGCCCACCCAGCGGGACGTCCGCGCCGTGCCGCTGACCGGCGACTTCCACCCCCGCCCCGGGACCAACGCGAACGGCATCGCCCCCACCCCGGACGGCAAGGGGCTGTTGGTCATGCAGTCGAACACCGGCCGGTTGCTGCGGGTGGACCCGGACACCGGCCGGGCCACCGGCGTGGACCTCGGCGGCGCGACCCTGCCGGACGGCGACGGCCTGCTGCTGGAAGGGCAGACCCTCTACGTCGCACTGAACGACGGCAACGCGGTGGCCGCCATCCAACTGGACGCCACCGCCGGCAAGGGCCGCCTGACCAGGCGAATCACCGACCCCCGCTTCGACAAGCCGACCACTCTGGCCGCCGTCGGCGACCGCATCTACCTCCCCCAGGCCCGCTTCGACGCCCCTACCACCCCGGCCACCGCGTACACCGTCATCGCCGTCCGCCCGGCCAAATAGCCCGTCGTCGCGGCTCCCACCGCCGGGGGCTGGGTGCCGCGTCGTGGGTTCGGCGTCGGGCCGGGTCAAAGGCGGTTTGGACGGCGCGGTGTGGGTGGTCTGCCGCGGCTCCGGTTCGGCCTGTTGCGTTCCGGTCGAGCGGCGGTGCCGGCGGTTTCCATGGTCATCAGGACACCAGGGCCGCCCGGAGCGACCCGAAGCAGCCGCCATGTCCTGATGACCATGAAATCGGGGGGTGTGAAGGGGTGATCGCGGTTGCTGGTGGTTTAGCCTCGAAAATCGACGCTGAACCGCCAGAACCGGCGATCACCCTCGGCGGCACCCAACCGCGGCGGCGCAGACCCGCGACACCCGCCCCGGAAACCGATTCCGCCGAGCCTGTTGGGCGAACCCGGGGGGTGCGGCTTACACTCGCGAGCGGACTTCGTGAATCCGTTCACAAGCAACTGAGTACGCGTACCACCACACGCACCGGAGAGCCCGCATGGCGCAGTCGCCCGCATCCCGAGCCACGTCGAGCGACCACTCAGCGGATGTGATCGTCGTCGGCGCAGGCCCGGCCGGTTCCACCGCGGCGACCTATCTGGCCCGGGCCGGACTGGACGTGCTGCTGCTGGAGAAGTCCAGTTTCCCCCGGCCCAAGGTGTGCGGCGACGGGTTCACCCCGCGCGGCATGAAGCAGATCATCGACCTGGGCATCGACTGCTCGGAGCAGAACGGCTGGCTGCACAACAGGGGCCTGCGGGTGCTCGGCGGCGGGGTCAGCCTGGAGCTGGACTGGCCGGACCTGGCCACCTTCCCCAACTACGGGGCGGTCCGCCCCCGGCAGGACTTCGACGAGCTGCTGGTGCGCAACGCCGAGAAGGCCGGCGCCCGGCTCTACGAGGAACACAGCGTCACCGGGGCGATCACCGACGCGAGGACCGGAAGGGTCACCGGCGTCACCGCCACCGTGGGGAAGGGCAAGGACAAGCAGGAGCGCACCTTCACCGCGCCGCTCACGCTGGCCTGCGATGGCGTCACCGCCAAGGTCGCGCGCAGCCTGGGCCTGGACAGCCGGGACGACCGGCCGATGGGCGTCGCGGTGCGCCGCTACTACACCAGCCCGCGCACCCACGACGACTACCTCGAGTCGCACCTGGAGCTGTGGGACCGGTCCGACCCGCGCGACCCGAAGCTGCTGCCCGGCTACGGCTGGATCTTCGGCATGGGCGACGGCACCAGCAACGTGGGCCTGGGCATCCTGTCCACCAGCCGCGCGTTCGGCTCCACCGACTACCGCGCGCTGCTGAAGTCCTGGCTGGACGGCACCCCGGAGGAATGGGGCTACCGGGACGAGAACGCCGTCGGCACGGTGGGCGGCGCGGCGCTGCCCATGGGCTTCAACCGCACCCCGCACTACCGGCCGGGCCTGCTGCTGGTGGGTGACTCCGGCGGCATGGTGAACCCGTTCAACGGGGAGGGCATCGCGTACGCCATGCAGTCCGCGTCCATCGCCTCGGCCTCCGCGATCCAGGCGCTGGCCCGCTCGGGCAGCTCGGCCGAGGCCGCGCTGCGCGGCTACCCGCTGGCCATGCGCCAGGCGCTGGGCAGCTACTACCGGATGGGCAACCTGTTCTCCAAGGCCATCGGGAACCCGACCGTCATGCGCCTGGCCACCAGGCACGGGCTGCCCCGCCGCACGCTGATGGCGTTCCTACTCAAGCTGCTGGCCAACCTGTACGACCCCAAGGGCGGCGACGCCACGGATCGACTGATCAATGCAATGACGAAAATCACCCCGGGACTCAGGTAAGCGAGTAAGGGTCGCCTCACCTGGGGACTGGGCCGAACGGCTGATTAGGGTCAGCAACGAGTGCTGACCCTGGATAACAGACCGCCTACCGGAGGAGAAAATGCTCCAGCCCTACCTCCCGCTGGTGTTGTTGTTCGCGCTGGCCGGAGCGTTCGCGCTGTTCTCCGTGACGATGGCGCCGATGGTCGGCCCGCGCCGGTACAACAAGGCCAAGCTGGACGCCTACGAGTGCGGCATCGAGCCTTCCCCGCAGCCGGTCGTCGGCGGCGGCCGGATGCCGGTGGCCTATTACCTCACCGCGATGCTGTTCATCCTGTTCGACATCGAAATGGTGTTCCTCTACCCGTTCGCGGTCACCGCCGACTCGCTCGGCCTTTTCGGGCTGGTCGAGATCGTGCTGTTCATCGCCACCGTCGGTTTCGCCTACATCTACGTGTGGCGGCGCGGCGGCCTGGACTGGAACTGAAGGGGGCTCACGCTCGACATGGGACTCGAAGAGAAACTGCCCAACGGCGTCCTGTTGGCCAACGTTGAGAAGCTGGTCAACTGGACCCGCCGGTCATCGCTGTGGCCGGCCACCTTCGGGCTGGCCTGCTGCGCGATCGAGATGATGACCACCGGCGCGCCGCGCTACGACCTGGCCCGGTTCGGCATGGAGGTGTTCCGCGCCTCCCCCCGCCAGGCCGACCTGATGATCGTGGCCGGCCGGGTCAGCCAGAAGATGGCCCCGGTGCTCCGGCAGATCTACGACCAGATGCCCGAACCGCGCTGGGTGCTGGCGATGGGCGTGTGCGCCTCCTCCGGCGGCATGTTCAACAACTACGCGATCGTGCAGGGCGTGGACCACATCGTGCCGGTCGACATGTACCTGCCCGGCTGCCCGCCCCGGCCGGAGATGCTCATCGACGCGATCCTGAAGATCCACGCCAAGATCGCCGACGAGCCGCTCGGCCCGAAGCGCGCCGCCGAGCTGGCGGCCAGCGGCCACCGCACCGAACTGATCCCGTCCTCCATCAAGTACGCGAAGAAGTGAACATGAGCGACGAGACCACCCCCGGCCCGGGCGAGGAGCAGTCCTCGGCCGAGCGCCCCACCGAGAACGGCCTCACCGCGCACGAGCCGAGCGGCGAGCCCCCGGTGGTCGCCGGGCACGAGCGCCTCGGCATGTTCGGCGTGAACGACAGTGGCGACACCTCCGGTTTCGGCGGGCTGCGGCTGCCGGCGTACGCGCCGGCCCCGGCGGAGCGGCCGTACGGCGGCTGGTTCGACGAGTTCGCCGACGAGCTGGGCGCCACCCTGGCCGAGCGGGACATCCCGTCCAACGCCGTCCGCCAGGTCACCGTGGACCGGGGCGAGATCACCATTTACGTGCACCGGGACCGGATCCTGGAGCTGTGCCGGACGCTGCGCGACGGCGAGGGGCTGCGGTTCGAGCTGCTGTCCAGCCTGTCCGGGGTGGACTACGGCGAGAACGTGGAAGAGCGCCTGCACGTGGTCTACCACCTGACCTCCATGACCTTCCGCCGGCGCATCCGGCTGGAGGTCGCGGTGAGCGTGGCGGACCCGCACGTGCCCAGCGTGGTGGAGGTCTACCCGACCGCCGACTGGCAGGAGCGGGAGACCTGGGACATGTTCGGGGTGATCTTCGACGGGCACCCCGCGCTGACCCGGATCCTCATGCCGGACGACTGGGACGGCCACCCGCAGCGCAAGGACTACCCGCTCGGCGGGATCGCGGTGGAGTACAAGGGCGGCGCCGAGATTCCCCCGCCCGACCAGCGGAGGAGTTACTCATGAGCGCCGACCCCTACGCCGCCGAAGCCCGGCAGACCACCGAGGGCCCGGTCTACACGGTCACCGGTGGCGACTGGGACCAGATCGTGGACGCCGTGCAGAGCGACCACGACGAGCGGATCGTGATCAACCTCGGCCCGCAGCACCCCTCCACCCACGGCGTGCTCCGCCTGGTGCTGGAGCTGGAGGGCGAGACGGTCACCCAGGCCCGCTCGGTGATCGGCTACCTCCACACCGGCATCGAGAAGAACTGCGAGTACCGCACCTGGACCCAGGGCGTCACCTTCGTCACCCGGTGTGACTACCTGTCCCCGCTGTTCACCGAGACCGCCTACTGCCTGGGCGTGGAGAAGCTGCTCGGCATCGAGGCGCCCCGCCGCGCCCAGCTGGGCCGGGTGCTGCTGATGGAGATCAACCGGATCTCCTCGCACCTGGTCGCGCTGGCCACCGGCGGCATGGAGCTGGGCGCGCTGACCGGCATGACCTCCGGCTTCCGCGAGCGGGAGGTGGCGCTGCACCTGCTGGAGCACCTCACCGGCCTGCGGATGAACCACGCCTACATCCGCCCCGGCGGCATGGCCCAGGACTTCCCGGAGGACTACCGGGAAAAGGTCATGGAGTTCGTCGACTGGATGGACGAGTACCTGCCGTCCTACGACAAACTGCTCACCGGCCAGCCCATCTGGCGCAACCGGCTGGCCGGCGTCGGCTACCTGCCGGTCGATGGGTGTCTGGCGCTGGGCGCGACCGGGATCATCCTGCGCGCCGCCGGGCTGCCCTGGGACATGCGCAAGACCGAGCCGTACAGCTGCTACGACGAGTTCGACTTCGAGGTGCCGGTCGAGACCGACGCGGACTGCTTCGCCCGCTACAAGCTGCGGGTGGCCGAGATGCACGAGTCCCTCAAGATCATCCGGCAGTGCCTGGACAAGCTGGAGCCCGGCCCGGTGATGGTGGAGGACAAGAAGGTCGCCTGGCCGGCGCAGCTGTCCCTGGGCGCGGACGGCCTGGGCAACTCGCTGGAGCACGTGCGCAAGATCATGGGTCAGTCGATGGAGTCGCTGATCCACCACTTCAAGCTGGTCACCGAGGGCTTCAAGGTGCCGGCGGGGCAGAGCTACACGGCGGTCGAGTCGCCGCGCGGCGAGCTCGGCGCGCACCTGGTCTCCGACGGCGGCACCCGGCCGATGCGGGTGCACCTGCGCGAGCCCAGCTTCATCAACCTGCAGACCATGCCCGCGATGTCCGAGGGCGGCATGATCGCCGACGTCATCGCGGCCGTGGCGAGCATCGATCCGGTGATGGGGGGATGTGACCGGTGAGTGCCGAAGTACCGCGCGCGGTTCCGGAGAGCGCGCAACCACAGGCCGAGCAGGAGCTCGCCGACCCGTTCGACGAGGTCACCCGCCAGCGGGCGAAGCTGATCGTCGCCCGCTACCCGGAGTCGCGCTCGGCGCTGCTGCCGATGCTGCACCTGGTGCAGTCGGTGCAGGGCTACGTGAGCCAGGCCGGCATCCAGTTCTGCGCCGAGCAGCTGGAGCTGGCCACCGCCGAGGTCAGCGCGGTGGCCACGTTCTACACCATGTACAAGCGCCGGCCCGGGGGTGAGCACCTGGTCAGCGTGTGCACCAACACGCTGTGCGCGGCGCTGGGCGGGGACGCCATCTACAAGCGGCTGGGCCAGAAGCTGGGCTCCGACGGCAAGGCCCTGGGCCACGAGCAGACTTGCGGCGAGCCGGGCAGCACCGGCTCGATCACCCTGGAGCACGCCGAGTGCCTGGCCGCCTGCGACCTGGCCCCGGTCATCCAGGTGAACTACGAGTACTTCGACAAGCAGACTCCCGAGTCGGCGACCGAGCTGGTGGAGTCGCTGCGCCGGGGCGAGAAGCCGCACCCCACGCGGGGCGCCCCGCTCACCGACTGGCGCACCGTGGAGCGCGAGCTGGCCGGGTTCTTCGACGACCTGCCCACCTCGGCGGAGGGCGCATCGGCCTGCGCGGAGACGCTGATGGGCGCGCACCTGGCCGAGCGGAACGGCTGGACCCAGCCGACCAGGCCGGACAACCCCGAGTTCCCCCCGGTTCCGGAGAAGAAGTGATGGTTGACCAGCTGACGCCTGTTCTCACCAAGCGGTGGACCGCCGACCGGTCCTGGGCCAGGGAGGTCTACGAGCGCCAGGACGGTTACCAGGCGCTGCGCAAGGCCCTGGCCGCCCACCCCGACCAGCTGATCCAGCTGGTCAAGGACTCCGGCCTGCGCGGGCGCGGCGGCGCCGGGTTCCCCACCGGAATGAAGTGGGGCTTCATCCCGCAGGGCGACGGCAAGCCGCACTACCTGGTGATCAACGCCGACGAGGGCGAGCCGGGGACCTGCAAGGACATCCCGCTGATGATGGCCGACCCGCACTCGCTGGTCGAGGGCTGCATCATCACCAGCTACGCGATCCGGGCCAACTTCTGCGCCATCTACGTGCGCGGCGAGGCGCTGCACTGCATCCGCCGGATGCAGCACGCGGTGCGCGAGGCCTACGAGGCCGGCTACCTGGGCACGGACATCCTGGGCAGCGGCTTCGACCTGGACATCGTGATCCACGCCGGCGCCGGCGCGTACATCTGCGGCGAGGAGACCGCGCTGCTCGACTCGCTGGAAGGTCGCCGTGGTCAACCCCGCCTGAAGCCTCCCTTCCCGGCCACCGCCGGCCTGTACGCCGCGCCCACCGTGGTGAACAACGTGGAGACCATCGCCAGCGTTCCCGACATCGTGCTCGGCGGCAGCGAATGGTTCCGGGCCATGGGCACCGAGCGCAGCCCCGGCCCGAAGATCTACTCGCTGTCCGGGCACGTGGAGCGGCCGGGCCAGTACGAGGCGCCGCTGGGCACCACCCTGCGCCAGCTGCTCGAGCTGGCCGGCGGCATGAAGGACGGCATCCCGCTCAAGTTCTGGACCCCGGGCGGCTCGTCGACCCCGTTGTTCACCGCGGAGCACCTGGACGTTCCCCTGGACTTCGAGGGCGCGGCGCAGGCCGGGTCCATGCTGGGAACCACCGCTGTGATGATCTTCAACGAGACCGTCTCGGTGCCCTGGGCCGTGATGAAGTGGACCGAGTTCTACAAGCACGAGTCCTGCGGCAAGTGCACGCCGTGCCGCGAGGGCTGCTACTGGCTGCTGCAGATCCTGCAGCGGATGGTGGCCGGCGAGGGCACCGAGGCCGACATCGAGACCATGCTCGACATCTGCGACAACATCCTCGGCCGGTCGTTCTGCGCCCTGGGTGACGGCGCCACCAGCCCGATCACCAGCGGGATCAAGTACTTCCGCCAGGAGTTCCTGGACCTGTGTAAGGCGCAACCGGCCGTGCAGCGGCCGGAGCAACTCGGCGATCTAGTTGGGGCAAAGGCATGACGCTCACCGAGAACGTCACCGGCACCGGCTCCCGGCCGGTACCCGAGGGTCACGTCCGGCTGACCATCGACGACATCGAGGTGGACGCCCCCAAGGGCGAGATCCTCATACGCACCTGCGAGCGCCTCGGCATCATCGTGCCCAGGTTCTGCGACCACCCGCTGCTGGACCCGGCCGGCGCCTGCCGCCAGTGCCTGGTCGAGGTGGAGCTGGGCGGCCGCCCGATGCCCAAGCCGCAGGCCTCCTGCACGATGACCGTGGCCGACGGCATGGTGGTGCGCACCCAGCACACCTCCAAGGTGGCGGACAAGGCGCAGCAGGGCGTGATGGAGCTGCTGCTGATCAACCACCCGCTGGACTGCCCGATCTGCGACAAGGGCGGCGAATGCCCGCTGCAGAACCAGGCGATCTCCAACGGCCGGGAGGACTCGCGGTTCATCGACCGCAAGCGCACCTTCCCCAAGCCGCTGCCGATCTCCACCCAGGTGCTGCTGGACCGCGAGCGGTGTGTGCTGTGCCAGCGGTGTACCCGGTTCTCCGAGCAGATCGCCGGCGACCCGTTCATCGAGCTGCTGGAGCGTGGCGCGCAGCAGCAGATCGGGGTGGCGGAGGACAAGCCGTTCCAGTCCTACTTCTCCGGCAACACGATCCAGATCTGCCCGGTCGGTGCGCTGACCAGCGCCGCCTACCGGTTCCGCTCCCGCCCGTTCGACCTGGTGTCCACCCCGTCGGTGTGTGAGCACTGCTCGTCCGGTTGCGCGCAGCGCAACGACACCCGCCGCGGCCAGGTCATGCGCCGCCTGGCCGGCAACGACCCGGACGTCAACGAGGAGTGGAACTGCGACAAGGGCCGTTTCGCCTTCCGCTACCTGACCAGCAAGAACCGCATCACCCGCCCCCTGGTCCGCAACGCCCAGGGCGCCCTCGAGGAAGCCTCCTGGACCGACGCCCTCCGCGCCGCCGCCGAAGGCCTCCTGGCCGCCCGTGAAGGCACCCTGCCGAAGCCCGAGACGGCCGCCGAGGACGAGGCGGACGCTCCGGCGGCGAAGGGCGTGGGGGTGTTGGCCGGCGGCCGGCTGACCTATGAGGACGCCTACGCGTACGGGAAGTTTGCCCGGGTGGCGGCGCGCACCAATGACGTGGACTTCCGGGCGCGGGCGCACTCCGAGGAGGAGCTGGAGTTCCTGGCCGCGCACGTGGTGGGTACCAGCCCGGAGCGCGGCGGGGTGACCTTCGGCGCACTGGAGACCGCGCCGGCCGTGCTCTGTGTGGCGCTGGACCCGGAGGAGGAAGCCGGGATCGTGTTCCTGCGGCTGCGCAAGGGCGCCCGCAAGCACGGCCTGCGGGTCTTCCACCTCGGCCAGTGGACCACCCCCAGCGTCAGCAAGACCAACGCGACCCTCATCCCGGCGGTGCCGGGCGAGGAGGCGTCGGTGCTTGAGCGACTGGGCGAGAACAATTCAGCCGTGCTGGACCTGCTCGGCCAGGACGGCGGGGTGATCCTGGTCGGCCAGCGGGCCGCCGAGGTGCCCGGCCTGTTCGGTGCGGTCTCCGCGCTGGCCGGGCGGACCGGCGCCAAGATCGCCTGGGTCCCCGGGCGGGCCGGTGAGCGCGGTGCCCTGGACGCGGGCGCGGTGCCCAACCTGCTGCCCGGCGGCCGCCCGGTCGCCGACGCCTCCGCCCGTGCGGCGGTGGCCGAGGCCTGGGGCTTGGCCGGCGCGGACGAGTTGCCCGCCGAGCCGGGCCGGAGCACCTCGGAGATCCTGGCCGCCGCCGCGAGCGGTCAGCTGGCCGGCCTGGTGGTCGGCGGGCTGGACCCCTACGACCTGCCCGACCCGGAGGCCGCGCTCGAGGGACTGCGCGGCGCGGGCTTCGTGGTCAGCCTGGAACTGCACGAGTCGGCGGTGACCGAGCTGGCCGACGTGGTGCTGCCGGTCGCGCCGGACGCGAACCGGGACGGCGCCTACCTGAACTGGGAGGGCCGCATCCGCGAGTTCGGGGTGAGCCTGGCCGAGCCGGGCATGCTGCCGGACTGCCGGGTGCTGGACACCCTGGCCGTGGAGATGGACGTCGACCTGTTCACCCAGACACCAGCAGCGTCTCGAGCCGAGCTGCTGCGCCTGGAGGCGCAGCCCGTGAGTGGCGAGTACCGCTATAGCGTCACTCCGCACTCACGAGGCCAGGCCGAGCCGCCTGCGGGGCAGGCCGTGCTGGCCACCTGGCGCCAGGCGCTGGACGTGTTCAGTCTGGGGGTCGACGAGCCGCACCTGGCCGGCACCGCGCGGGCCCCGGAGGCCAGGGTGAACGCGGCCACCGCCGAGGCGCTGGGCCTGACCGAGGGCGCGCCGGCCGTGGTGGGCACCGAACGAGGCGCGATCACCGTGCCGGTCCGGCTGGCCGACCTGCCGGACGGCGTGGTCTGGCTGCCGGCCAACTCACCGGACTGCCGGGTGGGCGTCACGCTGGGCGCCGCGCACGGCGACCTGGTCACCGTCACCGGGGGAGCTAACTGAAATGATCACGACCCCGCTGCTCGCCGTCACCCAGCAGCGCGCCGAAGAGCTGCTCGCGGACGACCCGATCTGGCTCATCCTGATCAAGATCGTGGCGCTGTTCCTGTTCGCGCTGATCATGCCGACGTTCTTGGTCGCCTGGGAGCGCAAGGTGGTCGGCCGGATGCAGCACCGGCCCGGCCCCAACCGGGTCGGCCCGAACGGCTGGCTGCAGGCCCTGGCCGACGCGCTGAAGATGGCGTTCAAGGAAGACATCATGCCGGCCAAGGCCGACAAGGTGGTGTTCTTCCTGGCGCCGGTGATCGCGGCCATCCCGGCCTTCCTGGCGCTGTCCGTGCTGCCGTTCGGCCCCGAGGTGTCCATCTTCGGCGAGCACACCGTGCTGCAGCTGGTGGACCTGCCGGTGGGCGTGCTGCTGGTGCTGGCCTGCTCCTCCATCGGGGTGTACGGCATCGTGCTGTCCGGCTGGTCGTCCGGCTCGCCGTACCCGCTGCTCGGCGCGCTGCGCTCGGCGGCGCAGGTGATCTCCTACGAGATCGCCATGGGGCTGTCCATCGTGGCGGTGATCCTCTACGCGGGCACGCTGTCCACCGCCGGGATCGTGGACGCCCAGCAGGGCGGCTGGTACTGCTTCCTGCTGATCCCCAGCTTCGCGGTCTTCTGCATCTCCATGGTCGGCGAGACCAACCGCGCCCCGTTCGACCTGCCGGAGGCGGAGTCCGAGCTGGTCGGCGGGTTCCACACCGAGTACTCCGCCTCGCTCAAGTTCGCCATGTTCTACCTGGCCGAGTACGTGAATATGGTGACCGTCTCGGCGATGGCCACCACGCTGTTCCTCGGCGGCTGGCACGCCCCGTGGCCGATCAGTGCGATCTGGGCCGGGGCGAACACCGGCTGGTGGCCGATCATCTGGTTCATGGGGAAGGTGCTGGCCTTCCTGTTCGTGTTCATCTGGCTGCGCGGCACGCTGCCCCGGCTGCGCTACGACCAGTTCATGCGGCTGGGCTGGCGCGGCCTGGTGCCGATGAGCCTGCTGTGGATCCTGATGATCTTCGCGGTGCGGGTGTGGAACTCGGCCGACCGGCCGTTCAGCGGGCCGATCGCGCTGGTCGCCGCCGGCATCCTGCTGGTCGCGCTGCTGGTCTTCGTGTCGATCATTCCCGAGCAGCGCAAGGCCGGGTCGCCCGAGGTGGAGCCGGTGTCCGACTACCCGGTGCCGCCGCTGGATCTCAAGGTGCCGACCACCCGGCCCCGGCACCGGCTGCGCGCCGCCGAGGCCACCGAGGCCGGTACGCCCGAGGCGCTCGCCGCCAGTTCGGGAGGAAAAGACGATGTTTGATTCGATCAAGGGCTTCGGCGTCACCTTCAGCACCATGTTCAAGAAGGTGGTCACCGAGGAATACCCGGAGGAGTTCTACCCCACGGCGCCCCGCTACCACGGCCGTCACCAGCTGAACCGGCATCCGGACGGGCTGGAGAAATGCGTGGGCTGCGAGCTGTGCGCCTGGGCCTGTCCGGCCGACGCGATCTTCGTGGAGGGCGGGGACAACACCGAGGAGGAGCGCTTCTCCCCGGGTGAGCGGTACGGCAAGGACTACCAGATCAACTACCTGCGCTGCATCGGCTGCGGGCTGTGCGTGGAGGCCTGCCCGACCCGATCCCTGACGATGATCAACTTCTACGAGCTGGCCGACGACGACCGGCAGCGGTTGATCTACACCAAGGAAGACCTGATGGCCCCGCTGTTGCCCGGGATGGAGCAGCCGCCGCACCCGATGCGCCTGGGTGACGACGAGCAGGCGTACTACGTGCAGGCCCCGGCCCAGGCAGCGGACCCGAACGTCGAAGACCAGGTAGGGGAGCAGGTCAAGTGATCACCACGCTGCTTGCCCAGGCCGCCGCGGTGGACACCGGCGGCCCGGTCGGCCTGGGCGAGGCCATCGCCTTCTGGGTGCTCGGCCCGGTGGCCCTGCTCGGCGCGCTGGGCATGGTGTTCGCCCGCAACGCGGTGCACTCCGCCCTCTTCCTGGTGCTGACCATGCTCTCGCTGGGCATGCTCTACCTGGTCCAGCAGGCGCCGTTCCTGGGCATGGTGCAGATCATCGTCTACACCGGCGCCGTGATGATGCTGTTCCTGTTCGTGCTGATGCTGGTCGGCCGGGACAGCTCGGACTCGGTGGTGGAGGTGCTGCGCGGGCAGCGGCTGGCCGCCGCCGTGTTCGGCATCGGGCTGATCGCGCTGCTGGTCGGCGGGCTGGCCGGGTCGCTGGTCTCGGTCACCCCGCGCGGGCTGGCCGGCCCCAACGGCAGCACCGCCGGCAACGTGGGCAGCATCGGGCAGCTGGTGTTCACCAAGTACCTGTTCGCCTTCGAGCTGACCTCCGCGCTGCTGATCACCGCCGCGCTGGGCGCCATGGTGCTGGCCTTCTCCCAGGCCCGGCACGAGGCCAAGCGCGACCAGCGGGCCATGGTCACCGCCCGGCTGCGCGGCGAGCACGCGCGGGTGTCCCCGCTGCCCGGCCCCGGCGTGTTCGCCACCGCCAACTCGGTGGCCACCCCGGCGCTGCTGCCGGACGGCTCGATCGCCCCGGAGTCGCTCTCCGAGATCATCGAGACCACTCCCGCGGAGATTCCAGCGATCCCCGAGGCGCCCGACGCGCACGCGCTCACCGGACGGGACAAGGCATGACCCCCACCTATTACCTGCTGCTCTCCGCGCTGCTGTTCGCCATCGGCGCGGTGGGCGTGCTGGTGCGCCGCAACGCCATCGTGGTGTTCATGTGCATCGAGCTGATGCTGAACGCGGTGAACCTCACCCTGGTCACCTTCGCGCGGATCAACGGCAACCTGGACGGCCAGGTCATGGCGTTCTTCGTGATGGTGGTGGCCGCGGCGGAGGTGGTGGTCGGCCTGGCCATCATCATGTCCATCTTCCGCACCCGCCGCTCGTCCTCGGTGGACGACTCGAACCTGCTCAAGTACTGACATGCCCCCATCCCATATCGCGGGTTCCCACACCCCATGTCGCGGGTTCCGCCAGTCCATGTCGCGGATTTCCGCGGCCTCGGGCCGGGTAGCGCGTCGTGCCTTCGGCGTCGGGCCGGGCTCGCCGTCCAGGCCGATCTTTGAACCCGACCCCGCGCTCAACGCCCGCCGCGGCACTCAACCGGCAGCGGTGAAAATCCGCGACATGGGCCGGCGAAACCCGCGATATGGCGAGTTTGTAGACACTCGAGGAGTCAACGCGTGATCAGCTCCCCAACACTCCTGGCGGCCGCCGAGGTCGCGCCGGCACACGGGGTCGGCTCGCTCGCCTGGCTGCTGTTCGTGCTGCCCGGGGCGAGCGCCGCCATCCTGTTCCTGGTCGGGCGCCGGGCCAACGCCTGGGGGCACCTGCTCGGCTGCCTGTCCGTGCTCGGCGCGTTCGCGGTGGGCGTCGCGCTGTTCCTGCAGTCGCTGGGCGCGGCCCCGGAGCAGCGGTCCACCGAGCTGAAGCTGTTCTCCTGGATCGCGGTCAGCTCGCTGCACGTGGACTTCGGGCTGCGCCTGGACCCGCTGTCGCTGACCTTCGTGCTGCTCATCACCGGGGTCGGCTCGCTGATCCACATCTACTCGATCGGCTACATGAGCCACGACGAGGGGCGGCGGCGGTTCTTCGCCCAGCTGAACCTGTTCGTCGCGGCCATGTTGCTGCTGGTCCTGGGCAACAACTTCGTGATGCTGTACCTGGGCTGGGAGGGCGTGGGCCTGGCGTCCTACCTGCTCATCGGCTTCTACCAGAACCGGCCCTCGGCGGCCACGGCGGCGAAGAAGGCCTTCCTGATGAACCGGGTCGGCGACGTCGGCCTGGCGCTGGCCATCTTCCTGATCTGGCAGCACCTGGGCACCGTGCAGTACACCGAGGTGTTCGCCCGGGTCGGCGAGCTGGGCTCCGGCACCACGCTGGCCATCTGCGTGCTGCTGCTGCTCGGCGCCTGCGGCAAGTCCGGCCAGTTCCCGCTGCAGGCGTGGTTGCCGGACGCCATGGAGGGCCCGACGCCGGTCTCCGCGCTGATCCACGCGGCAACCATGGTCACCGCCGGCGTCTACCTGGTCGCCCGGTGCAACCCGATCTACAACGTGTCGGCCGACGGGCGGTTGATCGTGGCCCTGATCGGCACGATCACCCTGGTGATCGGGGCGATCATCGGGTGCGCCTATGACGACATCAAGAAGGTGCTGGCGTACTCCACGGTCAGCCAGATCGGCTACATGATGCTCGGCGTGGGCCTCGGCCCGGCCGGCTACGCGCTGGGCCTGATGCACCTGCTCACCCACGGCTTCTTCAAGGCCGGACTGTTCCTCGGCGCCGGCTCGGTGATGCACGGCATGAACGACAACGTGGACATGCGCCACTACGGCGGGCTGTGGCGCCACATGCCGGTCACCGCGGTCACCTTCGGGCTGGGCTACCTGGCGCTGATCGGGTTCCCGTTCCTGTCCGGGTACTACTCCAAGGACGCGATCATCGAGGCGGCCGCCGCCCAGCCCGGCTGGCGCGGCGTGCTGATGGGCGGGCTGGCCATGCTGGCCGCCGGGCTCACCGCGTTCTACATGACCCGCCTGGTGTGCATGACCTTCTTCGGCGAAAAGCGCTGGAAGGACCTGAAGTCGCCGGACGGCAAGGAGTACCACCCGCACGAGTCTCCGGCCGTGATGACCCTGCCGATGGTGCTGCTGGCCTTCGGCTCGGTCGGCGCCGGCGCGTTCTTCTTCTTCGACGAGCGGCTGGCCACCTGGCTGGCCCCGACCGTCGGCGAGCTGCAGGAACAGCACGGCCACGCGGTGCTCTCGCACAGCACGGTGGCCAACGGCACGCTGGTGCTGTCCGCGCTGGGCGTGGTGGTCGCCTACCTGCTGATCGGCCGGCGGGCCGTTCCGGTGGAACGGCCGGAGCCGGTGTCCCTGCCGGTGCGCGCCGCCCGCAAGGACCTGTACGCCAACGCGATCAACGAGGCGCTCATCGCCCGCCCCGGCACCTGGCTGACCCGGGCGCTGGTGTTCGTGGACAACAAGGGCGTCGACGGGCTGGTGAACGGGATCGCCGCGCTGCTCGGCGGCACCTCCGGCCGGATGAGACGCTTCCAGACCGGATTCGTGCGCTCCTACGCGATGACCATGCTCGGCGGCGGGGTGCTGCTCATCGCGGCGCTGATGGCCGTCCGCTTCGGGATCCAGTGAGGCATTGGTGACTCAAACGCAGAACTACCTGTTGCTGGTCCTCCTGCTGCTGCCGCTGGTCGGCTCGGTGGTGGTGGCCCCGATGCGGGACCGGCCGGGCGCCGCCAAGGCGGTCGCGCTGACCATCGCCCTGGGCGAGCTGGCGCTCACCGCGCTGGCCTGGTTCTCCTACTCGGTGAGCGCTGCGACCGCCGGCACCCGCTTCCAGCTGGTGTTCGACATCCCGTGGATCCCGGCCTTCGGCACCCGGATCACCCTGGGCATCGACGGCATCGCGCTGGTCATGCTGGCGCTGATCGCGGTGCTGGTGCCGATCGTGATGGGCTCCTCCTGGGCGGACAAGCTGCCCGAGGGCCGCACCCCGGCCGGCTTCTACTCGCTACTGCTGGCCACCCAGGCCACCCTGGTCGGCGTCTTCGCGGCCACCGACGTGTTCCTGTTCTACGTGTTCTTCGAGGCCATGCTGATCCCGATGTACTTCCTGATCGGGCGGTTCGGCGGCCCGAAGCGGCAGTACGCGGCGGTCAAGTTCTTCCTGTACTCGCTGCTCGGCGGGTTGATCATGCTGGCCTCGGTGATCGGGCTGTACGTGGTCTCCGGCAGCCGGCTGCCGGACGGCGGCACGTTCAGCTGGAGCGAGCTGCAGCGGCTGGCCGCTTCGGTGCCGGAGTCGGTGCAGATCTGGCTGTTCATCGGCTTCTTCGTGGCGTTCGCCATCAAGGCGCCGCTGGTGCCGCTGCACACCTGGCTGCCGGACGCCGGTGCCGAGGCGCCGATCGGGGCCGGCGTGCTGCTGGTCGGCGTGCTGGACAAGGTCGCCACCTTCGGCTTCCTGCGCTACTGCCTGCCGCTGTTCCCGGCCGCGTCCAAGACGCTGGCGCCGCTGGTGCTCACCCTCTCGGTGATCGGCATCATCTACGCGGCGCTGCTGGCTACGGGGCAGAACGACCTGAAGCGGTTCGTGTCGTACACCTCGATCGCCCACTTCGGGTTCATCGCCATGGGGATCTTCGCGTTCTCCACCCAGGCGTTCGCCGGCGCGGTGCTGTACATGGTCAACCACGGCATCACCACCGGCATGCTGTTCATCACGGTGGGCATGCTGATCGCCCGGGGCGGCTCCCGCCTGATCTCCGACTACGGCGGCGTGGTGAAGCTGACCCCGGCGCTGGCCGGCGCGTTCCTGGTCGCCGGGCTGGCCTCGCTGGCGCTGCCGGGCACCAACTCGTTCGTCAGCGAGTTCCTGGTGTTGATCGGGTCCTTCCCCCGCGAGCCGGTGTACACGATCATCGCCACGGTCGGCATCATCTTCGCCGCGCTGTACGTGCTGTGGGTCTACCAGCGGGTGTTCCAGGGGCCGGTGCGGGGTGACGCGGTGCTGGCCTCGGTGCCGGGCCCCGGCACGATGACCGACCCGGCCGCGCCGGCGACGAGGAGCACCTTCACCGACCTGGACAAGCGCGAGCTGGGAGTGCTCACCCCGCTGGTATTGCTGGTGCTGCTGCTCGGCTTCTTCCCCGGCCCGGTGCTGGACGTGATCAATCCTTCGGTTACCGCCACGATGCACGAGGTCGGCCTGGCCGATCCGGTGCTCGCCAGCGCGGGACACATCCTCAATGGGGGAAACCGGTGAACCTGACCATTCCTTCGGTCGCGTACTTCGCGCTGTCACCGGTGCTGGTGGTGCTCGGCGCGGCGTGCCTGGGCGTGCTGGTGGAGGCCTTCCTGCCGCGCCCGCAGCGGTGGGCGGTGCAGGTCACGCTGACCCTGTCCGCGCTGGTCGCGGCGGGTGTGCTGCTCGGCGCGTACGCCTCGCAGGGCGGCCCGCCGGTGAAGACGCTGTCCGACGCGCTGGCCATCGACCCGCCCACGCTGTTCATGTGGGGAACCCTGCTGGCGTTGTCGCTGGGTGGGGTGCTGCTCATCGCCGACCGCTCGGTGGAGCCGGGCGGGGCGTTCATCACCGACGCGGCCGGTGCGCCGCCGGCCGGTGCGCCCCAGGACCGGATCACCGCCGGCCGGTTCGGCATGCAGACCGAGGTGCTGCCGCTGACCCTGTTCGCCATCGGCGGCATGATGACCTTCTGCGCCGCCAACGACCTGCTCACCATGTTCGTCGCCCTCGAGGTGCTGAGCCTGCCGCTGTACCTGATGTGCGGCCTGGCCCGGCGGCGCCGGCTGCTGTCCCAGGAGGCGGCGGTCAAGTACTTCCTGCTCGGGGCGTTCGCCTCGGCGTTCTTCCTGTACGGGCTGGCGCTGCTGTACGGCTACGCCGACTCGGTGAAGCTGTCCGACATCGCCACCGCGTCCGCCGCCACCGACCGTTCGGACACGCTGTTGTTCGGCGGGCTGGCGCTGCTGCTGATCGGGCTGCTGTTCAAGGCGGCGGTGGGGCCGTTCCACACCTGGACCCCGGACGTCTACCAGGGCGCGCCCACGCCGGTGACGGCGTTCATGTCGGCGGCGACCAAGGTGGCCGCGTTCGGCGCGATCCTGCGGGTGCTGTCGGTCGGCTTCGCGGCCACCCGGTGGGAGTGGCGCGGTGTGCTGTGGGCGGTGGCGATCATCTCGATGGTGATCGGCGCGGTGATCGGTCTCACCCAGACCGACGTGAAGCGGATGGTCGCCTACTCGTCCATCGCGCACGCCGGGTTCATCCTGATCGGCGCGATCGCGATCACCGAGAAGGGGCTGTCGGGGACGCTGTTCTACCTGCTCACCTACGGGTTCACCTCGCTGGCCGTGTTCGGCGTGATCTCGTTGGTGCGGGACGGCAACGGCGAGGCCACCCACCTGTCCCAGTGGGCCGGGCTGGCCAAGCGCTCGCCGGTGACGGCGGCGGTCATGTCGTTCCTGTTGCTCGCTCTGGCCGGCATCCCGCTGACCAGCGGGTTCACCGGCAAGTTCGCGGTGTTCTCGGCGGCGCTGGCCGACGGCATGGTGCCGCTGGTGATCGTCGCACTGATCGCCAGCGCGGTGGCCGCGTTCTTCTATCTGCGGGTGATCGTGCTGATGTACTTCTCCGAGCCGGCGGCCGACGGCCCCACGGTGACCGTGCCCGGCGCGTTCACCACCGCCGCGATCACCCTCGGCGTACTGATCACCTTGGTCCTCGGCGTCGCGCCGACGCTGGCCTTAACGTGGGCCGGCGGCGGCCAGTTCGTAAGCTGAACGGCGTGCAGGCTTCCAACGGGATCTACCGCGTTTCCGGGATCGACTTCGTCGACCCGGGGTTGGCCGAGGCGATCGACAGCGGATTGAAGCGGGTCGAGGATCTGCTGCACGCGGAGGTGCAGAGCGGGTTCGAGTTCGTCACCGAAACCTCTCTGCACCTGATCTCGGCCGGGGGCAAGCGGTTCCGGCCGCTGTTCACGCTGCTCTCGGCGCAGATCGGGCCGCGTGGCGACTCGCCCGACGTGGTCACGGCGGCCGCCGCCGTCGAGCTGGTGCACCTGGCCACGCTGTACCACGACGACGTGATGGACTCGGCCACCATGCGCCGGGGCGCGCAGAGCGCCAACGTGCGCTGGGACAACTCGGTGGCCATCCTCACCGGGGACTACCTGTTCGCCCATGCCTCCCGGCTGGTCGCCGACCTGGGGCCGGACGCGGTGCGGGTCATCGCGGAGACGTTCGCCGCACTGGTCACCGGGCAGATGCGGGAAACTCGCGGACCCGGCTCCGGGGACGACGCGGTGGAGCACTACCTGGCCGTGGTCGCGGAGAAGACCGGTTCGCTGATCGCCACCGCCGGCCGGTACGGCGGCACGTTCTCCGGCTGCCCGCCGGAGCAGGTCGCCGCGCTGCACCGGTTCGGCGAGATCATCGGCACCGCGTTCCAGGTGTCCGACGACGTGATCGACATCGCCTCGCCGGAGGAGAGCTCGGGCAAGACCCCGGGCACCGACCTGCGCGAGGGCGTGGCCACGCTGCCCATGCTGTACGCGCTGCGCGAGCCCGGAGCGGACCGGCTGCGCGAGCTGCTCGCCGCCCCGATCACCGAGGACGCGCTGGTGGACGAGGCGCTCGACCTGCTGCGCACCGGCAAGGGCCTGGACCAGGCCCGCGAGACCCTGGCCGAGCAGGCCGCCGCCGCCCGTACCGAGCTGGAAACCCTTCCCGCCTGCCCCGCCCGCGACGCACTGGCCTCGCTCACCCACTACGTGGTCGACCGCACGGGCTGAACCGGCCCGGCTCTCCCCACCCCGCGAGTCGGGGATTGGGGTACGGCGAGTCGGGGATTCAGGTACGCCTGGCGCGGGTTGTTGAGGCGAACGCTGTGGCTGTCCGATCATGGTGACCGCGTCCATCGTGTCTATCTCGGCGAGCAGGCCCGTTCCAAGCTGAACCGAGCCGAGCACGCTTCCCCAGGTTCTCGATGAAGGCGCACCGCACCCATGCGGCCCCGTACCTGAATCCCCGACTCGCTGTACCCCAATCCCCGACTCGCTGTACCTGAATCCCCGACTCGCGGGTCTGGGTCGGGGATTGGGCTAGACCTGGGGTGGTGGGGTTGCGCGGGCGCGGCCCAGCCAGAGGTCGATGGTGAAGATGACCAGGGCCGTCCAGACCAGGGCGAAGCCGGCCCACTTGAGCGCCGGCACCGGCTCGTGGTTGACCAGCCAGCCCCAGAGGAACTGCATGGTCGGGGTCAGGTACATCAGCGTGCCCAGGGTGGCCAGGGGGATCCGCCGGGCCGCCGCGCCGAACAGCAGCAGGGGAACCGCCGTGACCGGCCCGCCGGCGATCAGCAGCGCGGTGTGCCAGGCGCCCTCCCCGAAGGTCGAGTGTCCGGCCGTGCCGAGCCAGGCCAGGTAACCGAAGGCGACCGGGCCGAGCACCAGGCCCTCGGCGGTCAGGCTGGCCGTGGACGGCAGCGGCACGGTCTTCTTCAGCAGCCCGTAGACGCCGAACGACGTGGCCAGCGCGAGCCCGAGCCAGGGCACCCGCCCGTTCTGCACGGTCAGCACGACCACCGCCACGAACGCCAGCCCCAATGCCACCCACTGGCCCGCGCGCAGCCGCTCCCGCAGCACCAGCAACCCGAGCAGGACGCTGACCAGCGGGTTCATGTAGTAGCCCAGGGCGACCTCCACGACGTGGTTGATCTGCACGCCGTAGATGAACACGCCCCAGTTCACCGCGATGGCCAGCGCCGACGCGGTCACCACCAGCCAGCCCCGCGCGGACAGCCGCCGCACCTGGGGCCAGCCGCGCAGCAGCGCCAGCACCCCGGCCATGAGGATCATGGTCCAGGCGATCCGATGCGCCAGGATCTCCCACGGCCCGGCCGGCGCCATAAGCGCCCAGAACGCGGGGAACAGGCCCCACATCGCGTAGGCGGCGGCCCCGAGTCCGACGCCTCGGGCGTCTACTCCGCCGGCGGATCGGGTGACGGGTTGGAGGTCCGTGCGCGAAGAACTGGCCACGGTCTCCATCGGAACACGCCGGGCCGGGCGTTGTCGCCGTGATTCGTGCGGCTAAGGTACCGCCCGTAGCGAGCGGATCACCCTGGGTGAGGGCGGTGGCGATGGTGCGTCGTTGGACGGTGTTCGCCCTGGCGGTGATTTTCGTGCTGCTGGCCGCCCCGGGGCAGGCCGCCGCCGCGCCGCCGCTCGGCCACCCCCCGGCGGGCGGCGAGATCGAGCAGCGCTACACCGAGCCCGGCCCGTACGAGGTGACCCGCGAGGACGTCACCGACCCGGCCAGCGGCGGCCGGTTCGCGCTGTTCCTGCCCGAGGGCGGTGACCACAAGTACCCGATCGTCACCTGGGGCAACGGCACCGGCGCGCGACCGGACAACTACGAGTCGGTGCTGCGGCACCTGGCCTCGTGGGGTTTCGCGGCGATCGACTCGTACAGCTCGCAGACCGGCTCGGGCACCGAGATCCTGGCCGGCGCGAAGTACCTGCTGCGGCGCAACGACGACGGCGATGACCCGCTGCACGACCGCCTGGACCCGGACCGGGTCGCGGCGGTCGGCCACTCCCAGGGCGCGACTGGCGTCCTGAACGCCAACCGGTTGGCCGACGGCGCCATCATCACCACCGTGCCGATCGGGCTGCCGACCGCGGCCAGCGGCGCCGGCCTGGTCCCGCTGCCGGCGAACGTCCATGACCTGACCGGGCCGACGTTCTTCATCGCCGGCGGCCTGGACCTGTTGATCTGCCCGCCGTCCGGCATCCTCGCCGCGTACCGGGACACCGACGGCCCGGCGGCGGTGGCCACCCGGCGCGAGGCCGAGCACATCCTGCTGGTGCAGACCACGGTCGGCTACGTCACCGCCTGGCTGCGCTACCAGCTCGCCGACGACCCGGACGCGGCGCGCGCCTTCGTCGGCTCCTCGCCGGAGATCCGGCACAACCCGCTGTGGACCGACCAGGCCAGCAAGGACCTGCCGCCGGCCGGGGAGACCGACTAGCCTTCCGCCGCTCGCCCGGCGGTGCCGGTGGTTCGGGCCATCCGGGTGAGCAGGGTGTCCAGCATCGAGTCGTCGGCCGGCCAGGGGAAGTATGGGACGGTGAGCCGCAGGGTGGCGTAGCCGTGCAGGCCGACCCACAGCGCGGTGGCGTCGGCGACCGGGTCATGGCTGGCGGACTGCCCCGCCGCGGCGCAGTCCTCGATGCCTTCGACCAGGATGCCGAACGCCTTGCCGCCGATCATGGTGCGCACGGAGTCGGCTTTCGGGATGCCGTCGGCGCTGCGGTTGCGGCCGAAAAGCACCTGGTAGCGGCCGGGTCGCTGCTCCGCGAAGGCGAGGTAGCCGGCGCAGTGGGCCCGCAGCCGGGCCGTCGGGTCGGTCACGCCCACCCCGGCCCCGCTGACCGCCGTGTAGAGGTCCACGAACGCCTCCTCGACCACGGCTTCCAGGATCGCCTCGCGGTGCGGGAAGTGGGCGTAGATGGCGTTCGCGGAGATTCCGACCTCGCGCGCCACGGCCCGCAGCGTGATCGCGTCCTCCGATCCGCTCCGCTCCAGCAACTCGGAAGCCCCGGTGAGGATGTCCTCGCGCAACTGTGCGCCTTCCCCTCGGCGGTTGCGCTGCCGCCTGGGGGTGGATGACTTCACGCCCGTGACTTTACACCCGTGAAGTTGTCCTCTACTGTACGTGCGTGTATTCACAGCTGTGAAGTTATCGATGGCTCACGCGCGTCCCGACGGAGTGAACGGAGCGGAGCATGCTCGACCAGGTCAAAGTCGATCAGACGCGGGCACTGGGCCCGTTGGACGTGCTGTCGCGGGCGCTTGCGCAGGCCGGCGAGATGACGCTGTTGTTCGGGTCGGTGGCGCGCAGCATCGCGGTACGGCCGGTGGGGTTCTGGGGCGAGGTGCTCGACCTGATGATCCAGATCCTGCGGCGGTGCTGGCTGCCGATGGTGATATCGACGACGGCGTTCGGGTTCGGCGCCCCGGGCCTGCAGGCCGCGAACTTCTTCACGCTGTTCGGGATACCGGAGCGGCTCGGCGCCTTCTTCATCATGGCCAGCGTGCGGGAGTTCGCTCCGTGGATCAATGCCATGGTGGTGGCCGGGGTGGTGGGTACCGCGATCACCGCCGACCTGGGCGCCCGGCGGATTCGCGAGGAATTCGACGCGATGGAGGTGCTCGGGGTCGACCCGATCCGCTCGGTGATCGTCCCCAGGGTCGTCGCGGTCACCTTGATGACCGGCCTGATGGACATCGTCGCGCTGGTGTTCGGCGTACTCGGCGGGTGGTTGGCCGCCATCTGGATGGGAGCCAGCTCGGCCGCCTTCTACGCGAACTTCTGGGCCAACTCCACGCCCACCGACCTCTGGGGCGGCGTGGTGAAGACGTTCCTCTTCGGCCTCATCATCGCCGTGGTGTGTTGCTACAAGGGCTATCGCGCCGTGGGCGGGCCGGCCGGGGTCGGCCGTGCGGTCAACCAGGCGGTGGTCATCGCGTTCGCCGCGATCTACGCGACCAACTACGTGTTCACCGCCCTGCTGCTCGGACTCAACCCGTACATCCAGGTCTACCGATAGGGGTGGCGACCGTGACCAGAATCGACGACGCGTCCCGCCCGGCGTCGGCCGCGCGTGAGGTGGTCGCGTCAACCGGCGAGGTCATCCGTTTCGCCGGGACGGTGCTGCGTGATCTGCCGAAGGTGCGCGGGTTCGGCGCCGAGGTGCTGCAACAGGCGGCGGTGTTGGTGCTGTCCAGCGGACTGATCATCTGGGCGATGGAGTTCATCATCGGCACGATGTGCGGCACCGAGGCCAGCTACACGCTCAAGCAGATCGGTGCGCCGCTCTATTCCGGGGTGTTCAACGCCTGGTGCGGCCTGCGCGAGCTCGCCCCGTACATGTGGGGCTACATATTTGCCGCGAAGGTCGGCTGCGGACTGGTCGCCGAACTGGGCTCGATGCGGATCGCCGACGAGATCGACGCGATGGAGGTCATGGGCATCAACGCCCGGGTCTACCTCGTGGGCACTCGTGTCCTGGCGTCCTGGCTGGCGATCCCGTTCCTGTTCACCGTCGGCATAGGCGTCATGTTCGTCGCCGAGTACCTGGTCACGGTGGCCATCCTGGGAGATGTTTCGCCGGGCGGTTACCTGTACAACTTCTGGCTGTTCCAGAATCCCGCCGACTTCCTGTACTCCCAGGCCAAAGCCCTGGTCATGGGCACCGTCATCGTGCTGGTCGGCTGCTACTACGGGTTCACCGCCAGCGGCGGCCCCAACGGGGTCGGCGGGAACACCGCCAAGTCAATGATGGTCAACATGGTGCTCATTCACATCGTCGGTGTTCTCGGAACCCAGCTGTTCTGGGGCGCCGACCCCAACGCACCCATCTCCAACTGAGGGAGACCCGTGTCGGAAAACGCCGTGCGCAATGGTCGCTACACCGCCGAACTGGACGACGAGGGCATCGTCGTTCTCCTGATCGGCATGCGATTCAACCGCTGGTGGCGAATGGACAAATGGTGGTTCGTCGTCGCCGGCATGTACCGCATGGTCCAGTACCTGCGTCAGGCCGACGACGGCCTCCTCAACACCCACGTGTGGGTCGGCCGCACCCCGTTGCTCGTGCAGTACTGGCGCAGCCTCGACGAGCTGAACGCCTTCGCCGCCGACCCGCACGCGCCGCATGCCAGGACGTGGCGCGACTTCAACCGGCGCGTCGCCGGTGACGGTACGGTCGGCATCTTCCACGAGACCTACCGGATCGTGCCCGGGCAGTCCGAAGCGATGTACGTCAACATGCCCCGGTTCGGCCTCGGCGGGGCGGCCCGGTCCGTGGCGGTCGACGCCACGCGGCACACCGCGCGGCAGCGGATGGACCGGCAGCGCCGCTCGGTGCGCACTGATATATCGAACCCTTGAGTAGTCTTATACGCTTATGTGGTGAGCACAACTAAGGGAACTGCCCAAGGCTGGGCGCTCCCGCTGTCGGTGCTCATCATCGGCACGTTCATGTCGGTGCTGGACACCACGATCGTGAACGTCGCCATCCCGAAGATGCAGACCGGGCTTGGCGCCCCGCCGGACGACATCGAGTGGGTGGCCACCGGCTACACGCTGGCCCTCGGCGTGGTCGTGCCGCTCACCGGCTGGCTGGGCGACCGCATCGGCAAGACCAACCTGTACATCTGGGCGATGGTCGGGTTCGCCGCCACGTCGGTGCTCTGCGGGCTGGCCTGGGACCTGCCCAGCATGATCGCTTTCCGCATCCTGCAGGCGATCCCCGGCGGCCTGCTGCCGGTGGTGTCGATGACCCTGCTCTACCAGATCGTGCCGCCGGCCCGGATAGGTTCGGCGATGGGCATGTACGGGCTCGGCGTGGTGGTCGCGCCGTCGGTCGGGCCGGTGCTCGGTGGTTATCTGGTGCAGTACGTGGATTGGCGGCTGATCTTCTACATCAACGCGCCGGTCGGGCTGCTCGGCACCGCCGCCGCGCTCGCCGTGTTGCCCCGGAGCCGGCCCACCCAATGGCCCCGGTTCGACCTGTGGGGCTTCGTCACCATCGCCTACGGGCTGTTCGCGCTGCTCCTGGTGACCTCGGAGGGGCAGAGCTGGGGCTGGGACGGCTACCGCATCCGCATGCTGCTGATCAGCGGCGTGCTCAGCCTGGCCACCTTCGTGGTGATCGAGCTGGAGGTGGACAACCCGCTGATCGACCTGCGGGTCTTCCGCCGCTGGCCGTACCTGAACTCGATCCTGCTGATGAGCATCATGATGGTGGGCAGCTTCACGGCGATGTACTTCATCCCGCAGTTCCTGCAGAACGTGCAGGGACTGCAGGCGCTGGACGCCGGGCTGACCATGGTGCCGTCGGCGCTGGTGCTGCTGGTGATGATGCCGGTCGCCGGGCGGTTGTACGACCGGTTCGGGCCGCGCTGGCCGGTAGTGATCGGGGTGTCCGTGGCCGCCTACGCCTCGTTCCTGCTGGCCGGGCTGACCCCGGGCACGCCCCGGTTCGACGTGATCATGTGGACCTGCATCCGCAACTTCGGCACCGGCCTGGCCATGATGTCGGTGATCACCTCGGGGCTGGCCTCGCTGGCTCCGGCGCTGACCGCCTCGGCCAGCGGCATGAACAACATCATGCAGCGGGTCTCGTCCAGCGTGGCGGTGGCGGTGTTCAGCAGCCTGGGCGTGGCCGCGTCCGCCCAGCTGATGAGCGACCGGAGCGCGCTGCTGGACACCGGGGCGCAGGCGTTGCCCGAGGTCGCCGCCGCCACCG
The DNA here is from genome assembly GCF_039543365.1 of Actinospineispora eucalypti. Taxonomy (NCBI): domain Bacteria; kingdom Bacillati; phylum Actinomycetota; class Actinomycetes; order Pseudonocardiales; family Pseudonocardiaceae; genus Actinospineispora; species Actinospineispora eucalypti. The sequence continues at coordinate 209,677 of NZ_BAABJP010000010.1, forward strand.
AGCGCGGCCCCGAGGGCCTGATGGGGCTCTACCAGATGCTGCACCGGGGCGTGCAGACCGAGACCTACAACAACGGCTTCTACATCGCCGCACTGATGAGCACCGCCGGCATCCTGCTCGCCCTGACCCTGCGCTCCGGCCCGGCGCGCAGGACAACCGCCCAGCCGACCGGCCCGGCGGGTGCCCCGGAGACCCGCGCCGAACCGGCCGCCGTGGAAGCCTAGGGGCTAGTCGACGGTCCAGGTGTCCTTGCCGCGCAGCAGCGCGGACAGGTCGGCCGGCTTGGTGGCCTTGGCCTCGGCGACCTGAGCGCGGGCTCCGTCGTCGTAGGCGGGCCGCTGCACGGAGCGGAACACGCCGGTGACGGTGTGGGTGAGGTCCTGGTCGGACAGGCGCGACAGGGCGAACGCGAAGCTCGGGTCCTCCCGGGTGGCGTCGTGCACGACGATGGCGTCCTCGCCGACCTCGGCCACCGGGGCCACGCGCAATCCGTAGCCGTCCTCGGACCGGACCACGCCGAACTCGCCGTCCGCGCCGAACCGGATGGGCTCGCCGTGCCGCAGCGGGATGAGCCGCTGCTTGGACTCCTCGCCGCCCCGGCGGATCACGTCGAACGCGCCGTCGTTGAAGATCGGGCAGTCCTGGTAGATCTCCACGAACGAGGTGCCCCGGTGCTGCGCGGCGGCGCGCAGGATCTCGGTCAGCTCGGCCCGGTTGGCGTCGATGGCCCGCGCGGCGAACGAGGCCTCCGCGCCGAGGATCAGCGACAACGGGTTGAACGGCTGGTCCAGCGAACCCATGGGGGTGGACTTGGTGACCTTGCCGACCTCCGAGGTCGGCGAGTACTGGCCCTTGGTCAGCCCGTAGATCCGGTTGTTGAACAGCAGCACGGTCATGTTCACGTTGCGCCGCACGGCGTGGATGATGTGGTTGCCGCCGATGGACAGCGCGTCCCCGTCACCGGTGACCACGAACACCGACAGGTCCGGCCGGGTCACCGCCAGCCCGGTGGCGATCGTCGGCGCGCGCCCGTGGATGGAGTGCATGCCGTAGGTGTCCAGGTAGTACGGGAACCGCGACGAGCAGCCGATGCCGGAGACGAACACCATGTTCTCCCGGCGCAGCCCCAGCGAGGGCAGGAAGGAGCGCACGGCGGCCAGCACGGCGTAGTCGCCGCAGCCGGGGCACCAGCGCACCTCCTGGTCGGACGTGAAGTCCTTGGCGGTCTGTTTCTCGTCGGTGGTCGGGATTCCTTGCAGGCCGCCGATCGACGGCAGGCCCAGCTCCACAGCGGTCACAGGAGGTCCCCCTTGAGTGCGTCCAGGAACAGGTCCTGCAGTTCCTCGGCCTTGAACGGCAGCCCGGACACCTTGGTGTAGGACTTGATGTCGACCAGGTAGCGGCCGCGCAGGAGCAGCGCCATCTGGCCCAGGTTCATCTCCGGGACCAGCACGGTCTTGTAGGCGCGCAGCACCTCGGCCAGGTTGGCCGGCATCGGGTTGAGGTGGCGCAGGTGGGCCTGCGCAATGGAGTGGCCCAGGCCGCGCACCCGCCGGCAGCCGGCGCCGATCGGGCCGTAGGTGGAGCCCCAGCCGAGCACCAGCAGTTCGGCGTCGCCGTCCGGGTCGTCCACGGTCAGGTCGGGCACCGGGATATGGTCGATCTTGGCCTGGCGCAGCCGGGTCATCCGGTCGTGGTTGTCCGGATCGTAGGAGATGGAGCCCTTGCCGTCGGCCTTCTCCAGGCCGCCGATGCGGTGCTCCAGGCCCGGCGTGCCGGGGATCGCCCACGGCCGGGCCAGGGTGTCGTCGTCCCGCTTGTACGGCCAGAACTCACCGGAGTCGTCGGGTGCGTTCGGCTCGGTGGCGAAGCCCGGGTCGATGCGCGGCAGCGCCTCCACGTCCGGCACCCGCCACGGCTCGGAGCCGTTGGCCAGCGAGCCGTCGGAAAGGATCATCACCGGGGTGCGGTAGGTGACCGCGATCCGGGTGGCCTCCAGCGCCGCGTCGAAGCAGTCGCCGGGCGAGCGGGGCGCGATGATCGGCAGCGGCGACTCGCCGTTGCGGCCGTACATGGCCTGCAGCAGGTCGGACTGCTCGGTCTTGGTGGGCAGCCCGGTGGACGGGCCGCCGCGCTGCACGTCCACGATCAGCAGCGGCAGCTCCAGCGCCACGGCCAGGCCGGCTGCCTCGGACTTCAGCGAGATGCCCGGGCCCGAGGTGGTGGTCACGCCCAGCGCGCCGCCGAACGAGGCGCCGATCGCCGAACCGATGCCGGAGATCTCGTCCTCGGCCTGGAACGTGGTCACGCCGAAGGCCTTGTGCTTGGACAGCTCGTGCAGGATGTCCGAGGCCGGGGTGATCGGGTACGAGCCGAGGAACACCGGCAGCCCGGACTGCTGGCCGGCCGCCACGATGCCGTACGCGAGCGCGGTGTTGCCAGTGATCTGCCGGTAGGTGCCGGTGTCCAGCCGGGCCGGCGCCACCTCGTAGGTGACCGCGAAGGCCTCGGTGGTCTCGCCGTAGTTCCAGCCGGCCCGGAAGGCCAGGATGTTCGCCTCGGCCAGGTCGGGGCGGCGGGCGAACTTCTCCCGCAGGAAGCGCTCGGTGCCCTCGGTCGGCCGGTGGTACATCCAGCACAGCAGGCCCAGCGCGAACATGTTCTTGGACCGCTCGGCGTCCTTCTTGGACAGCTCGGTGTCGGCCAGTGCGCCCCGGGCCAGGGTGGCCATCGCCACGCTGTACACGGTGTAGGCGGACAGCGAGTCGTCCTCGAGCGGGTTGGCGTCGTAGCCGACCTTGGTCAGGTTCCGCTTGATGAAGTCGTCGGAGTTGGCGATCAGGATCCCGCCGTGCGGCAGGTCGTCGATGTTCGCCTTCAACGCCGCCGGGTTCATCGCCACCAGCACGTCCGGCCGGTCGCCCGGGGTCAGGATGTCGTAGTCGGCGAAGTGCAGCTGGAACGACGACACGCCGGGCAGGGTGCCCTGTGGGGCGCGGATCTCGGCCGGGAAGTTGGGCAGTGTGGCCAGGTCGTTCCCGAATGCGGCCGCCTCCGAGGTGAACCGGTCGCCGGTCAGCTGCATGCCGTCACCGGAGTCACCGGCGAACCTGATCACCACCCGCTGGCGCTTCTGCACCTCCCGGCGGTGGCCGTTGGTGCTTCCAGCGACATCGGCAGGGCGGGAGTTCCCGTTGGACGCGGGGCCACCGGTATCAGACTCTGCGTCGGCCTCGACGGTGCTGTCCGGGATGCTCATGGTGTCGTCTTCCAGTAATCGGTTGTAACGAGGACGCCTACTTTCGAGGGTAGTCCTCGCTAACTTGGGTGTCGGTATCGACTAGGTACACATCACATCGATGTTCCATGTTCCGGAACGCCGAGTGAACGGATGCCGGCCGTCACTTCTTCGAAACCTTGCCCTGCAGGGCGGCCAGCCGCTCGGCGAAGGCGGGTGACTCGAGCGAGGCGATCTGCGCCCGCAGCTCCACCTCCACCGCGTCGCGCTGCGCGCCGAGGCCGGCCGTCACCCGCATGTTCCGCTTGGTGGTGACCGCCAGGTCGCGGGGGGCGCCGGCGGCCCGCGCGGCCAGCTCGACCGCCACCTCCAGCGCGTCCTCCGGCTCGGCGACGGAGCGCCAGACCAGGCCGGCCCGCTGAGCCTCTTCGGCGTCCAGGTTGTCGCCGAACAGGGTCACGGCGGCGGCGCCCTGCGGGCCCAGGATCCGCTGGATCATCCAGGTGTAGCCGCCCCCGGGGTGCAGGCCGAGGTCCATGAAGCGGGAGATGAAGCGCGCCCTCGGCCCGGCGATGCGCACGTCACAGGCCAGCGCGAGGTTCATCCCGGCGCCGACCGCCGCGCCATTGACCGCCGCCACGGTGGGCAGCGTGCAGTCCGCGACGGCCAGGAAGCCCTGGTAGATGGCGCGCAGGCCGGCCTCCTTGGAGGCACCCAGCTGGCTCAGGTCGGCGCCGGCGCAGAACCCGGGGGCCTGCCCGGTGATGACCACCGCGCCGACCTCCTCGTTCGCCTCCGCCGCGTGTACCGCGCTCACCAGGCCCTCGGCCAGGTCCAGTGCCATGGCGTTGCGCCGGGCCGGATCGGAGACCGTGATCACCGCCACGCGGTCGCGCAGCTCGGTGAATACGCCCCGTTCGGGTGTCCCGTTCTCAGCCATGCCTGGCATCTTCTCTCAGGCCGATGATCTCTGCCGTTCGGGTCGGGAAAATCACTTGCGGCCGGCCCGGAGTGGCGGAACCGGGCCGGTTGGCCGATCGTTCACCGCGTGGAAGGAAGTGACGCACGATGCACAACCACCACGTGAACGGTCTCAAGACCGCCGTCCTGCTGGGCGGCATGAGCGCCCTGGTACTGCTGGTCGGCGGGCTGTTCGGCCGTACCGGACTGGTCATCGCGGTGGTCGCCGCGCTGGGCATGAACGCCTACGCCTACTTCAACTCGGACAAGCTGGCGCTGCGCGCGATGCACGCCCGGCCGGTCACCGAGGCCGAGCAACCGGCGATGTACCGCATCGTGCGCGAGCTGGCCAGCACCGCCCGCCAGCCCATGCCCCGGCTGTACGTGAGCCCCACCGAGGCGCCGAACGCGTTCGCCACCGGGCGCAACCCGCGCAACGCGGCGGTCTGCGCGACCACCGGCATCCTGCGCCTGCTGGACGAGCGGGAGCTGCGCGGCGTGCTCGGGCACGAGCTGTCCCACGTCTACAACCGGGACATTCTCATCTCCTGCGTGGCCGGCGCGCTGGCCTCCATGGTCAGCTTCATGGCCAACTTCGCCATGTTCGCGTCGATCTTCGGCGGGGGCGACGAGGACCGCCCGAACCCGATCGCCATGATGCTGGTCGCGCTGCTCGGGCCGATCGCCGCCGCGGTGGTGCAGATGGCGGTCAGCCGCTCCCGCGAGTACCAGGCCGACGCCAGCGGCGCCGAGCTGACCCGTGACCCGCTGGCCCTGGCCTCCGCGCTGCGCAAGCTCCAGTACGGCACCCAGGCCGCGCCTCTGCCGCCGGACCCGAAGCTGGTCTCCCAGTCCCACCTGATGATCGCCAGCCCGTTCCGCCCCGGCGAGGCGATGACCAAGATGTTCTCCACCCACCCGCCGCTGGAGGACCGCATCCGCCGGCTCGAGCAGATGGCCCGCGGCTACTGACCCGAACCGGCCCGGCTCGGTGCGCGGTGCCGGTTCGAAGACCGGCTTGGACGGCGCGGCCTGAGTGGTCTGTCGCGGCTTGGGTGGCGCCCGTTGCGTTTCGTCCGGCTTGGCTTGCCGGTCGGCTACGGTTTGTGACGGTTGGGTGGGGGTTCGGCCGGATTCGGTTCGTCGAGATCGACGTGAGTCTGCTTGATCTCGGAGCTGACCAGACTGCTGTCGATGTCGATGGGGGAGCCCTCGAGCTGGCCGGTCTCGGCGCCCGGAATCGTTACGGTGCGTAACGATCAAGCCCTGACCAGGCCCGCCCGACCGGACGGGCGGCACCCGCACCGCGGTAGATCGCCAGGCCGCGCCGTCCAAGACGATCTTTAGAACCGGCACCGCTCACGGCTGAAGCCGGCGCCGGGTGGCTACCGGCTCAGGCGGAGAATCCGGGCGCTCCGGGGGGCGTCGGCGTCCGTGGGGGCGGCGCGCAGGCTCAGCCGCGAGATGTCGTGGAACAGGCCGGACAGCTCGGCGGCCGTGGCGCGGGCCTCGGCGGGACCCCGGCGGTACGCGTGCACCAGGTTCTCCAGCGTCTGAAGCAGGTGCTCCACGGTGTCCGGGTGGCGGGCCAGCGCGTCCACCATGCCGATGAAGAAGTACCGCTCGACGGCGGTCAACAGAATTCGCGCCTCCGCCGGCTCGCCCCCGGCCGCCGGCCGCAGCAGCCGGAGCAGGAAGTCGATCGTCGACGGGTAGCGGGTGTGCAGCGGCTGCCGGTGGATCTGCCGGGGGCGCGCGGCGAGCGGCCGGACCAGCGCGAGGTCGTCGGCCCGCGAGCTGGCGTGCGCGTAGAGGCCGGGCAGCAACAGGTGCATCAGCCGGGTGATGTCCGCCGCCTCGGCCGGGTTGAGCGGGGCGACCCTGAGCACCGATGACCGGTCGGTGACCAGCAGGCCCTCGGCCAGCACCGGTTCCAGCAGCCGGCGCAGCCCGGTGGGGCGGACGCCCAGCCGGTCGGCCTCCAGGTCCAGTGAGATCCGGGTGCCCGGCCCTACCGTGCCGGCCCGGATTCCGCCGGCCAACCGGTCGACGTACCGCCGGGCCTCGGCGACCGCGCCGATGGCGTGCACGGTGGCGATCGAGTTCGGCATGGCCCGGTTATACAGGTAAATCCGGTCGACGGCTGCCCGGTAGCCCGCCAAAGTAGGCCCGATGGACGATCGTTACGAGGTGGACGACGACCCGGGCCGGATCGACGTGGACGCGGTGACCGCCTACCTGCGCGCCGAGGTCTACTGGGCCCGGTGGCGCACCGACGACGTGATCCGGGCCCAGATCCGGGACGCCTGGCGCGTGGTCGGCGCGTATGCCCCGGACGGTGCGCAGGTCGGATTCGCCCGGGCTTGGTCCGACGGCCACGCCTCGGCCTACCTGGCCGACGTCTACGTGCTGGACGAGCACCGGGGCCACGGACTGGGCAAGGCGCTGGTGCGCAAGATGATCGACGACGGACCGGGCGCGAAGTTCCGCTGGATGCTGCACACCGAGGACGCGCACGGGCTGTACCGGCAGTTCGGCTTCGCCCCCGGCGGCCACATGTACTTGGAACGCCCCAGCGCCCGCGGCGCCTAGCCCACCTGATTCAGTGAGTTCAGCAGCGTGATTCAGTCACTTTTGGCGCCGAGGCGACTGCTGAAGTGACTGAACCAGAGTGCTGAACGCACTGAATCAGGGGGAGGAGGGGTCAGGCGGTGGCGCCGGCGGCGCGGGCGATGGTCATCACGTACTCGCCGTAGCGGGAATTGCCCAGCTTGGCGCCGAGCGTGTAGCAGTCGTCGGCCGAGATGTAGCCCATGGACAGCGCGACCTCCTCCACACAGGCGATCCGGATGCCCTGCCGGTGCTCCAGCACCTGCACGTACTGCCCGGCCTCGATCAGCGAGTCGTGGGTGCCGGTGTCCAGCCAGGCGAAACCGCGGCCCAGGTCGATCAGCGTCGCGGTGCCGCGCTCCAGGTAGGCGCGGTTCACGTCGGTGATCTCCAGCTCGCCGCGCGCGGACGGGCGGATCCGCCGGGCGATGTTCAGCACCTCGTTGTCGTACAGGTACAGCCCGGTGATGGCGCGGTTGGACCGGGGCTGCGCCGGTTTCTCCTCGATGGAGATCAGTCGCCCCTTCTCGTCGGCCTCGCCGACGCCGTACCGGCTGGGGTCGCGCACCGGGTACCCGAACAGCACGCAGCCGTCCAGCTCGGCGATGCTGCGGCGCAGCTGGGCGGGGAAGCCGGGGCCGTGGAATATGTTGTCGCCGAGCACCAGCGCCACGTTGTCGGTGCCGACGTGGTCCGCGCCGATCAGGAACGCCTCGGCGATCCCGTTCGGCTGCGGCTGGGCGGCGTAGGAGAGGCGGATGCCCAGCTCGCTGCCGTCGCCGAGCAGCCGGCGGAACTGTGGCAGGTCGGACGGCGTGGAGATGATCAGGATGTCCCGGATGCCGCCGATCATCAGTATGGACAGCGGGTAGTAGATCATCGGCTTGTCGTAGACCGGCAGCAGTTGCTTGGAGACCGCCCGGGTGACCGGATGGAGTCGGCTGCCGGCGCCGCCGGCCAGGATGATGCCCTTCATTACCGACCAACGTAGCGGGCGGCCGAAACTCGGCTGACCGCGCCCGCGTGCCGATGCCACCATCGGCGCATGGCTGATCATTTCGACGAACTGGTCGCGGAGGCGGACGCGGCGTCGGTGGACGGCTGGGACTTCGGCTGGCTGGACGGGCGGGCCACCGAGCAGCGGCCGTCCTGGGGTTACGCCCGGTCGCTGGCCGGCCGGCTGGGTCGGGCGCGCGCCGTGCTGGAGGTGCAGACCGGCGGCGGCGAGGTGTTCGCCGAGGCGCTCGCCGCCGCGCCGGCGCGGCCCACCCTCGCCGTGGCGACCGAGTCCTGGCCGCCCAACCTGGCTCGCGCGACGCGGCTGTTGAAACCGCACGGGGTGGCCGTGGTGCACGACCCGGACGAGCCGCCGCTGCCGTTCGCCGACGGCACGTTCGACCTGGTCACCAGTCGCCACCCGGTCACGGCGTGGTGGGCGGACATCGCGCGGGTGCTGGCCCCCGGTGGCACCTACTTCTCCCAGCAGGTCGGCCCGGCCAGCGTTTACGAGTTGGTGGAGTACTTCCTCGGCGAGCAGCCATCGGAGAACCGGAACGCCCGGCACCCCGACCAGGCGCGCGACGGGCTGCGCGCCGCCGGCCTGGAGGTGGTGGACCTGCGATGTGAGCGGCGGCGCATCGAGTTCTTCGACATCGGTGCGGTGGTGTGGTTCCTGCGCAAGGTGATCTGGATGGTGCCGGGGTTCACCGTCGAGGAGTACCGGGGCCCGCTGCGCCGGCTGCACGACCAGATCCAGGCCGAGGGTCCGTTCGTTGCGCATTCCAGCCGGATGCTGGTCGAGGCGCGCAAACCGTAAATCCCAAACCGTAGTCGCGGAACGGGACCGCTCCCGGCGAGAATGTCCGACACTGGGGTGGGGTCCGGCGCGAGGTGGAGTGATGGGCGAGAAGGAAGACGATCCCGACAGAGTGCTCTGGAGGGCTCTGTTGCTCGGTTCGCTGTTCGTCGGCGCGTTGGCCGGGCAGCTGTCCCCGGGGCCGGACCAGCCGCCGTTCGGCCTGGTGTTCGGCGTCGAGGTCGGCGTGCTGCTGGCGCTGGTGCTGATCGGGGCGTGCGCCTGTTACCGGTCACTGCCGCGCCGCGGCGAGGCCGACCTGGACCGCGCGCTGCACGCCGACCCGCCGACCGACCCCGTGCTGGTCGGTGCGTTGTTCCGGCTGGCCGCGCGGCGCCGCGAGCAGTACAAGCTCGAGGGCCACTGGATCCTGGTGTTCGGCGCGCTGTTCCTGGTCGACGCCGTGTACCGGGCCTTCACCGGCGACTGGCTGCACGCCGCACTGGCCGCCGGCGCCGGCGCGCTCGCCCCGTTCGCCCTGGTCCGCATGCACCACCTGCGCCGCCAGCTGGACGAGCTCACCGCGCGCCTGCGCTGACCTACCGGTAGTTGGTGAACTGCAGCGCGATGCCGAAGTCCTTCTGCTTGAGCATGGCGATGACCTCCTGCAGGTGGTCCTTCTTCTTGCCGGAAACCCGCAGCTGGTCGCCCTGGATCTGCGCCTGTACGCCCTTGGGTGCCTCGTCCCGGATCGCCTTGGCGATGACCTTGGCCTTGTCCGAGGCGATGCCCTGCAGGATGGTGCCGCTGGCCTTGTGAATGCGCCCGGACGGCTTCGGGTCGTCGACCTCGAAGGCCTTCAGCGAGATGTTCCGCTTGATCAGCTTCTCCTTGAACACCTCGATCGCGGCCCGGCAGCGCTCCTCGGTCTCCGCCTCGATCGTGATCGCCTCCTCGCCGGCCCAGCTGACCCCGGCACCGGTGCCCCGGAAGTCGAAGCGTTGCGATAGCTCCTTCGCCGCCTGGTTCAGCGCGTTGTCCACCTCCTGCCGGTCGACCTTGCTGACCACGTCGAACGATGGATCCGCCACCGTCTCCTCCTCAATCTCGAACCCAGTGTGAATGGCCGTCGCCGCTCACGTATCCTCTCTGATGCGTGGTCACGCAAGTGATCCGCACCCCAGGCGGGTTGCCCGAGCGGCCAATGGGAGCGGACTGTAAATCCGTCGGCTTTGCCTTCGAAGGTTCGAATCCTTCACCCGCCACCAGGGCGATACGGCCCCCTCACCAGTGTCTGAGCTGGGGAGGGGGCCGTTCTCATCAGGTGTCGAGGAACAGGCAGAACGGGTGTCCGGCCGGGTCCAGGAAGACGCGGACGCCCTCTTGCGGCTGGTGGTCCGCGAGCGTGGCGCCGGCCCGTAGCGCCCAGGCGGTGGTGGTCTCCAGGTCGGACACCGCGATGTCCAGGTGCGCCTGGGTCTGCTGCTGGCCGGGGCGGCTCGGCCAGACCGGTGGGACGTGGTCCCGTTCGTACTCGAAGTTCAGCGTCGGGCCGGTCTCGCCCGGTGGCGGGCGCAGCTGCGCCCAGCCGTCCTCCGGCGGGTTCCCCGGGCGCGGAGGTTCCTCGGCGGTCAGCCGCCAGCCCAGCAGTCCCCGGTAGAACGCGGCGAGGGCGCGCGGGTCGGGCGCGCTGATCGTCACCGAGGTCACCCGCATCGAGGTCACGCTGGGACGCTACCGGCTACCTCGGGTCAGGTGGGTTCTTGGTCGGCCGGGGCTTTGACCACGTGGCCGTCGCCGGTGGTGTCGCCCACCGTGCCGACCCGGGGCGCGGGGGGTTTGGGCGGCTCGCCGTCCCGCTCGATGTGCGCCCCCACCGTGGCCTCGGCGATCTTGGTGCTCTGCTGCTGGTCGCGCAGCCGGGAGAGCACCGACATGGTGCCCGCGTGGCCCAGCGCGGTGAGCAGGAGCAGCACGCCGACCCGGGAGATCACCGAGCGCGCCGACGGGTTCTCGTCCAGGCCGATCGAGGCGACCAGCGCCACCAGGCCGAGCATCACCAGGTGGAACAGCACCGCGACCAGGCCGGACACCTGCCGCGAGCGTCCCGGATTCTGGTACACCTCGTCCAGGTACGCCGGGCTCTTCCGGAAGATGAGCTGCCCGTCCACGATCACGATCACCGCGCCGATCAGCAGTATCAGCAGATAACCAGAGTTACCCATGGGTTTCTGGTACCCGTTGTTGAGCCGCCCTAACGTCCGGTCACCCGCCGCTTCCGGATCGCAAATGTGCTACGGCCGCTTGACGGGGCGTGGCAGAATTGTGGAGTATTGCCGCGCGAGGTGGTCGACGATGACGCAGCTGTTCAACGCGAGTACGTACCTGCTGGACCGGCAACTGGAGAACGGGGGTGCGGATCGCGTCGCGCTCACCGGCGTCGCCGGTGAGCACACCTATGGAGACCTGCATCAACGGGTGCTTCGGCTGGCCGGTGGGCTGCGCGCCGCCGGGCTGGCCCCGGAACAGCGGCTGATCATGCTCATGGCCGACTCCCCGGACTTCGTCGCCGTCTACCTGGCCGCGATGCGGATCGGGGCGATCCCGGTGCCGGTGTCCACCATGGTGCGCCCGTACGAGCTGGCCGGGCTGTTGCACGACTCGCGCGCCCGGCTGTGCGTGGTGAGTCACGAGTTCGCCGAGCTGGCCGCCGGGGCGCTCGCCCCGGTGCCGCCGCCGGACCTGGCCGGCGTTCTGCTCGGTGACGGCGCCGAGCTGGACGTCCCGGTGCCGACGCACGCGCTGTCCGCCGTGGCGGGCGCCGCGCCCGACGAGGCCGTATACCCGACCGGTGAGGACTCGCCGGCGTTCTGGCTCTACACCTCCGGCACCACCGGCGACCCGAAGGGCGCCATGCACCGGCACGGTTCCATCCGGGTGGTCTGCGAGACGTACGGGACGCAGGTGCTCGGCATCCGCCGCGACGACCGGTGCCTCTCGGCGGCCAAGGCGTTCTTCGCCTACGGGCTGGGCAACTCGATCCTGTTCCCGATGTCCGTCGGCGCCTCGGCGATCCTGGAACCGGCCGCCTCCAAGCCGGAGACCGTGGCCGCGCGGGCGGCTTCGTACGGTGCCACCTTGTTCTTCGCCGGGCCGACGTTCTTCGCCAACATGCTGCGTGCCGGGCTGCCGGCCAACGCCCTGGCCGGGGTGCGGCTGGCCGCCTCGGCCGGCGAGGCGTTGCCTTCGGCGCTCTACGAGCGGTGGACCGCGCACTTCGGGGTGGACATCCTGGACGGCATCGGGATGACCGAGATGCTGCACATCTTCCTGTCCAACCGGCGCGGCCAGGTGCGGCCGGGTACCACCGGGTTCGCCGTGCCCGGCTACGACCTGCGCATCTTGGACGACTCGGGCGTCGAAGTGCCGGACGGGACCCCGGGGACGCTGTTCGTGCGCGGCGGGTCCACCGCGACCGGTTACTGGTCCCGCTACGCCGCCTCCCGGCAGGTGTTCCAGGGCGAATGGCTGCGCACCGGTGACACCTACGTGCGTGACCCGGACGGCTACTACGTCTGCCTCGGCCGCACCGGCGACATGCTCAAGGCCAGCGGGATCTGGGTGTCCCCGGCCGAGGTGGAGGACCGGTTGCTGGCGCACCCGGCGGTGGCGCAGGCGGTGGTGGTGTCCGCGCCGGACACCGACGGCCTGGAGAAGCCGGTCGCCTACGTGGTGCTCGCGCCGGACGTGTCGGCTGTGTCGGTCTCGGAGACCGAGCTGATCGAGTTCTGCCGCGCCGGCCTGCCCTCGTTCAAGCGCCCACGCAAGATCGTGTTCGTGACCAGCTACCCGACCACGGCCACCGGCAAGATCCGCCGCGTCGAACTCCGCGCCTCCGCCACCACCCTCCTGGCTGAACCCGCCCCCGCCTGACCCCCGCTCCTCCCGCGAGTCGGCGTTTTCAGCACCGCGAGTCGGGGTTTTCAGCACACCTGAAGTGACTGAATCAAGCTGCTGGAGTGACTGAATCAGGCTGCTGAAGTGACTGAATCAGGCTGCTGGGGGTGACTGAATCAGTGGGGGAGGAGGGCGTTGATCTCGGTGAGGATCTGGGTGCGGAGCTCGGGGGTGCAGTAGGCGGCCTCGGCGCCGGTGCGGGCGATGGTGGCCAGCTCGTCGACCCCGAAGCCGAACACCTCGTGGCAGAGCCGGTACTCCCCGGTGAGGTCGCAGTGGAACATGCCGGGGTCGTCGGTGGCCAGGGTGACCGGCACACCGGCCGCGACCAGCGTGGGCAGCGGGTGCTCGGCCAGCGACGGCACGGCGGCGGTGGCCACGTTCGAGCTCGGGCACACCTCCAGCGGGATGCGGTGCGTGGCCAGGTGCTCGAGCAGGCGCGGGTCGGTGGCCGCGCCGATGCCGTGCCCGATGCGTTCCGCGCCCAGCTCGGTGACCGCCGCCCATACCTCGTCCGGCCCGACCGTTTCGCCGGCGTGCGGCAGGCTGCGCAGCCCACCCTCGGTGGCGCGGCGGAACGCGGGGGCGAAGTCGGCGCGCCGGACGTTCAGCTCCGGGCCGCCCAAGCCGATGCCCACGGTGCCGGCCGGCCGCTGGCGCAACGCGAAGTCGACGGTCTCCTCGGCGCCGGCCGGGCCGAGCAGCGAGTCCGAGTCGAAGATCCAGCCCAGCTCCACCCCGTGCTCGGTCCGGGCCAGCTCGCGGCCGTCCACCAACGCCTGCGCCAGGTCGTCGTGGTCGATGCCGGCCATCCGGTTGCGAACCGGGGTGACCTGTACCTCGGCGTAGCGGACGTTGTGTCCGGCCAGGTCCTCCGCGAGTCCGGCGAGCAACGTGACCACGTCCGCGCCGGTGTTCACCAGCAGGTTGACGTCGTGGTAAACGCGCAGGAAGTGCGGGAAGTCGCGGAACGCGTAGAAGCGGCGCAGCTCCTCCCGATCGGTGGGCACGCCGCCATCGGGGTGCCGGCGGGCCAGGGTGAGCACGGTTTCCAGGGATGCGGAGCCGACCAGGTGCAGGTGTAGCTCGACCTTCGGCAGCGCGGCGGCGAACTTCGCAACGTCGACGATCACGGACACCCACCCTATCCGCGCGGCGCGATACGGCTTACTCATTTGTGACCGCATGATCACTTGGCGGTTAACGGGCCTCACCCGGCGGGGCGAAGCGTGTTTCGGGCCGGGAAACGCTCCCCGTCCGGCCTTGTTCATCCGTTCGGAGCAGCGGAGGCTCGGCGGACCTGAGGGGAACCTCAGGCGATTCGAAGCCACGCAGTCGATTTGAGGAGAGCATCCGTATGGCAGAGAAGAACCGCCGGCGCTGGGTCGTCCGGGGCGCGGTGCTGGGCGTAGTCGCGGCGCCCCTGTTGGCCGTCGGCGTCGCGCAGGCGCATGCGGCGGAGCTGGCGCCGGTGGCCGAGGTGGTCGACGGGACGGTCGCCGCGACCTCGGAGAGCGTGGTGGACACGATCGGCGCCGCACTGGGCGTCGAGGACTGATCCGGCCGGCTTCGGTGTGCTGGGAGCGTCGACGCACGGTGCTCAGGACGTCGACTCGGTGTGCTGAAAACGCCGACTCGGCGTGCTGAGATCGCCGACTCGCCGGGGTGGTGGGTCGGGGTGGACGTGCGTGTGGCCCGTCCCCGGGTGTCGGGGGCGGGCCACACGGGTCAGGGCGGGGTGGGTTACTGCTGCTTGTGGATGTGGACGGTGATGTTCATGCCGGGGGAGACCGCGGCGCCGTCGGTGTTCAGCAGTGCGATCTTGACCGGGATGACCTGGGTGACCTTCTGGAAGTTGCCGGTGCTGTTGGACTCGGGGAACAGCGAGAACTGGTCGGCCGCCGCGCCCTGGATTTCCTGCACCACGCCGAGGACCTTGGCGTCGGGAAAGGCGTCCACGTCGATGTCGACCAGCGCACCGACCCGCACGTCGCCCACGTCGGTCTCGTCGATCCGGGCGGTGGCGAAGATCTTGCTGAAGTCGTAGGCGGTGGCCAGCTGGGTGCCGCCGTTGACGAACGAGCCCTCGATGCCGTTGTTGATGGCGACGGTGCCGTTGCCCGGAGACTTGATCACCCGCTGCGGCTGCGCGCCGCTGCCGGAGGACTCGATGCGCCCGAGCACCTCGTCCTTCTTCACCTGGGTGCCCTGGGTGACCCGCCAGTTGACCAGCGTGCCGGTGGTCGGCGCGTTGACCTGGATCTTGTCGCCGTCGATCTGGGCGTTGTCCGTGGTGACGAAGTTGCGCGAGTACAGGAAGTAGGCGCCACCGAAGCCGAGGGCGGCCAGCAGGGCCAACACACCGATGATGCTCAGCGCGACCCGGGTGGAGCGCTTCATTTCCTTCTTGCCGCCGGCGGGCGCCGGGGCGGGGGCGGACTGGGTCGACGGCGAGGCCCCGTTCGTGTCGGCGGGCCTCTCCTGCGTGACGGAGTTCGCCGGGCTGTCTGGGCCTTCCATGCTGGGCTCCAAAGCTGGTGCGGGTTGGTCTTGGGGGTTTAGGTCGTGCCTCCGTAGAGTACGCCTCGTATTCTATTTATATTCCGCTGGCCTGTCGAGTGTGACGCTAGTCTAGTTCATCTGTAGTTGAATTACTGCGGCTCGGCGCGGATGAGTGGCATGACGACCGAGTCGACCAGCTCGGTGACCAGCGTCTGGTCCACCGCGCCGTGCAGCATGAAGTGCATGTGGAGCATCTGCGGTCCGACGCTGGCCACCATCGGGGTGAGCGCCCCCGGGCGCACCTCGCCGCGCACCACGCCCCGGCGCATCATCTCCAGCATGTGCTGGGTGGACGGCTCGACGAAGCGGTGCCGGACCACTCGCGACAGCTCCTCGTCGCGGATGGTGTCCGCCATCAGGCCCCGGATCGCCTCGCCGCGCGGTCCGGCCAGCTTGGTCGCCGAGCCACACAGGAACCCGTGGATGTCCTCGCGCACGAAGCCGGTGTCCGGCATCTCCGGCAGGTCCGGCTCGCCGTCCGCGATCGCGTCCACCACCAGCTCGGCCCGGCTCGGCCAGCGCCGGTAGAGCGAACCCTTGCTGGCCCTGGCCCGGCGGGCGACGCCCTTCATGGTCAGCTCGGCGTAGCCGACCTCGGTGAGCTCGGCCCTGGTGGCCTCGAAGATCGCCGAGTTGAGCGCCTCGCCCCGGCGCCTCGGTCCCTTCCGGTGGTCCTGGAAGATCGCGCAGGCGCCGAGCGCCCGCTCGTCCTGCTCGCGCTGGATGGTCACCGCGCCG
Organism: Actinospineispora eucalypti; assembly: GCF_039543365.1. NCBI lineage: Bacteria > Bacillati > Actinomycetota > Actinomycetes > Pseudonocardiales > Pseudonocardiaceae > Actinospineispora > Actinospineispora eucalypti. The sequence continues at coordinate 225,537 of NZ_BAABJP010000010.1, forward strand.
CGTCCTCCGTTCTCTGTTCGGCGAGACCCGGGGTTCCCTGTTGAAAATCCCGGGATTCTCTACTAGAGAACCACAAGGCCTCTATGTAAGCATGGATTCATGACGCTCACCACGTCCGAGCGCCCGGTGGACGAACGGACGGACGGCTCGACCACGGCGGTCGCCAAGAAGAAGGACCCGCCGTGGGGACTGTCCCTCGCGGTGCTGGTGGCCGGCATGTTCATGGCCGTGCTGGACGTGACGATCGTCAACGTCGCCGTGCCCGCGGTCCAGAAGGACCTGGGCGCAAGCCTGGAGGACGTGCTCTGGATCGCCACCGCGTACACCCTCACCCTGGGCGTGGTGGTGCCGCTGAGCAGCTGGCTGGGCAACCGGTTCGGGCTGACCAACGTGTACCTGGCCTCGCTGTTCGGGTTCGCGATTGGTTCCGCGCTGTGTGGCATGGCGTGGAACCTGGAGAGCCTGATCGCGTTCCGGGTGGTCCAGGCGGTGTCCGGCGGGATCCTGCCGGTGATGACCATGACGCTGCTCTACAAGATCGTGCCGCCGGAGAAGATCGGCGCCGCGATGGGGATGTACGGCCTGGGCATCGTGTTCGCCCCGGCCACCGGCCCGGTGCTGGGCGGCTACCTGATCGAACACACCAACTGGCGGCTGATCTTCTACGTCAACGTGCCGATCGCGGTTCTCGGGCTGATCGCGGCCGTCCTGGTGCTGCCCCGGTTCCCCGGCGGGGCGCGGCGCCCGTTCGACGCCTACGGCTTCGTCACCGCCGCGTACGGGCTGTTCGCCATCCTGCTCGCGGTGTCCAAGGCGGAGGACTGGGACTGGGTCTCCTACCCGACGCTGATCCTGCTGGTTTCCGGTGCGCTCAGCCTGGCGCTGTTCGTGGTGATCGAGCTGGAGCGCGAGCATCCGCTGGTCGACGTGCGAGTATTCCTCACCTGGCAGTTCACCAACTCACTACTGATCTTGCCGGTGTTGAGCATCAGCCTGTTCGCGATGATGTTCTACGTCCCGACCTTCCTGCAGCAGGGGCAGGGACTGACCGCGCTGGAGGCCGGGCTGCGGCTGATGCCGCAGGCGTTCGTGGTCGGCTTCCTCATGCCCATCGCCGGGCAGCTGTACGACAAGATCGGGCCACGCTGGCTGGTCGTGATCGGCATGCTGCTCACCGGTTGGGGCAGCTATCTGCTGTCCGGGATCAACCCGGACATGACCGAGGCCGACGTGATCCTCTGGACCTGCGTGCGGGCCTGCGGCATGGGCCTGTCCATGATGCCGCTGATGACCGCCGGCATCTCCGCGTTGCCGGCCAGCCGGGTGGACCAGGGCAGCGCGATCAACAACCTCACCCAGCAGGCGTCGGCGGCGATCGGCCTGGGCATCTTCACCACGATGGCCGTCGGGCAGCAGGCGCAGATGGCCGCCGACCGAGCCGCACTGATGACCCAGAACCGGGCGGCCGAGCTGCCGGTCATCCCGATGCCTCCCGGGATGGGGCTCACCCCGGACATGATGGGCGCCGGCGGTGACCGCACGCTGGCGATGTACGGGCTCTACCAGCAGACCCGGTTGCACGTGCTCGGGGCCAGCTACAGCAACGTCTTCCTGGTCATCGCCGGCCTCTGCGTCGCCGCCGTCATCCTGAGCTTCCTCCTCCGCCGTCCCCCGGCGGCGTCGCCCGGCGACACCCCCGTAGCCGTCCACGCCGGCTGACACCGCGAGTCGGGGATCTGGGTACGGCGAGTCGGGGTTTGAGGTACGGCGCGAGTTTGGGTTCGGGGCCGGGCATTGGTGCGAGCGCGGGTTCGGAGGCACGTGGACGGCGCGATTGGCCGGCGGTCTGGCTCGTTGGTCGCCTTGTGCGTATCTCGCGGGCGCCCGTTACGTCTTGTGGCGGTCGGCATCGAGATTTAGGGCATGGCATCGCCGACGCCGTACCCAGATCCCCGACTCGCTGTACCTCAATCCCCGACTCGCCGTACCTGGATCCCCGACTCGCTGTACCTCAAACCCCGACTCGCTGTACCCAGATCCCCGACTCGCCGGGGGTGGGGTGGGGGTTAGGTGGGTTTGCCGTCGGTGCGGCGGGGGAGGTGCCAGGGGTTCGCTTCGCGTAGGGGGTCGGGCAGGAGGGTGTCGGGGAAGTTCTGGTAGGCGACGGGGCGGAGGAAGCGGGTTATGGCTTCGGTGCCGACCGACGTTGTGGTCGGTGCGGTGGTGGCGGGGTAGGGGCCGCCGTGTTGTTGCGCCCAGGTCACCGAGACGCCGGTCGGCCATTCGTTCCACAGGACGCGGCCGGCGATCCGGGTGAGGGCGGGCAGCACCGCGCGCACCTGGTCGGCCTCGGACTCCTCCGCGTGCAGGGTAGCGGTCAGGCCGGGCTCGAGGGCGTCCAGCAGCGCCCGCAACTCGGCGGCGTCGGCGTAGGTGACGACCAGCGAGGACGGGCCGAAGCACTCGTGCCGGGTGATGTCGCCGGCGCGCAGGAAGTCGGTCGCGGTGACCTGGAGCAGGGCGGCCGGTACCGGTTCGGCCCCGTCCGGCCCGTCCAGGGCGGCGGGCTGGCCGGTGGCCAGCTCGGTGACCCCTTCGGCGGCGCGCAACTCGGTCAGCCGGGCGGCGAAGCCCTCGGCGATCCGCTCGTTCAGCATGGGGTGCGCGGCGGTGGCCCGGACGGCCTCGCGCAGCGCGTCGTCCAGCCCGTGCGACGCGGGCAGCAGCAACAGGCCGGGCTTGGTGCAGAACTGGCCGGTGCCCAGGGTGAACGAGCCGGCGAAGCCGGCAGCGATCTCGGCACCGCGCGCGGCCACGGCGCCCGGCGTGACCACCACCGGGTTCACACTGCCCAGCTCGCCGTAGAACGGGATGGGGGACGGCCGCCCGCAGGCGATGTCGAACAGCGCCCGCCCGCCGGCCACCGAGCCGGTGAACGCGGCCGCCGCGATCCGCGCGTCGCGCAGTGCCACCACGCCGGTGTCCACCCCGTGGATGACCTCGAAGATCCCGGCCGGCGCGCCCGCGCCGAGCAGCGCCTCGCGCACCACCGACCCGGTGAGCGCGGACAGCCGGGGGTGTCCGGGGTGGGCCTTCAGAATGACCGGGCAGCCGGCGGCCAGTGCGGACGCGGTGTCCCCGCCGGCCACGCTGAACGCGAAGGGGAAGTTGCTGGCCGCGAACACCAGCACCGGCCCGAGCGGGACGTTCACCCGGCGCAGGTCGGGCCGGGCGCCCATCGGCCACTGCGGGTCGGCGTGGTCCACCCGGGCGCCGAGGTAGGCCCCGTCGGCCAGTACCTCGCCGAACAGGCGCAGCTGGAAGGTGGTGCGGGCCAGTTCGCCGCGCAGCCGGGGAGCGGCGGGCAGGTGGGTTTCGGCGGCGGCCAGCTCGACCAGCTCGTCGGCGGCGCCGTCCAGCGCGTCGGCGGCGGCGCTCAGCCAGCGGGCGCGCTCGGCGGGGGTGGCGGCGGCAGCGGGCCCGGCGGCCGAGGCGGCGGCGTCCAGCAGCGCGTCCAGGTCGGAGTAGGGGGTGTCTTCCGGAAGAGCGTCAGAGTGCGTGTCCTTTGTCATGGTGCCCCCCAGGGTGCATCGTTCGGGCGCCGGCCGCAGTGGCAAGCATGTCGCCCCAGCGCGCCGGCCCGGCCAGGCCGAGGTGGTACAGGTGCAGCCGGTCCGCGCCGGCCCGCGCTAACTCGGTCACGTAACCGGCCGGGTCGGGCAGTGAGCTGGCGCCCACCGCCGTCACGTACGCCCCCACGCCTACCCGCGAAGGCAGCAGCGCACGCGCCTCGCGCACCGAGGAAACCGTGGCCGGGCCCGGCTGCCAGCACGGGAGCACGACCGAGTCCAGGCCGTCCACGTTGCGCGCCGCCGCCGGGGTGAGCGCGGGCAGCGCGCCGGTGGCCCACGGGTCCACCGACCCGTGCAGCACGATGCGCACCCCGTCGCCCAGCTCGCGGCGGCAGGCGGCGACCACGTCCGCGCGCAGCTGGTCGGTGCCCGCCTGACGGCAGGCCAGCAGCAGCGAGGCGAGCTGTTCGGGCAGGTCGGCGGGGGGATCGGCGGGCGTTCCGGCGGCGCTCAGGTCGCCGTCGCGGATCAGCCGGTGCACGCCGTTGCGCAGCCGCGAGCGGACCTCGGCCGGGTTGGCGCCGGCCGCCGTCCAGCGCTGCGCGCAGGCCGCGCAGCAGCACACGGAGAGCAGCCGGGCGGTCGCCGGGCTCCACACCGCGTCGGTCTTCTCGTGGTGGCACTGGTGCAGCGCGCCCAGCTGACCGCAGGCCTCCAGCACCACCGAGGTGAGCTCCAGGTCGCGCACCGCCTCGGCGGCCAGGGTGGCGGCAAACTCGCGCACCTCGGCGGACGAGGGGCACAGCGCCCACTGGTACGGCTCGCCGAAACAGTTCTGCACGGCCAGCTCCGGGTAGGCGATGCCCAGCCGGGAGTTGTGCGTGAGCACCACCCACCCGGCCGCCGGCACCCCGGCCTTGGCCAGCATGCGGACCGCCTCGCCGCCGGCGTCCGTCCAGACCAGCCAGTCCGGGGCCGAGGGGCGAAGCCGCGCGCCCAGCCAGGCGTCCTCCCGGATCGGGCGGTACAGCGCGGCGTACCGGGCGTGCAGTGCGGTGCGGCCGAGCGACCACGGCGTTGCCGCCCGGGCGGAGTGGTAGCTGAGCGCCACCGCCACCTCGTCGACGCCCAGCTCGGCGGCCCGGTCGGTGAACCCGGGCGAGTCGACGACGTCCCAGGGATAGCTGTATCCGGTGAACCTCACGGAAATGTCCTCGGTTGTCCGGGCCGCACGGGGTTGCGCGACCCGCGGTTCAGGTCAGGTTGCGCAGGGTGCGCAACCCTTCGTCGATCACCCGCTCCAGTCGGTCGAGCTGCTCGGCGGTCGGGTCGGCCAGCGGCGGGCGTACCCCGCCGGCCTTGCGGCCGCGTAGCCGGGCGGCCGCCTTGACCAGGGCGACGGCGAAACCCGGCGTCTCGTCGCGCAGCGCCACCAGAGGCAGGTAGAACCCGGTGAGCAGCGCGTCCAGCACCGCGTCCTCGCGGTCGGCGAGCGCGCGGAAAAAACGGTGGGCGATCTCAGGGGCAAAGCAGTGTACCGCCGAGGAGTAGCGCGCCACACCGATCGCCGAGTACGCCCGCGCGGACACCTCGGCGGTGGGCAGCCCGTTGAAGAACAGGAACTCGGACGAGCGGGCCCGCACCGTGGCGACGATCTTGCTGAGCAGCTCGATGTCGCCGAGGCCGTCCTTGAAGCCGACCACGTTCGGGACGTCCAGCAGGGCGGCGGCGGTCTCCGGCCGGAACACCGCCGCGCCCCGCTGGTAGACGATGACCGGCAGGTCGCCGCCGCCCACCGAGTACCGGACGTGCTCGAGCAGCCCGTGCTGCGGGCCGTTCACCAGGTAGGGCGGCAGCAGCAGCGCGCCGTCGGCGCCCCCGGAGGCGGCGGCCGCGATGCCCGCCCGGGCGGAGGCCGCCCCGCCGCCGGCGCCGATCCACACCGGCACCCGGCCGCCGGCCACCTCGCGGGCGGTGCGCAGCAGCGAAGCCACCTCGGCCGGGGCCAGCGCACTGAACTCGCCGGTGCCGCAGGCCACGAACAGCGCCCCGGCCCCGGCGGCCAGGTGCTCCTCGACCTGGTCGGCGAACGCGTCCAGGTTCACCTCGAGGTCCTCGGTGAACGGGGTGAGCGGGAACGCCAGCAGGCCGTTCAGTTCTGCCACCAAGGAAAACTCGCTTTCAGGACAGGGCCGGGGTCTTGGCCGGTTCAGACTCTTCGCGGCCGATCTCTTCGATCATCTGGTCGGTGTCCTCGTTGGGCTCCGGGGCGAGCAGGCCGAGCCCGACGTAGAGCGCGAGGGACACCAGGATCGGGGTGGCCACCGTGGTCGCCTGGCTGGCGTGCAACCCGTAGTACACGATGGCGTAGGCGATCAGTCCACCGGCCCAGGAGACCAACGCGGCGCGCGGGCCGCACCGGCGGAACGCGGGCAGCATGCCCAGCAGCAGCGGCACCGAGATCGGACCCATCAGCGCGGCCACCCAGGACACCACGATGCCCAGCACGTTGCCCAGCTTGGGCACCTGGGTGGCGACCGCCATGGTGAGCACGATGAACAGGAAGGTGGAGATGCGCGCCGTCCGCAGCCCCTCGACGGTGGTGAACGAGCGGGCCTTCCGCCACAGCACCGGCAGCATGTCCCGGGTGATCACCGCCGAGATGGCGTTGGCGTCGGACGACACCATGGCCATGGTGTGGGAGAAGATCCCGGCCAGCACCAGGCCGATCAGCCCGGCCGGCAGGAAGGTCAGCGTCATCACTGCATAGGACTTGGTCTCGTCCTCGATGCCCGGGATGAGCAGCGGCGCGGCGAACATCGGGAACATCATCACCAGCGGCCAGAGCAGGTACAGCGCCGCGGACAGCCGGGCCCCGCGCACGGCGGCGTGGGTGTTCGGCGCGGCCATGTAGCGCTGCGCCAGGTTCCACATGCCGCCGTTGTACTCCAGTGTCTTCACCAACACGTAGACCAGCAGCAGCACGGTGGTGAACTTCGGCGTGGTCGGGCTCAGGTGGCTGGGCGGCAGCTGGCCCCACAGCGTCCACAGCCCGGAGATGCCGCCCAGCTTGTCCAGCACCACCCACAGCATGACGATCGCGGCCACCGCCTGGATGACGAACTGGCCGAAGTCGGTGAGGGCGTCGGCCCACAGGCCGCCGACGGTGCAGTAGATGAGGGTGACCGTGCCGGTGATCACGATGCCCCAGACGTAGGCCATGCCGGTGAACACGTTCAGCAGGGTGGCCACCGCGTACCACTTGGCCGCGATGTCGAAGACCTTCAGCAGGCTGCCGCTCCAGGCCAGCGCCTGCTGGGTGGGCACGTTGTAGCGCCGTGCCAGGTACTCCAGCGGGGAGGCCACGCCGAGGTGCGAGCGCAGCCGGTTCCACCGGGCGGCGAACAGCCAGGAGCCGATGCCCACGCCGATGCCGATGCTGGCGAAGCCCCAGAAGTAGACGGTGACGCCGTCGGTGTACGCCACGCCGGCGTAGGCCACGAACAGCACCGCGCTGTAGCCGGACATGTGGTGCGAGATGCCGGCCAGCCACCAGGGCATTCGGCCGCCGGCGGTGAAGAAGTCGGTGACGTTGCTGATCCGGTTGTGCGACCACCAGCCGATGACCAGCATCAGGGCGAAATAGGCGCAGACCATGCCCCAGTCGAGTGCGTGCATCGCGTTCCCCTACCGTTCACATATGTGACTGTGTTCCCCCACGCGAAAACGTTCACGTCACGGTAATATGGTGCCGGTCACAAGGCAAGGGAGCTTAGGGAGTCAGATGGTCGGGGTGTCGTCCGAGGTGGGCGGGGTCAAGAGCGCTCGGCGGGCCGTTGAGCTGGTCGAGGCCTTCGCCGAGACCGGCGCCTGGCTGTCGTTGGCCGAGCTGCACGAGCGCACCGGTTTTCCCCGGTCCAGCCTGCACGGCCTGGTGCGCACGCTGCTCGAGGCGGGCTGGCTGGAGATCGACGAGGCCGGCACCCGGTACCGGCTGGGGGTGCGCGCGCTGATCTGCGGTACCGCGTACCTGGACCGGGACCCGGTGATCCCGTTCGCCACCGAGGCGCTGGAACGGCTGCGTTCGGCGAGCGGGTTCACCACGCATTTCGCCCGCCGCAACGGCGCGCAGGTGGTCTACCTGGAGACCCGCGAGTCCCGGCACTCGGTGCACCTGGTGTCGCGGGTGGGCCGCACTCTGCCGGCGTACGCCACCGCGCTGGGCAAGGCGCTGCTGGCCGAGCTGACCGCCGACGAGGTGGCCCGGCTGGTCCCGGAGAAGCTGCCGCCGCTGACCGAGCACACCCTGCCGACCAGGTCGGTGCTGGTCGCGGAGTGTGCGCTGATCCGGGAGTCGGGGTTCGCCGCCGAGGTGGGCGAGGGCACACCGGGCATCCGCTGCGTGGCCGCGGTGGTCCCCTACCGTATTCCGGCGACCGACGCGATTAGTTGCTCGATGCCCGTGGACCGGGTGGACGAGGCCGGCGTCGCCCGGGTGTCGGAGCTGTTGCTGGAGACGACCGCCGAACTGGGCCGGCGGTTGCGAGGGGCGGGAGTGCGATGAGCGAGACGATCCTGATCACCGGGGCGGCCGGCGGCGTCGGCACGCTGATGCGGCCCCGACTGCGGCGCGAAGGGCGGGTACTGCGGCTGCTGGACGTGGTCACCCCGCCGGCCGTCGGTGCGGGGGAGGAGGTGCTGACCGGTTCGGTCACCGACCCGGAAGCCATGGCAAAGGCCTGCGCGGGGGCGGACGCGGTGATCCACCTCGGCGGGCACAGCCGCGAGCACACCTGGGCGGAGACGCTCGAGGTGAACATCAACGGCACGCGGACGGTGCTGGCGGCCGCACAGGCCGCCGGGGTGAGCCGGGTGCTGCTCGCGTCCAGCAACCACGCGGTGGGCTTCCGGCCGGTGTCCGAGGCGGCGCTCGGCGAACGGGACGGGCTCGATGGGCTGCCCGCCGACTCGTCGCCGCGTCCGGACACGTACTACGGGGTGAGCAAGGTGGCGATGGAGGCGCTGGGCAGCCTCTACCACTCCCGGTTCGGCATGGACGTCATCGCCATCCGGATCGGCTCCTGCTTCGAGACGCCGCACGTGCTGGGTCCGCGCGGCCTGGTCACCTGGCTCTCCCCCGACGACTGCGCCCGGCTGTTCGAGGCTTGCCTGAGTGCGCCGTCCCCCGGGTACCGGCTGATCTGGGGCGTCTCGGACAACACCCGCCGGGTGTACTCGCTCACCGAGGCCCGCGCGCTGGGTTATGCGCCGAAGGACGACGCGGAGCGGTTCGCCGCCGAGATCCTGGCCGCCGGTGAACCCGACCCCGCCGTGATGGCCCTGGTCGGCGGCGGTTTCTGCACCCTTCCCCTGGGCGAACCCGACTCGTTGTAAGGCCCAGCCCGGGGTGATCGTCATCTCTGGCGGTTGGCGATCACGCCCATTGGGCCGCCCGGAGAACGCGCCTCCCCGCGCCTCCTTGTGCCCCCGCCCCCGCATCGAGGTAGCGGTTAGAGACGTTTCTCCATGATCGAACGTCTCCCGTCGCGACCTCGGCGTGAGCCGCCTCTCCGCGGGCAGTCCGAAGGCTGTTGCGTATTTGTGCGCAGAGCCAAGGGGGGTTACCGCAGGGCGGCGGCGAAGCGGTCGCGCAGGGTGGCCAGTCGGTGCGCCGGCTCGTTGGCGAACACGAACCGCAGGTATTGCTCGCCCGCCGGACCCCAGCCGGACATCGGCGTGGCGGCCACCTTCGCCCGCCGAAACAGGCGCGAGCTCAGCTCGTCCGGGGTGAGGCCGAGCGGGCGGGTGTCCAGCAGCAGCGACCACCCGCCGTCCGGCCGGACCACCGGGTAGCCGGCCAGTTGGTCCAGCACGGTGTCCCGGCGGCGGCGCCACTCGGCGGTCGCGGCCGCCACGTCGGCGTCGGCGTCCGGGGCGGCCAGCGCGGCGGCCACGGCCCGCTGCGCGATGCCCACCGGACAGACCACGTTGGTCAGCCCGACCAGCCGGATGTCGTTCAGGATGCCCGCCGGGCCGACCACCCAGCCCACCCGCCAGCCGATCATCCGCAGCTCCTTGCTGGCCGAACCGACGGTGATCACTCGCTCGGCCAGCTCGGGGTGAGCGGCCGGGTGATGCGGCGGTGCGTCGTCGAACCGGATCCGCTCCATCGCCGCGTCGTAGATCAGCCAGGCGTTGTGCCGCCGGCAGGCGGGGGCCAGGGCCGACCAGTGGGAACCGTCGAGCACCAGCCCGGTGGGCATCAACGGGCTCATCGCCAGCACCGCCGCCGTGCGCGGCCCGACCGCGCCGGCCAGCCGCTCCGGGTCCACCGCCCATCCGCCGTCCACCACCTCGGCCGGCACGTAGCGGGGCACGCCGCCGGCCAGCAGTACCCGGTTCACCAGGCCGGCGTAGACCGGGTCGCAGAGCACCACCTCGTCGCCCGGCTCCACCGTGGCGAGCAGCGTGTTCAGCACGCCGTTCAGCCCGCCGGCCACGCTCACGCACTCGGTGTCCGGGTGGTACTCCCGGCCGGCCAGCCGGCCGACGTGCGCGGCGGCGGCCGCGCGCAGCTCGGGGTGGCCCTGGAACGGCAGGTAGCTGTTGGCCGCGTCGTCGTCCACGGCGGCGCGGGTGGCGGCCAGCGCGGCGGCCGGCGGGCGCAGGTCGGTGTCCAGGTTCTCCAGGCGCAGGAACTCCGGGTCGTCCGCCGCGTCCGCCGCGTCGCCCACCCGGTCCACGCCGATGCCCGGGATCTGCCGCAGCCGCGTCACCGTCATGCTCGCCTCCAGTTTTCTGATACGTGAATACCACTATGCTGATACGCATGGAACTCGCGCAAGTGGTCGGCCGGAACGTGCGGCGGTTGCGGGCGGCCGCCGGAATCTCGCTGGCCGACCTGGCCGAGGCCGGCGACATCAGCAAGACCACGCTGCACGGGATCGAGCTCGGCCAGGCCAACCCCACGCTGAGCACGCTGTGGGCGCTGGCCACCGCGCTGGCCGTGCCGCTGGGCGAGCTGCTGGATGCGGGGGAGCCGTCGGTCGAGGTGGTGCGCGGTGCCGATGAACGGCCGGTCGTGGCCGGGGACGCGGTCACCGCCCGGCTGCTGCACCGCATCCGGCTGCGCGGCACCGTCGAGGTGTACGACATCGAGGTGGCCGGTGGCCCGCAGCGTTCGACGGCGCACCTGCCCGGAGTGCAGGAGTGCCTGGTGCTCACCGGGGGCCGGGTCAGCGCCGGGCCGGAGGACGCGCCGGTCTCGCTGGCCGGAGGCGACTCGATCCGGTTCGACGCCTCCGTGCCGCACGTCTATTCGGCCGAGTCGGGTACCGGCCGGGCGGTGCTGCTGATGCTCCATCCGGACTAAACGGCATTAGAATCGGTCGCGTGGCTCACGTGAAGGCGCCCGACCTGCTGACCGACCCGGTGGGCGGTCGGTCGGTGCTGCCGCACCTGATCAGGTCCGGCATCTTCCTGCTGGTGCTGCTGTTCTTCGCCGCGCTGTGGGCGGCCGGGCTCAGCTTCACCGTGCTGAGCAGCTCGCCGGTGCTCAGCGCCAGCTCGCTCGGGGTGAACCCGCAGACCGGTCCGCTACTGTCCGTGGTCGGCCTCGCCGGCATGCTGGTGGTGGTGTTCGTCTGGCTGTTCACCCTGTTCCTGCCGGTGCGCGAGTACCTGGCCGAGGGCGGGGCGCTGCTCCCCGGGCAGGCCGGCCGGGCCGATGCGGCGCGGCAGCGGGTGCTGGCCGGCACGGTGGATCGCTGGCAGCGGTTCCCCGCCGAGGAGCACCGGCTGGCCGACGGTCACGCGGTGACCGTGTCCGCCGGCAGCGCACAGGCGACCCTGACCATCCGCGCGCTGGGCGACGACCTGTTCGTCGGCTGGGTGATGTGGCGCAGCCGGTCCACGCTGCGGCTGCTGTTGCAGATCTTCGGCGAGCTGCTGGACGGCGTGGGCGGGGACGCCGACGTCCGGGTCACCGGCGCGACCTCCAACCTGGCGCTGCGCGACCTGCTGCGCGCACTGGTCGACGCGGAGGCGGCGGTCACGCCCTGATCGCTTCGGCCTGGGAAACTCAAGGCATGTCTCGCGGATCATCCAGCCGGCTGCGCGGCGCCCAGACGGCGCCTCGCCGCGTTGTCCTCCTCATCGATAGTTCCACTATCGATTCGTCGTCCGCCTTGCGATGCATCCGTCTGGATCGCCGCTCGCTCGGCATAGATCCACGACACACGCCTTAGGCCGGTGAGCGTCGTGGGGAGCGAGGACGGCACGACCGGCGCCGACTTCCTCCAGCTGAACGCCGAGGACGCGCCGGTCGGCGGGCTGTCCGACTGGCTGGCCGAACGGCTGCGCGAGGCCATTTCCGACGGCCGGCTGCCGGTGGGCAGCCGGCTGCCCGCGACCCGGCTGCTGGCCAGTGACCTGCGGGTTTCCCGGGGCGTGGTGACCGAGGCGTACCGCAGGCTGGTGGAGGACGGGCACGTGGCCGGCCGGGGCCGGGCGGGCACCGTGGTGGTCGCGGCTCCGCTCGCGGTCTCTCCCGGGACTGATTCCGCCGCCGAGGGTGCGTCCGGCCCCGGTCTCGCCGGGGTGTTCGCCGGGGAGCCCGAAATGGGGGTCTTCGACGCGCTGCGCGGCATCCCCGCGCGCATCGACCTCTCGCCGGGGCTGCCGGATCTGGCGGCGTTCCCGCGCACCGCATGGTTGCGCGCGGAGCGGCAGGTGCTGACCCGGCTGGCGGCGGCGGACTTCGGCTACGGCGACCCGGCCGGCACCCCGGTGCTGCGCCGCGCGGTGGTCAACTGGCTGGCCCGCAACCGGGGCATCCGGGCCGACCCGGCCGAGGTGATCATCGTGGCCGGGGTGGCCCAGGCGATCGGGCTGGTGGCCAAGGTGCTGCGGGAGGAGGGCATCACCGAGGTCGCCATGGAGGACCCGTCCTCGCTGGGCATCCGCCAGCACCTGCACAACTCGGGCATGAGCACGCCGCCGGTGCCGGTGGACGAGCAGGGGTTGCGGGTGGACGCGCTGCGTGAGTGCGGTGCCCGGGTGGCCATGCTGACCCCGGCGCACCAGTTCCCCACCGGGGTCGTGCTGGAGGGGGAGCGGCGCCGCGAGCTGATCGGCTGGGCCGGCGAGGGCGGCCTGGTGATCGAGGACGACTACGACGCGGAACACCGCTACGACCGCCCACCGGTGCCCGCGCTGCGCTCCATGCTGGCCGAGCAGGTCTGCTACGCGGGCAGCTCCTCCAAGTGGCTGGCGCCCGCGCTGCGGGTGGGCTGGTTGATGGTGCCCCGCCGGATGCACGCCGACGTGGTGGCGGCCAAACGGCACGCCGACCTGGGCAACCCGGTGCTCACCCAGCTGGTGCTGGCCGAGCTGATGGAGTCGGGGGAGATGGAGCGCCAGCTGCGCATGGTTCGCCGCCGGCACCGCCGGCGGCGGGACGCGATGATCAGCGCGATCCGGGCCAACCTGCCCGGTGCGGTCGTGCACGGCGCCGCCGCCGGCCTGCACCTGATGATCAGCTTCTCCGACGAGTTCTCGGACGCCGACCTGGCGGGGGCGGCGCTGCGGCTCGGCGTGAAGACGCAGCCGCTGAGCTGGCACAGCCAGCTGCCCCACGCGCCGGGCCTGGTCCTCGGCTACGCCGCCCGCACCCCCACCGAGATCGCCGAAGGCGTAGCCACCATCGCCGAAGCCTTACGCGCCCTCTCACCCCGCTGACCCGACCCACCCGCGCCCCGTCTCGACCACCCCCGCGCTCCCCACCTCACCGCCCGCTTCGCGGTGCTCCGCTGACCCGCGCTGCCCGCTTCTGTTGCGCTGCCCGCTTCTCCCGGTCCGGTCCGCTTGGTCCCGTCCTACCCGGCTTTGGTCGCGCCCCCTTTTCCGTCTCGCGCCGCACCTTCCCGCGTTCGGCGCTCGCCTCCCGGCAGCCGCGCGCTGCCTCGAAGATCATCAGGTACTCAGGGCTCTTTCGGGCCGCCAAGAACAGCCCTGAGTGCCTGATGATCACCGATTTCGCCGTTCCCGCCCGCGTGGGCGGGGTGGGCGGCATCCTGCTAAGGGTGCTGACGGGGCCGTTTCGGGGGAGCGAGGTGCTGAGCGGCCGCCGGTCTGTTGCCGCGCCAGGACGAGTTGGCCGCCGATGAGGTGCGGTTGGTGCGCGGGATGGAAGTGACAACGGGCGAGCGCACCGCTTACGACCTGGCTCGCCGAGAGCCACTCACCGAGGCGGTGGTGGCGGTGGATGCGCTGTGCGCCCGGTTCGGGTTCCCGCCGGCCGAGTTGCTCGAGTTCGCCCGCCGCTACCCGGGGGCAAGGGGCGTCCGTCGGCTGCCGGAGGTGGTCGCGCTCGCCGATCCGAGGGCCGAGTCGCCGATGGAGACGCGGCCGCGCCTGTTGCTGGTGCTGGCGGGGTTGCCGCACCCGTGCGTGCAGTACCCGGTGCGCGACCGGTCCGGGCGGGTGGTGGCGACCGTTGACCAGGCCTATCCGGCCGAGCGCATCGCCGTCGAGTACGAGGGCGGCGAGCACTTCACCCCGGACCGCGGCTCGCGGGACGTCTACCGCTACCCGCGCCGGACCGACCTGGGCTGGCGGGTCTTCCGCTACGCCGCCGCCGATGTGTACCGCCGGCCGACCGAGGTGGTCGCCGAAGTGGCCCGGGCGCCGCGGCCGCCGTGACCATCAGTGCTTGTTGATCACGAATGGGGGGTGTGATTGTGGGGTCGGTGGGGTACGCGGGAACACAGAGGCGTTGTGCGTGCGGGAGCTAGCACAGCGCGGCCTGGTTTGTATAGCTGCGGTTGGGGCGCTTCCGTGAGCAAGCGCTGAGTAACCGGTAACGATTCGGCGACGAACGAACCTAACCGCCCGGCGCGGTGGGTGGTCCGTTGGCCCGAGTCGACCGGGCTACACGTGGCGATCAGGCGTCGGGGGCGGTGAAACTAAAGATCCGTCCGCTCCCCAGCTGGCGCGAACTTCCCGCCAGGGCGGGAGAAAAGAAAGCGGCCGGAGTCACCATCCCCCGAGACGGCGACTCCGGCCGGGCAACCATCCGTCCGCTCCCCAGTGGCGGATGGCTAGCTTCACTTTCCCACTGTGCTGTGTGGAACCGTGCGGGCCGAAACCTCTTGCCCCCATTGTTGAGTGTGTGGGCCCTCCCGTACGTGGATTAAGCGTAAAACCACACGAAAGGAGGCCTTAGTTCGCTCAGTGTGAGCGGATGACCACGGGTTGGCCCCTTCCGGGCAGGCCTACTGGAAGCGTAGTGCCTCGATCGGGCGCAGCGTCGAGGCCCGCAGGGCCGGGTATCCGCCGGCGACCACCCCGATCACCAGGCTGAACAGGAACGAGATGCCGACGGCCGTCCAGGAGACGGTCGGCGTGCCGAACCGCGGGGACAGCTGGGGAATGATCTGCGCGGCCACCAGTGTCATGCCGACCCCCACCGCCATGCCCACCATTCCGCCCAGCCCGGAAAGCACGGTCGACTCGATCAGGAACTGCTTCATGATCGCGCTGCGCCGGGCGCCGATGGCCTTGCGGATACCGATTTCCCGGGTTCGTTCGGTCACCGAGACCAGCATGATGTTGGCGACCCCGATGCCGCCGACGATCAGCGAGATGCACGCGATCGCCACGGTGAAGATGGTCAGGAAGCCCAGCGTCTCGGTCATCCGGTCCAGCTGGTTCTGCATGACGTTGACCTTGAAGTCGCGCTTCTCCGGATCGTGGATGCTGTGCCGGGCGTCCAGCACGCTGGTGATCTGGTCCTGGGCCGCGCGCACCGCCTGTGGGCTGGTCGCCTTCACGATGATCTGGTTCACCTCGTCCGTGCCGCCGGTCAGGTAGGCGCGCGCGGTACCCAGCGGCACCACGACCGCGTCGTCGTTCTGCCCGTTGGTGGCCAGCACCCCGATCACCGTGAAGGTGGAGTTGCCCAGCCGCACCTCCTTGCCCATGGCGTCCCCGGCGTTTCCGCCGAACAGGCTGACCACCGAGTTCGCCCCGAGCACCACCACCTTCGCGTTGCTGCGCGCCTGGGCGGCGGTGAACATGTTGCCCACCGCCAGGTCCCGGTCGGTGATCTCCAGGTAGTCCGGCGTGGAGCCGAGCACCGAGGCCTGGAACTTGAGCTGGTTGTAGGTGGCCACGGCGGAGCCGGTGACCGTGGGCGTGACGCTGGCTACCGCCGGGGCCTTCGAACGGTCCCGCAGCGCGGTGACGTCCCGGTCGGTGAGGTTCTGGATCTGGCCGCCGAGCGTACTGCCGGTGACCTTGGAGACGGTGAGCTGGTTGGCCAGCTTGCCGAACGAGTCGTTGAACCCGGCCTTGATGCCGTTGCCCAGTCCGACCAGCATGATCACCGCGGCAACGCCGATGATGATGCCGAGCGTGGTGAGCACCGCGCGCAGTTTGTTCGCCTCGAGTCCTCGGGAGGCGATAACGATTGCTTCACGGAAGTTCATTCGGGGCCGCCAAATCGTTTCACTCAGCCGTTCATGCCGTCGGTGACCACGTTCCCAGCCATTCCTGAAGGCCAGCTGAAAATGCGCTCTGAGGGGGCTATTCGGACGCCAGCGGCAGTAGTACCCGGAATGTCGCCCCGCCGCCCGGTGTCGGGTGGTGGCGAACCGTGCCCTGGTGCGCCCCGACCACCCCGGCGACGATGGAAAGGCCCAGCCCGACCCCCGTCTCGCCGCCCACCCGCGACCGCGCCGGGTCCACCCGGTAGAACCGCTCGAACACCCGCTCCGCGTCCGCCGCCGCCAGGCCCGGGCCGTGGTCGACCACCTCGAACAGCGCCCGTTCTTCGCCCGAGACCCCGACCCGGACCTCGACCGGGCTGTCCGCCGGCGTGTAGCGCAGCGCGTTGCCGATCAGGTTGGTGATCACCTGGCGGAGCGCCACCTCATCGCCGAGCACGATCGGCGCCGGGCCCTCGGGCTCCTCGCGCTCGGGCACGAACTCCAGCTTCACCGGCCGGTCCGGGGCGATCGCGCGAGCCGCCTCCACCGCGTCCGCCGCGAGCGGGATCAGGTCCACCGGCTCGGCCTCCAGCGGCCGCCGCTGGTCCAGCCGGGCCAGCAGGAGCAGGTCCTCCACCAGCAGGCCCATCCGGGTGGCCTCGGCCTCGATGCGGGCGAACAGCCGGGCGACCTCGTCCGGGTCCCTGGTCACCCCGTGCCGGTACAGCTCGGCGAACCCCCGGATGCTGGCGGTGGGGGTGCGCAGCTCGTGGCTGGCGTCCGCGACGAACTGGCGCAGCCGGTTCTCCGACTCGGTGCGCTGCGCAAACGCCGCCTCCAGCCGTTCCAGCATGCCGTTCAGGGTGACCGCCAGCCGGCCGATCTCGGTGCGCGCATCGGCCTGCTCGGGCACCCGCCGGGAGAGGTCACCGGAGGCCACGATGGCCTCGGCGGTGGACTCCACGTCGTTCAGCGGGCGCAGCCCGAGCCGCACCACCACCCGACCGAGCACCCCGATCAGCGTCAGCACCACCACGGTGACCACCAGCGCGATCAGCTGCAGCCGTCGCCGGGTCTCGGCCATGCCGGCCGTGTCCATCGCCACCGCCGTGCTGCCCGCGCCCGGCCGTTCCCAGACCAGTACCCGGAAGCGCCGTGAGCCGTCCGCGTCCG
The DNA here is from genome assembly GCF_039543365.1 of Actinospineispora eucalypti. Classification (NCBI taxonomy): domain Bacteria; kingdom Bacillati; phylum Actinomycetota; class Actinomycetes; order Pseudonocardiales; family Pseudonocardiaceae; genus Actinospineispora; species Actinospineispora eucalypti. Next base: position 242,770 of record NZ_BAABJP010000010.1, read on the forward strand.
GCACCACCAGGTCGAACGGCCGCCCCACCTCACCCCGCGCGCGCAGGTCCTCCAGCGGCGGGATGGGCGGCAGCAGCGCCTGCTCATCCGGCGAGCGGACCAGCACGTGGCCGCCGCCGTCCCTGGTCTCGACCACCACGTCCCCGCCGACGCCGGCCAGCACCCCCGGCGGCGGTGGCCGGGGCGGCCCTTCCGGCGGCGGCCCGGGCGGCGGGCCCCGGCGGGCCTCGATGTACCGGATCCGGCTCTGGATCAGGGTCAGCTGGGCGTCCGTGCGGGTGTCCAGGTAGCGGGAGAGCAGCACCACGGTGGCCAGGTCGGTGGCCACCAGCCCCACCGCGGCCAGCAGGAGCACGCCGACGACCAGCCGGGTGCGCAGCGAGGCGCCCCGGATCCACCCGATCACGTGCGGGGCAGCCGCAGGCTGTAGCCGACCCCGCGCAGGGTGTGGATGAGCGGCGGGTCCACCCGGTCGACCTTCCGGCGCAGCATGCTGATGTACGACTCCACGATCCGGCCGTCGCCGGCGAAGTCGTAGCGCCACACGTGGTCCAGGATCTGCGCCTTGGAGAGCACCTTGTCCGCGTTGTGCATCAGGTAGCGCAGCAGCTTGAACTCGGTGGGGGAGAGCTGGATGAGCGCGCCGGCCCGGCGCACGTCGTGGGTGTCCTCGGCCAGCTCCAGGTCAGCGAAGCGCAGGACGCCGTCGGCCGGCTGGCCGCCGGGGTCGGACCGGGTGCGGCGCAGCACGGTGCGGATGCGGGCGATCAGCTCCTCCAGGCTGAACGGCTTGGTGATGTAGTCGTCGCCGCCGATGGTCAGGCCGGTCAGCTTGTCCGGCATCTGGTCCCGGGCGGTGAGGAAGATCACCGGCACGGCCGCGCCACCGCCGCGCAGCTGCTTGGTGACCTCGAAGCCGTCCAGGTCGGGCAGCATCACGTCCAACACCACCAGGTGCGGCGCCCACTGCCGGGCCGCGCGCAGGGCCTCGCTGCCGGAGCTCGCGGTGCGCACCTGGTAGCCGACGAACCGCAGCGCCGCACTCAGCAGCTCGACGATGTTGGCGTCGTCGTCCACCACCAGCAGCCGGACACCCTCCGCGTCCGCGGGTCTCTCACTCATTGCCGACACTATGACCTGCGCACCTATAGTCCAGCCACAAATTGGCTGAAAATAAGCTGAAAGTCCACCCGGTCGAGCAATCTGAAAATGAGCTGAAAGGTCGTTAGGAAGTCGATGAAGAGGGCGGATCTCGGCGATGATCTAAGCTACTGTCGCGGCTCGTTCGGACCATTCAATAGTCCGACGGAACCGGGAGTAAAACGTGACGCGATTTGTCAGAGGCGCAATTGTGGGCCTGGTGGTTGCGGGAATCGGCGCGTTCGGGTCGGTGGGTGTCGCGCAGGCCGCGACCCCGGCGATGTCCGGCGCCGTGCTCTCCCCCGCGAACCCCCCGCACCCCGGGCCGCCCCCGCCGCGCAAGTTCCGGGCCAAGTTCAAGTCGAGGGAGGACTGCGAGCGGCGCGGTGGCCATGACTTCCCCGGCCACCGGGACCGCTGGGAGTGCCGCCAGGGACCGGACCGCAACAACCCGTGGGAGATCTGGAACAACTGACTTCCTGATCGAGGAGGACGCGGCGCCGTGCATCCCCCACGCACGGCGCCGCGTCCTTTCCGGGGGCGCGGGGACCCCGTTCCCACCCTCACCGAACGGAACCGACGCGTGGTTGTGCTCCGTGCCCGGTACCCGGTCACGTGTGCGCTGTTCCGGGCCTGCGCTGTAGCTGGGGGAGTTGAACCCCCGGTGCTGCCCGCCGCACTCCAGCAAGTCGCCGGCCTTGCCCCGCCGGCGGTGGGGTTTGCGTCCGCTTCCCGTTCGGCTACCTGCTCCCGCGCCTCGGCCTCAGTCCAGCAGCTCCACCGTCCAGTTCGCCTGCTGGATCCGTCCGTCCAGCTCGCGGATCTCCCTGGCCACCTGGTCGGCCCGCTGGCGCAGCTCGGTCACCGGCAGCGCGGTCAGCTGGCGCAGCTCGGAGCGCAGCTGCCGGTACCCGCCACCCTGCACCGCCGCCGCGTCGGCGGAGTTGATCAGCACCGCGTGCCGCAGCCGCAGCGCGTCCCGGCGGGCCAGAGCGTCGGTCATGGTGCCGTCCCCGCCGAGGTCGGTCGCCGAGTTGGTGCGGTTGATCCGCCTGATCAGCACCTCCAGCTGGTCGATCAGGCCGTCCGCCTCGGTGAGCAGGGCTCCGGCGTCCTCGGCCGGCTCGGTGCCCTCCTGGTACTGCGCGTTCGCGGCGATCCGGGCGCGCAGCTGCTCCACCCGGCGCCGCGAGTCCGCGCGCAGCGCCAACGCCTTGGCAAGCTTCATCGGGCGATCATGGCGCACCGCCGGTCCGGGCGCAGCCGCTTTTCGGGACCGCTCCCACAGCTGACACATAGGCTGCTGGTTGACCCGTCGGGTAACGGATTTCTCGTTACTCGCCGGTTTCGTGCACCCTATTCCGTGGATGCTACGGATCGCACTGGAGAGCGCACATGACGGAGCCCACTACCCGGATCGCGTATCTGGTGCGCATGCTGTCCAACAGCCTCAGCCAGCAGGTCGAACGGGCGTTGCGCCCTCTGGCCCTGACCCAGGCCCAACTGGCCGCTCTGGCCCAGCTGGAGATCGGTCCGGAGGAGGGCCTCTCCGGCGCCGAGCTCGGACGGCGGGCCGGCGTCACCGCCCAGTCCATGTCCACCTCGCTGGCCGGGCTGGAGCGGCGGGGGCTGGTGCTGCGCGCCCCGCACCCGACCCACGGCCGGGTGATCCAGGTGCAGATCACCGAGGACGGCAGCCGGCTGCTCGAGCGGGCGCAGCAGCTGACCCGGCCGGTGGACGCGCGCGCGCTGGCGCTGCTCGACGACAAGGAGCGTGAGCAGCTGCGTGAGCTGCTGTTGCGCACCATGACCGCCGTCGGCCTGCCGGCGCCGGCCGACCCGCTGGAGTCGGACGGGCGCCCCCGGGTCGAGGTGCCCAGAATCTGAGGCACTAGGCCACGGGATCGCGGCTGGCCGCGGTGGCCAACCGGAAGACCGCCAGCGCGAGCAGCCCGAGCAGCGCGGACGCCGGGGCCAGCCCGCCGACCCCGGAGCCGGCCAGCACCACCCCGCCCAGCCCGCCGGCCAGGGCAACGCCCAGGTAGGTGGACGTGGTGTTGAGCACGAGCGCCTGGGTGCCCACCGGGCCGGCCAGCCGCAGCAGCCGCGCCTGGATGGCCGGGGCGTTGAAGAAGGCCGCCCCGCCCCAGACCAGCGAGACCGGCCCGAGCAGCCACAGCGGCACCGGCCGGGCCAGCCAGAACAGCCCCAGCACGGCGATCGACCCGACCAGCGTGGCCATCCCGACGGACAGCGCGCGGTCCGGCCCCCACCGGTCGGTGGCCCGGCCGCCGGCCCAGATGCACACCACGCCGGCGATGCCGGCCAGCGCGAACAGCAGCGCGCGGGCGCTCTGGCCCGCACCGGCCACCTCCCGGGTGAACGGGCCGAAGTAGGTCAGCATCATCATGCTGCCGGTGATGGTGACCGCGTTGGCCACCAGGCCGAGGCTGACCGGCCGGCGGCTCAGCGTGCGCAGCTGCTCGCGCAGGGGCGGCGGGGCCGGCGGGCGCTGCTCCGGCACGCTGGCCAGCACGGCGACCAACGCTGTGGCGCCGCCCACGGCGACCGCCGCGAACGTGGCCCGCCAGCCGAACACCCCGCCGATCCAGGTGCCCAGCGGCACCCCGGCGGCGATCGACCCGGTCACCCCGACCGAGACGAGGCCCAGGTAGCGGCCCAGCTTCTCCGGCGGGGCGAGCGTGGCGGCCAGCGCGAACATCGCCGGCGTGGCCATCGCCGCCGCCAGCGCGGCGAGCACCCGCAGCCCCATCAGTACCTCGAACCCCGGGGTCACCGCGGCCGCCGCGTTGGCCCCGACGAACAGCACCAGCGCGGTGGTGAGCAGCCGGCGTCGCCGCCACGGCGCGGTGCCGACCGCGGCGAGCGGCGCGGCCAGCGCCACGACCAGGGAGAACACGGTCACCAGCTGGCCGGCCGCCGCCTCGCTCACCGCCAGGTCCCGGGCAATCTCGGGCAGCACGCCGGCCACCACGTAGTCGTCGGTGTAGAACGTGAACACCGCGAACGTGAGGACGAGCAACCAGCCGGGCATGATCGGAAACCTAGGGCTCGCCGGGTTGGGTAGCGAGCGGGTTTCGCGGTGCCGGTTAGCGTGCTGGTGCTGGTGCTGGTGCTGGTGCTGGTGCTGGTGCCGGTGCCGGTGCCGGTTCGGGTGCGGTGCCGGTTCTAAAGATCGGCTTGGACGGCCGCGGCTGCGTTGGTCTGCCGCGGCTTCGGCGCGGCCGTTGCGCCGGGCTCGGTCTGTCGGCTACGGAACGTAGCCTTGCCCGGCCGGGTTCGGCGGGCATTCGTTCACGAGATCCACGTCAGCGGGGTTTGATCTTCGGTTTCACCCCGGTCAGGTGGATCTCGTGAACTGAGCTGGCCCGCGCGGCCGAATGAATGCCTCCAGGTCGTCACGATGCGTAGCCGGCAGCGGCGATGCGGCGGCCAATGGGTATGCGGCGGTGCGATGCTGGCGATGGTTGAAATGGCTCCGTCCGGCCCACGCTCACCTGGTCGCCGAAGAGGTGATCGCCGTTTCTGGCGGCTGAGCGTCGATTTTCGACGCTGAATCGCCACAGCTGGCGATCACCCCCGATCACCGCCCCCGAAGCGGGCTCGGACCGCCCAAGGAACGGCCGCCCCCGACCGCCCAGCCCCGCACCTAACGCAACGGCCCAGACCAAAGCCGCGGCAGACCTCCCCAGCCGCGGCCGTCCGGGCCGATCTTTAACCGGCACCGCACCTGAGCTGCGGCTGTCCGAGCCGGCCTCGAGAACCGGCATTCCGCCTGAGCTGTGGCTGTCCGAGCCGGTTTCGAGAGCCGGCACCGCACCTGAGCTGCGGCTGTCCGAGCCGGTCTCGGGAGCCGGCATTGCGTCTGAGCTGTGGCTGTCCGGGCCGGTTTCGAGAGCTGGCATTTTGCCTGAGCTGCGGTTGTCCGGGCCGGTTTCGAGAGCTGGCATTTTGCCTGAGCTGCGGTTGTCCGGGCCGGTTTCGAGAACCGGCACCGCGCCTGAGCCGCGGCTGTCCGAGCCGATCTCTAGACCGCCGCTGGCTCACCTACCGGACCCGGAGCACGGGCTTCCCCGGAGCCCGATCCGGCGAGTCCAGGTAAACGTGCGCCTCCGCCACGTCGTCGAACTCGAAGACCCGGTCGATGTGTGGCGCGAACGCCCCGCTGGCCAGGCCGGCCCGCACGAAGCACTCACCACGCCGCAGCGCCTCCCGGTTGCCGGTGATCTCGAAGACCGTGTAGCGGCGCATCCACACCGGGGCGTACCGGCCGGCCGGCAGCGGCGTCGGCTGGCCGGAGAGCCCGCCGTGCACGATCACCGCCCCGCCGGGCGCGGTGGCCCGGACCAGCGCTTCCACGTTCGGTCCGCCGATCGCGTCGAGTACCAGATCGGCGCCGCGGCCGCCGGTGGCGTCACGCACCGAGGAGACCAGGTCGTCGCCGGCGGTCTCGTCGGCCAGCGCGACCGCGGCGCCGGCGTCCAGCAGCGCCCGGCACTGCGCCGCGCCCGGCGCGGTGACCAGCGGGATCGCGCCGAGGTGGCGGACCACCTGGATCGCGGCCATGCCGATGCTGTTGCTGGCCCCGGTGAGCAGCACGTGGTCGCCGGGGCGGACCCGGGCGACCTCCTGAACCATGCCGTACACGGTGAGGTACGGCATCCAGGTGGCCGCGCCGGTGACCGCGTCCATCCCGGCCGGCCGGGCCAGCAGCGCGGCGGCCGGCACCACGGCTTCCTCGGCGTACACCGGGTAGTCGTTCTGGGAGAACACCGGGACCACGCTCACCTGGTCGCCCGGGCGCCAGGCGGTCACCCCGTCGCCGGTCTCCAGCACCTCCCCGGCGGCCTCGCTGCCCAGGCCGGCGGGCAGCCGGGGCGCTTCCAGGTAGGTGCCCCGGCGGAAGTTCACCTCCGCCCGGTTCAGCCCGATCGCGTCCACCCGCAGCCGCACCTCGCCGGCCCCCGGCGCGCGCACCGGCAGCTCCTCGATGCGCAGCACTTCCGGACCACCCAACTGGTGAAACCTGATCGCCCTGGCCACGCCGCCAACCTAACCAACCCACGCCGAGTCAGCCGGTTGGCGGTTCGCAACTGTATGTCTGTCTGACAGAGTTACTGATATGCGCTGGGTTACGTTTGATTGTTTCGGCACACTGGTGGACTGGCGACATGGCATCGCCAACGGGGCTGACCTGTTGTTTCCCGGGCGCGGGGCCGATCTGCTGGAGCGGTACAACCAGCATGAGGGCGCCGTGCAGGAGCAGTCGCCGACGCTGCGCTACCGGTACGTGATGGCCGAGGCGCTGCGCCGGGCGGCGGCCGATCTCGGGCTGACCGTGCGGGACGACGATGCCTCGGTGCTCGCGGCCGGCATCCCGTACTGGCCGACCTTCCCGGACACCCGCGCCGCGCTGGCCGAGCTGCGGGCGGCCGGTTGGCGGCTGGCGCTGCTGACCAACTGCGACCGGGACATCATCGGGCACACCCAGCGGCGCCTCGAGGTGCCGGTGGACGCGATCGTCACCGCCGAGGACGTCGGCGCCTACAAACCGGCGCTCGAACACTTCCACAGGTTCCGGGACAGCTTCGCCCCGGAGCACTGGGTGCACGTGGCCCAGAGCCACCGGCACGACATGGTGCCCGCGCGGGAGTTGGGCCTCACCCGGGTGTGGATCAACCGGACGGGCGAGCCGGACGACGGCATCGCGCACGCGGTCCGGCCGGACCTGCGGGACCTGCTCGCCACGGTGCGCCTGGTCAGCGGCCTGGAATGACCCGGCTGCAGACCACCTCCACCCGGGACGCGCTGGTCACCGAGCTGCGCCGGCGGATCCTGTCCGCCGAGCTGGCACCGGGCACCGCGCTCACCGAGGTCGGGCTGGCCGACGAGTACGGCGTGGCGCGGCCGACGGTCCGCTCGGCGTTGCAGGACCTGTCCGGGCTGCGGCTGGTCCGCTACGGCGAGGCGCGCTCACCGACCGTGCCCGCGCTGACCGAGGCGGACGCCCGCGACCTGCTGTTCGTGCGGGAACCACTGGAGCTGGCGGCGGTCACCGAGATTGTCACCCGGCGCCTGCCCACCCCGGAGGCCGCACGGCGGCTGGACGAGCTGGCCGCGTTGCCCGCCGGTGCGAGCTGGGCCGAGCGGGTGAGCGCGCACACCCGCTTCCACCAGGCGCTGGTCGACGCGGCGGGCAGTCCCCGGCTGACCCGGATGTACCCGCCGCTGCAGGACGAGATGCAGCTCTGCCTGGCGCAGCTGCAGCCGGCGTACCCGGACCCGGCGGCGCTGGCCGCCGAGCACCGGGTACTGCTGGACGCGGTCAACTCCGGCGACCCGGAACGCGCCCGCCGCACCATGCGCGCCCACCTGGTGGCCGCGGTCGAGGCGTTCGCGCAGGTTACTTAGGGTCGAGCACGAAGACCGGGATCTGCCGGTCGGTCTTGGTCTGGTACTCGGCGTAGGAGGGGAAGGCCGCGACGGCCCGCTCCCACCACTCGGCCCGCTCGGCGCCCTCGACCTCGCGCGCCACGTAGTCCTTCTTCACGTCCTTGTCCTGGAGCGGGAACTCCGGGTGCGCCTTGATGTTGTGGTACCAGGTGGGGTGCTCCGGGGCACCGCCCTTGGAGGCCACGACCGCGTAGCTGCCGTTGTGCTCCACCCGCATCACCGGGGTGTAGCGCAGCTTGCCGGACTTCGCGCCGCGCAGGGTGAGCAGCACGATCGGCGACCCGAGGATCTCGATCCCCTCGGTGGTCCCGGTTTCCATGATCTGCTTGGTCTGGTTCTGCACCCACTCGGTGGGGCTCAGCTCAACTGTGTCGTCTGCCACGTGGGGGACCAACGCGGGTCGCGCCGCCCTCATTCCCCACGGGCGGGTGACCTCCAGACCCGGCCGGTCAGTTCGCCGGTGGGGTACTGCGCGCCGTCCATCACCTGCACCCGCCAAGGGCTCCAGCCGGAGCGGGGTGAAGATCGGGTTGCGCCAGCGGTCGGGGCCGAAGCCGGCCATTCAAGCAGGCGGGCGACCGGGCAAGGGGTCAGGTGCGGGCCTGGGCGGCGGTTATGCCTCGGGTGACGGTTTCGGTCCAGCCGGCGGGGGGCGGGGTGTCGGTGTACTCGTCGTGCCAGTTCCACCAGGCGTAGGGCGGGGTCTGGGGGTAGCCCTCGGGGGAGTCCTCCCATTCCTCCTGGCGGCCCAGGGCGGTCATGTCCAGGTAGCCCCAGGTGCCGCCGAGGGCCTCGACGCCCCGCCCGTCGATGAAGTAGGTGAGGAAGATCTGCTCGCCCTCCCGGATGAACGAGAACGTGTGGTGCCACTCGTGCGCGTCGAAGTCGCGGTCGAAGTCGTCGGTGATGGTGAACCAGGGCATGGTCCAGCCCATCCGCTCCTTCAGCCGCGCGATCTCCGGTTGCGGTGCGCGCGAGGCGAAGGCCAGCGAGGTGTCGCGCGCGTGCAGGTGGGCCGGGTGGGCGACCTGGTCGGCCACCATGGAGCAGCCCCGGCAGGCGTGGTCCGGCCAGCCGAACACGCCGGGCTCGTAGAAGGCCCGGTAGAGGATCAGCTGCCGGCGGCCCTCGAACAGGTCCAGCAGGCTGACCCGCCCCTCCGGGCCTTCGAACTCGTACCGCTTCTCCACCGGCCGCCAGGGCATCCGGCGGCGCTCGGCGGAAAGCGCGTCCCGCGACTTGGTGAGCTCCTTCTCCTTGACCAGCAGGCGCTTGCGCGCGGCTTCCCACTCCTCGGCCGAGACGATCGTTGGGGTCTGCATCTCGTGCTCCTTTCGGCAACTTAATGGTTGCGACATTATGGCAACCATTGAGTTGCGTCAAGGGCGGCGGAAGCTGCGCCGGTAGCTGGTCGGGGACACCCGCAGGGCCAGCTGGAACTCCCGGCGCAGTGCCTGCGGCGAGCCGAAGCCGACGCTGTCCGCGACCTCCTCGATGCCCAGGTCGGTGGTCTCCAGCAGGTTGCGGGCCAGCTGTATCCGCTGGTCGATCAGCCAGGACCGGGGCGAGCAGCCGAGACGGTCGCGGAACAGCCGCTCCAGCGAGCGGCGGCTCATCGCGGACCGGGTGACCAGGTCGCCCACCGACCGGACCGCGCGCAGGTCGGCCAGTGCATCGCACAGCAGACCGCCCAGCCAGTCGTCGGCGGTCCCGAGAGGCGCGACGGCGGCGAACTGGGACTGCCCGCCGGACCGGTGCGGCGCGGTCACCAGTGAACGGGCCACCAGTGCGGCCGCCTCGGCGCCGTGGTCGGTGCGCACCAGGTGCAGGCAGCAGTCCAGCGCGGCGGCGCTGCCGGCCGAGGTGACCACCGAGCCGAGGTCCACGTACAGCGGGTCCCGGTCCCACAGCACCGAGGGGAAGCGCCGGGTGAAGTCCTCGGCGTAGCGCCAGTGGGTCACCGCGCGCCGCCCGTCCAGCAGGCCGGCGGCGGCCAGCACGAAGGCGCCCAGGCACAGCCCGACGATCCGTGCGCCCCGGTCGTGCGCCGCGCGCAGGTCGCCGACCAGTTCATCCGGCACCGGGGTGTGGTCCACCGGCCAGGTCGGCACGATGATCATGTCGGCGTCGCGGGCGTGCGCGGTGAGGTCCGCGAGGCCGGCCAGGGACAGCGGGGGGAGCGCGGTCCCGGCCGTCGAAGCGGTGTCGGCCGCGCACGCGACCAGCTCGGAGACCGGCCAGTCCGGCTCGCCCGGATCCCGGCCCCACACCCGCAGCGGGGTGGCGATCTCGAACAGGCTGCCCCCGTCCGGCACCGCGACGACCACCTTCTGACGCATAGCGGTCGATAGTAGGCGTTTACGTCACTGGTGGGCGCCGGGCGGGAGGAGAATCATGCAGCCATGCTGACCGCCCCCGTCACCCACGCCCACCAGGTGGCCGACGAGCTGCTCTCCCACCACGCCCAGGCCTTCGGCACCGACCTGCCCGTCTACTCCGGACACGTGCACCGGGTGATCGGCCTGGTCGGGCTGCAGGTGGACGTCCCCGAGGAGCTCGCCGGACCGCTCGGCCTCGCCGCCTTCTTCCACGACTCGGCCATCTGGCTGGACGGCACCTGGGACTACCTGGAGCCGTCCGCCCGCCGGGCGGTTGCCGCGTTGCCGGCCGACCAGGCCGAGCACGCCGACCTGGTCACCGCGCTGATCGACGAACACCACCGGCTGCGCCCCGCGCGGCACGCCCACCCGCTGGTGGAGGCGTTGCGCCGGGCGGACCTGACCGACGTGTCGGCCGGGCTGGTCGGCTCGCCGGGAGTGAGCCGGGCGCAGTACCGCGAGCTGGCCGAGCGGTACCCGGCCCAGGGGTTCCGGCCGATGCTGATGCGCGCGTTCCGCGCCGGGCTGCGCGAGTCGCCGCTGCGTCCGATGCCGATGATGAAGTTCTGAGATGTCTCTGCTGGTCAACGCCGCCGACCAGCCTCCCGCCGACCGCGTGGAATTCTGGCGCGGGGCGTTGTCCCAGACGTTCGTGCCCCTGGAACCCACCCCGGGTGAAGGGCCGCTGCGCGGCCGCCTGCGCGCCGCCGACCTGGGCGGGGTGCAGCTCGCCGAGGTGACCGGCAGCGCGCAGCGGGTGCAGCGGAACCGGGCGATGATCCGCCGGGCCGACCCGGAGTACTGCAAGATCGGCCTGCAGCTGCGCGGCCGGGGCCTGGTGGTGCAGGACGACCGGGAGGCGGTGCTGCACCCCGGCGACCTCACCGTTTACCACACCTCGCGGCCGTACCGGCTGGCGTTCGCCGAGGACTTCCAGATGCTGGTGCTGATGTGTCCGCGCGCCTCGCTGCCGGTGCCGGAGCGGGTGCTGACCCGGATGACGGCGGTGACGGTGAGCGGCCGGGACGGCGTCGGCGCACTGGTCGCCCCGTTCCTGGCCGGGCTGGCCGGGCACCTGGCCGCCGGGCCGGGCCTCGCCTCGCCGGCGCTCTCCCCGTCCGCCGCCAGCCATCTCGGCAACGCGGTGCTGGACATGCTCGCGGCCGCCGTCACCGCCGACGAGCCCGACCCGGCGACCGGCGCCGAGCTGCTCGCGGACCAGGTCCGGCGCTACATCGACAGCCATCTCCCGGACGTGGGCCTGAACCCGGAGTCGATCGCCCGCGCGCACCACATCTCCACGCGCTACCTGCACAAACTCTTCGAGAGGGACGGGGAGACGGTGGCCGGCTGGATCCGCGCCCGGCGCCTCGAGCACTGCCGCCGGGACCTGGCCGCGCAACCCCTGGACCGCCCGGTGAGCGCCATCGCGGCCAGTTGGGGCCTGCCCGACGCCGCCCACTTCAGCAAGGCTTTCCGCGCCGCCTACGGCCTCCCACCCCGCGACTACCGCCGCCACCTCCACCCCACCTGACCCACTCGCCCCACCAGCCCGATTCAGTGCCTTCAGCATGCTGGTTCAGTCGGTTCAGCACGCTGGTTCAGTGCCTTCAGCATGCTGGTTCAGTCATTTCTGCAGGCACAGCCCAGATGGCAAGCCGCGGTTGGCGCGTTGCGGGAGCCGTGAGACGGGCCGAGTGCCGGAAGCGACTGAACCATTCTGCTAAATGCACTGAACCAGCCTGCTAGACCGACTGAATCACGCTGCTGAAGGCACTGAACCAGCCTGCGGAAGTGGCTGGCGCAGGGGGCGCTGGGGGACAAGGGGCGAGCGGGGAGGGACAAGACCCGGGGTCGCGCGCGAAGGAGGGTGGGCGGATGACCGAGCTACCGCGTCAGCTGATGAACCACCCGTTGGATCCGGTGACCGCGCGGGAGATCGCCGAGGTGCGGCGGATCGTGGACCGCGCCGGGCTGGTCACCGAGCACACCCGGTTCGTCTACGTCGGGCTGGACGAACCGTCCAAGCAGGAGGTCCTCGGCGGAACGGACGCGCGCCGTTTCCGGGTGCTGCTGCTGGATCTGGCCACCCAGGTCTCCCGGGACGTGCTGGTCGACCTGGCCGGCGGCGAGGTGGCCCGCAACGACGTGCTGGACACCGTCACCGGCGGCCAGCTGCCGGTGCTGGACGAGGAGTTCGAGCTGGTCGAGCAGCTGCTGGCCAAGGATGAGCGCTGGTTGGCGGCACTGGCCGAGCGGGGCCTGGACGTGGCCGACGTGCGGGTGGCCCCGCTGTCCGCCGGGGTCTATGCCGACGAGTACCCGGACGAGGCCGGCCGGCGGCTGCTGCGCGGGCTGGCCTTCCGCCAGGACCACCCGGCCGACCCGGCCTGGGCGCACCCGATCGACGGGCTGGTCGCCTACGTGGACACCATCAACCGGGCGGTGGACCGGGTGATCGACACCGGCCCGGTGCCGATCCCGGCGGCGTCCGGCAACTACGAGGACCCCGAGGTGTCCGGCCCGCCCCGCAGGACCTTGAGGCCGATCGAGATCAGCCAGCCCGAGGGCGTCAGCTTCCAGCTGGACGGGAACCTGCTGACCTGGGAGAACTGGTCGGTGCGGGTGGGCTTCGACGCCCGCGAGGGGCTGCTGTTGCACCAGCTGGGGTTCGCCGGCCGGCCGATCATCTACCGGGCGTCCATCGCTGAGATGGTGGTGCCCTACGCCGACCCGTCGCCGGTGCGGTCCTGGCAGAACTACTTCGACACCGGCGAGTACCTGGTCGGCCGGTACGCCAACTCGCTCGAACGAGGATGCGACTGCCTGGGCGAGATCACCTATCTGGAGGCGGTGATCGCCGACGAGGCGGGCAACCCCGCACGCTGCGCAACGCGGTGTGCATCCACGAGGAGGACTTCGGCATCCTGTGGAAGCACACCGACCTGTGGACCGGTTCGTCGCAGACCCGCCGCCAGCGCCGGCTGGTGATCTCCTTCTTCACCACGGTGGGGAACTACGACTACGGCTTCTACTGGTACCTCTACCTGGACGGCACCATCGGTTTCGAGGCCAAGGCCACCGGCGTGGTGTTCACCTCCGGGCGCAGCACAGAGCAAGGCTCGGACTACCCGTACGCCGCGCCGGTGGCGCCCGGCCTGGGCGCGCCGCTGCACCAGCACCTGTTCTCCGCCCGGCTGGACATGACCGTGGACGGCGTGGGCAACCGCGTCGAGGAGGTGGACGTCGCACGGGTACCCATGGGGCCGGACAACCCCAGGGGCAACGCGTTCACCTTCACCCGCACCCCGCTGCGGCGCGAGTCCTCCCGGGACGCCGACCAGGCGCGCAACCGGACCTGGCACGTGGTCAACCCGGACCGGCGCAACCACGTCGGCCAGCCGGTCGGCTACGCGCTGCTGCCGCAGGGACTGCCCACGCTGCTCGCCGACCCGGCGTCGTCCATCGCCAAGCGGGCCGCGTTCGCCACCCGGCACCTGTGGGTCACCCGGTACGACCCGGCGGAGCGGTACTCGGCCGGTGACTTCGTGAACCAGCACCCGGGCGGGGCCGGCCTGCCGGCGTATGTGGCGGCGGACCGGGAGATCGACGGCGAGGACCTCGTCCTCTGGCACACCTTCGGGCTCACCCACGCGCCGCGCCCGGAGGACTGGCCGATCATGCCGGTGGACTACTGCGGGTTCACCCTGAAGCCGGTCGGCTTCTTCGACCGCAACCCCACGCTGGACGTGCCGGGACCGTGTGATGGCTGAGCTGACCGAACTGCTGGACGTGTCGGAGCGGATGTCGATCGACGAGCTGCGCGAGCTGCAGCTGACCCGGTTGCGCTGGTCGCTGGCCCACGCGTACCGGAACGTGCCGTTCTACCGCGCCTCCTTCGACGCCGCCGGGGTGCGCCCGGAGGACTGTCGCTCGCTGGCCGACCTGGCGCATTTCCCCACCACCGGCAAGGCGGACCTGCGGGCCAACTACCCGTTCGGCATGTTCGCCGTGCCCCGGGCGCGGGTGCGCCGGATCCACGCGTCCTCCGGCACCACCGGTGCGCCGACCGTGGTCGGCTACACGGAGAAGGACCTGGCCGACTGGGCTCGCCTGGTCGCCCGGTCGCTGCGCGCGGCCGGGGTGCGGCCCGGCGACCTGGTGCACAACGCGTACGGGTACGGGCTGTTCACCGGCGGGTTGGGCGCGCACGCCGGCGCCGAGGCGCTGGGCGCGACGGTGGTGCCGATCTCCGGCGGGATGACCCCGCGCCAGGTGCGGCTGATCCAGGACTTCCGCCCGGACGCGGTGCTGGCCACGCCGTCCTACCTGTTGACCATCATCGACGAGTTCGAGCGCTCCGGCCTCGACCCGCGCGGGTGTTCGCTGCGCGTGGGTGTGCTGGGCGCCGAGCCGTGGACCGAGCGGATGCGCGCGGAGATCGAGGAACGGCTGGGCATCGACGCGGTGGACATCTACGGGCTGTCCGAGGTGATGGGGCCGGGCGTGGCCTGCGAGTCCGTGGCCACCAAGGACGGCCCGCACATCTGGGAGGACCACTTCTACCCGGAGGTCATCGATCCTTCCTCCGGCGCCCCCCGGCCGGACGGGGAATCCGGTGAGCTGGTTTTCACCTCGCTCACCAAGGAGGCTTTCCCGATCATCCGGTATCGCACGCGGGACCTCACCACATTGCGCCCGGGAACCGCCCGGCCGGGTATGCGGCGGATGGAAAGAATTACCGGGCGTAGCGATGACATGATTATTCTGCGCGGCGTGAACGTGTTCCCGACGCAGCTCGAGGAAATTGTGCTGCGGACCGCCGGTCTGGCCCCGCACTTCGAACTCGTGCTCACCACTACGGGCCGGCTGGACGCTATGGCGGTGCGGGTGGAGGCGCGTGCGGGACTGTCCCCGGAGGCGCGCTCGGCGGCCGGCGCGGCGCTGGTGCATGCCGTGAAGGAGACCGTCGGCGTGTCGGTGACCTGCGAAATCCTCGATCCGGCCGCTCTGGAGCGGTCGGCGGGCAAGATCCAGCGCGTGATCGACCGGCGCGAGCGGCTATAACGGTCACATAACGTGACCGGCTATAGCAATAACGGCCCATCGTTACCCAGAAGCCACTGAAATAGGCGCACTCCATTCGTTGTACCGGTAAAGCGGAGGAATGGAGTTGAGTGGTGAAAATTGTAGGCGTGGTCGCCGCCGTGGCGGTCGCAATTGCGGTCGCGGTGGTCGTCCCCGGTTCGGCCACCGCGACCGGTAAGGGCTCGGACTGTGAGTCGCTGGATGTCCAGGTGCCCGGTTCGGTGGTGGAGAAGCAGATCGTGCCGGCGCCCGGTGCGGGTACCGCCGCGGCGCTGCTGAGCGGTTCGGCCAAGCCGGGCTTCACCATCCACGGCAAGCTCTGCCTGCCCGAGGGTGGCGCGCCGAAGACGGTCATGCTGGCGATGCACGGCATCCTCTACACCAACGGCTACTGGAACGTCGAGTACAAGCCCGACACGTACAACTTCTCCCAGTACATGAACGAGGCCGGCTACGCGGTTTTCGCCATCGACCGGCTGGGCTACGGCGGAAGCTCCAAGCCGCCGGCCGCACTGGTCACGCTGGACGCGCAGGCCGAGGTGGTGCACGAGATCATCGGCAAGCTGCGCCGGGGTGAGATCGGTGGGCAGAAGTTCCAGCGGGTGATGCTGGTCGGCTACTCGTACGGCACCGCCACGTCCTGGCGGGAGACCTCGAAGTACAACGACGCGGACGCCATCCTGACCACGGCGTGGGGCAGCACCTTCCAGAACATCCCGTTGCTGCGGGTGTTCACCTCGTTCCGGCCGGCGCAGCTCGACCCGAGGTTCCGCGACCGTCCGGCCGGCTACCTGTACAGCCCGGAGGGGCGCAACCAGAACTACTTCTACGACCTGAGCAACGTCGACCCGGAGATCATCAAGTACTCCAACGAGGTGCTGCAGGACACCATCACGGCCGGCGAGATCGCCAGCTTCTACCCGCGTTACGGCGGCATCCCGCTGGCCAACGCGCCGTCCGGCAAGGAGATCACCCTGCCGCTGTCGAACCAGACGAAGTCGATCAAGGTGCCCACGTTCCTGGTCAACGGCACCGGCGAGCTGTTCTTCTGCGGCATCGACCAGCAGCACTGCACGAGCAGCCAGGAGCTGCAGAAGCAGGAGTCCAAGTACTTCTCCGAAGCGGCCTGCTTCCGGGCGGCGGTCATCCCGAACGCCGGCCACAACCTGAACCTTCAGCGCAACGCCCCGTTCGCCTACGAAACCATGCGCACCTTCGCCGACCAGGTCCTAGGCCCCGACGGCGACAACCTGGAAAACTACAAACGCGACTGCGCGGCCTTCTCCGGCTCCAACGTACCCGGCGGCCAACCCCGCTTCGGCGCCCTCAAGTAGGGCCCCCTGAAGCCGATTCAGTGCCTTCAGCACAGTGATTCAGTCACTTCGGCGGCCAGAAGTGACTGAATCAGTCGCCAGAACTCACTGAATCAGGCGCCGGAAGTGACTGAATCAGGTGGGGTGGGGGGCGGGCAAGGGGTGTGCGGGGAGGGACAAGACCGCGGGTGGGTCGGGCGTCTTGGGTGGGGGGATGGGCAGGGGCGGCGACGAGTCGGTGGCGGACGTGGTCGCGGACCGGATCCGCGACGCGATCGTGTCCGGCCAGCTGGCACCGGGCTCCGGGTTCTCCACCCGCGCGGTCGGGGAGTGGCTGGGGGTGAGCTTCATCCCGGTCCGCGAGGCGCTGCGGGACCTGCGCGCGGAGGGACTGATCGTGCACCGGGTCGGCCGCCGGCCCGCCGTGGCGCCGCTGGACACCGACGAGCTGTTCGGCGTGCACCGGCTGCGCCGGCTGATCGAGCCGGAACTGGCCGCGCAGGCCGCCGAGCTGTGCCAACCCGCCGACCTGAGCCAAGCCGAGGAACTGCTGGCCGGGCTGGCCGACCCGGCGCGCTCCCCGGACGAACGGCACGCCGCGCACCACCGTTTCCACGCCGTCCTGCTCCGCCCGGCCAGCACCCCGGCCGACCGGCGGGTGCTGCGCACCGCGTGGCGGGTCACCGAGCGGTGCATGCGGGTGGGCCTTTCCGACGCCGACCGGGACCGGCTGGAGTGCGAGCTGGCCGAGCAGCACCGGGCGCTGCTCGAACCGTTCCGCGCGGAGGACGCGGCCGGGGTCCGCGCGGCGATGCGCGAGCACCTGAGGGACAGCCTGCGCCTGGCGCTGCGCGGCATCGCGCCCGGCTGAGCGCCGCGACTACATCCAGTCGTGGTACCTGAACACCAGGTAGAGCACCAGCGCGAGCGCCAGCATCAGGCCGATGGCGAACGGGTAGCCGAGCATCCAGTTCAGCTCCGGCATGTGGGTGAAGTTCATGCCGTAGATGCCGGCGATCAGGGTAGGCGCGAAGAGGATGGCGGCGACCGAGGAGACCCGCTTCATCTGCTGGTTCTGCTGGAAGCTGGCCTCGGTCAGCCGGGTCATCTCGTCGTTCTGCCGCTGGGCCACCAGCGCGGCGTTCACCTGGAGGATGTTGGCCAGCAGCTGGCGGAAGCCTTCGGTGCGCTCCACCACGTTGGCCTGGTGGTCGGCCACGTCGCGCAGCATCCGGCGCAGCTCCAGGTCGGCCTCGCCGGCCCGGTCCTTGAGCAGGTCGCGCAGCTGGTTCAGCAGCTCGGTGAGCGGGCCGACCGCGCGCTGGAACTCGATCACCTCGCGGGACAGCTGGTAGATCCGCCGGGAGGCCTGAGGGTCACCGTCGTAGACCTGCACCTCGATCTCGTCGATGTCGTTCTGCAGCCCGGCCAGCACCGGCAGGTAGTCGTCGACCACCTTGTCCAGGATGGCGTAGAACACCGCGAACGGGCCGAGTTTCAGCAGCTCGGGGGCCGCCTCCAGGCGTTCGCGCACCTCGACCAGCCGGGGCTCCTCGGCGTGCCGCAGCACCACCACGAAGTCCGGGCCGAGGAACAGGTGCACCTCGCCCAGC
Organism: Actinospineispora eucalypti; assembly: GCF_039543365.1. NCBI lineage: Bacteria > Bacillati > Actinomycetota > Actinomycetes > Pseudonocardiales > Pseudonocardiaceae > Actinospineispora > Actinospineispora eucalypti. The sequence continues at coordinate 260,776 of NZ_BAABJP010000010.1, forward strand.
TCCACGACCTCGACCGGGTCCACGTACCGCGCCGGGCGGAGCACCGCGAAGAAGAGGTTCCCGTAGCGCTCCAGCTTGGGCCGCTGGTGGGCGTCGATCGCGTCCTCGACCGCCAACGGGTGCAGGTCGAACTCGGAGGCGACCGAGCGCAGCTCCTCCTCGGTCGGCCGCAGCAGGCCGATCCAGCAGAAGCTCTTCCCCGCGTCCGGGCAGCGGCGCAGCTCCTCGAAGGTGTGGTCCAGCGAGGCGGGTTTGACCGCTTTCTTGCCGTCGATGTAGATCGCGTTGTTGATCAGCGACATTGCGGCTCCCGGCGGGCGTGTTCGGTCCGTCGCCGCCGAGCTTGGCACAGCCGGCCGGCCGCTGCTGATACGCCGCTCAGGAAGCCTCGACGACGGTTCCCACCGGCTCGTCGTTCAGCGCCTTGGTCAGGTTGCCCGGTTTCCGGCCGTTGATCACCTGGACCCGCTTGACGTGCTTGGCCCGTGACATCAGCGGCAGCACCAGCGGGTCGATCGGGAGCTCCCGGCCGGCCAGTTCGGCGGTGCTCGCCCGATCCACCGGCCGGCCGTCCACCAGCACCCCGTCCACGTCCTTGACGAAGATCGTCCGGGCCGCGCCGAACGCGTCGGCCAGCAGGAAGGCGCCGACGTCGGCCTGGTGCGGCGGGATCTTCCCCAGCTGGGGCGGGAACTCGTAGAGCCCGTACGGCGGGTAGCCGTTGGAGACCACGGCGGGGCTGGCCGCCAGGTGCACGGCGAGCTGCCGGGCGACCATACTGTGCGGCAGGTAGGAAACCCCGTGCTCGGCCAGCAGCGCGGCCACCAGGTGACCGTTCTGCTCCGCCTCGGTGCTGGCCAGCGCGGCGAGCGCGCCGGTGGGCAGCCCGAGGTCCAGGCCGACACCGAGCACGTGCCGGGCGCGCACCCCGGGGCCGGTCAGGATCAGCATCTTGTGTTCGCCGGCGGTGACCAGCGTGCGCAGCTCCTCGACCAGTGGGCCGAGTGCCTCGGCGCCCCGGTCGATGATCGACCGGCCGCCCAGGGCCACCACGTTCAGCCAGGGCAGCATGCGGATGACCGGGCGGTCGATGGGGCGAACCAGCTCGCGGTCCAGCAGCGTCTGGCGCATCAGCGCGGACGGAACGTCTTTCAGCATCTCTCGACCTCAGTTCGCGGTGATGATGGTGCCGACGTGTTCGCCGTTCAGCGCCCTGGTGATCAGGCCGGGCTTCAGGCCGTTGATCACCTGCACCGAGCGGGCGTGCCGGGCGTGCCGCATCAGCTCGAACAGCGGCCGCTCCAGCACCACGTCCGGCAGGTCCAGCTCGATCAGCTCGTCCACGGTGATGCGCGGGATGAGCGTGGCGGACCGGTCGGTCTTCGGGTTGGCCGTGTACAGGCCGTCCTCGTCCTTGACGAAGATCATGTCCCGGCAGCCGTAGACCTCGGCGACCAGGTAGCAGCCCGCGTCCGTGCGGTAGGGCGGGATCACGCCCTCGGCCGGCACCCGCTGCCACAGGTCGTAGGGCGGCATGCCGGCGAAGATCACCGCGTGCGCCTCGGCCAGGTACAGCGGCAGCGCGCCGAACGCGTCGTGCCCGGCCACCGGCACCCCGTGCCGGGCCATCAGGTAGCCGAGCATGGTGGCGTTCTGGCCGGCCACGGCGGCGCCGACGTCGGTGAGCACACCGGTGGGCAGCCCCAGCTCGGCGGCCACCGAGTAGACGTGCCGGGCCCGGGTGCCACCGCCGGTGCCGATCAGCAGCTGGTGCTCGCGCTTGGCCTGCACCAGCTCGTCCACCACCGGAAGCACGGCCGCGCGGCCCCGGTCCATCAGGCTCTGCCCGCCGATCTTGAGCACCGCCGCGTCCGGCAGCACCCGGTAGTCCGGTACCCGCTCGGTGGCCTCGGCCAGCTCGGCGTCCGTGTAGGACCGGCTCATCAGCAGCGATTCCAGGGCCGCCCGATCTTCTGTCACGCTCACGGCGGCAGGCTATTGCGCCGCGCGCGGGCGCCGCCGCGTCGGCAAACCCGGTGCTTCGGGTTCCGGCGGCGTCCGCGGACGCGATCGCGGCCGGTCCCCGGCGCCGGTGCCGCGACAGCGGTCCCGCGGCGACCGGGGGAATTCACCCTAAAGGCCCCGGGCGCCCGCCTCGATCGGGTTACCATTTACCGGTAACCGGTAGGTTTGCGGGAGGGCCGATGCCACTGGACACGTTGTCCGACCGGCCGGGCCGGCTGACCGACGCGGTGCACCGCGAGCTGCGCGCCGCCGTGCTGAGCGGTGACCCGGCGCCGGGGCAGCAGCTGTCCGTGCCCGAGCTGGCCCGCCGGCTGGGGGTGTCCCGGGGGTCGGTGCGGGAAGCGGTGCTCGGGCTGGTCGCGGACGGGCTGGCCGAGGAACGCCCGCGCCGGGGCGTGGTCGTGGCCACCATCGGCCCGGCCGAGCTGCGGCAGATCCACCAGATCCGGGAGGCGCTGGAGGGGCAGGCGGCCCGGCTGGGCGCGGCGTCGGCCACCCCGGAGGCGCTGGCCGAGCTGGCCGAGCTGCTGGCGCACCAGCGCCGGGCCATCGCCGCCGGGGACGGCCCCGGCTACGCGCACGCCGATGAGCGGTTCCACGCCCGGCTGGCCGAGGCCGGCGGCAACCCCATGCTGGCCGCGCTGGTCGAGCGGCTGCGCCGCCAGATGGCACTGGCGCTGCACCGGCTGGCGCACGACAGCGAGGAGCACCGGGAGCGCGGGTGCGCGGAGCTGGCCGAGGTGCTCGCCGCCGTGCGCGCCGGCGACCCGGACGCCGCCGAGGCGGCGATGCGCGCGCACATCCGACGCACCATGACCCGGCCGGAGGGCAACTGATGATCACGCCCGCGCGCTGGGACGCGGTGCTGTTCGACCTGCGCTTCGACCTGCCCGGCGCGGCGGGCGTCGGCATGCCGGTCTGGTGGCACAACCGGGCGCGCGCCGACCGGGGTGAACTGCCCGCCCCACTGGCCGAACACGACCGGTTGACCCCGTTGCCCCGGGACGTGCTTATGGCGCCGACGGAAATTTGATTTTCCGTTATCGGGTATTGCGCAAAGGATACTCTCAGTTGTGTCGTCCGTTCGGGCGTACTTGGTTTCACTCGTTTGTACGGATGACGTGGATCTTAATAGCGACAACCATACCCGATGTTATGGATGATGCTGGAGTGACCGGGTGACGGTGGCCGTAGGCCGCTTGGCCAGCGAGTTCGTCCTCGAACATGGACAATGCTGTTCGATCGGATATCGAGCGAATGCGTTCTTGGCCGAGAAATGGACATCTCGCGAGGAGAGCTGTAGATGGTGCCGATGAATGGTGCGGAAAATGCGCTGGCCGAAGCGGTAGTCCCGACACCCCGTGCCGTACCCGGGGCCGGGGTGCCGGCGGAGCGCATCCTCGCCGAGACGCGGGAGCTGACCAGGCCGGCGTTGCGCCAGGCGGTGGCGGACTGCCCGGAGAGCTGCGCGCGGCCGGTCGGCCTGGCGGTGGGCCTGCTGGACGGCGACGGCAACCCGGTGGACGGCGGCGGCAAGATGTTCCGCGCCGCGCTGGCCCTGGCCGCCGCGCTGGGTTATCGCGACGACCCCCGGCCGGGGGTGGCCGGCGCGGTCGCGGTGGAGCTGCTGCACGCGTACACGCTGACCCACGACGACGTGATGGACGGCGACCGGTGGCGCCGGGGGCAGCCGTCGGTCTGGGCGGCGCACGGGCTCAACGTGGCGATCCTGACCGGTGATGTCCTCTACGCCCTGGCCCAGCACACCCTGGCCCAGCACACCCTGGCCCGGCGCGACGCGGCCGGCGGCGCGGCGGCGGCCCGCTACCTGAGCCGGGCGGCGGTGGACGTGACCTACGGCCAGGCCCAGGACCTGGCCATGGAGCCCCGCCCGTTCCTCGGCCCGGAGGCCGTCTCGGTGGATGAGTACCGGGAGATGACCGCGAACAAGACCGGCTCGGTGATCGGGGCGGCGCTGGCCATCGGCGGTGCGCTCGGCGGTGCGGGCGCCGAGCAGACCGACGCGCTGTGGCAGGCCGGGCGGCACCTGGGCGTCGCGTTCCAGGCGGTGGACGACCAGTTGGGCATCTGGGGCGAGCCGTCGGTGACCGGCAAGCCGGTGGACTCCGACCTGGCCCGGCGGAAGAAGACCATTCCGGTGCTGGCCGCCGTGGGGAGCCGGCCCGAGCTGGCCGAGGCCATCGAGCGGTTCCAGCCGGCCGGCCTGCCCGAGCTGGCCCGCGCCCTGGCCGACGCCGGCGGCCACGCGGCGGCCCGCGATGAGGCGGCCGCGCAGCTGGACCAGGCCCGCCGGATGCTGGACCGGGCCGCCCCGCGGCCGGCCGCGCGGGCCCGGCTGGACGCGCTGATCGACTTCACCGCCGCCCGCACCGCCTGAACGCGTCCGCGCATACCCTGGCGGCATGAGGCGTGGGGGCGGCTGGGACGGCCCGCCGGTGCGCTCGGCCATGGACTGGCCGGAGATGCGCACCCGGTACGCCTGGCTGCCCCCGCACCGGGGCACCACGGCGACCGGCGCGCACCAGATCGGGGTGTCCTTCTCCGCGCACGGGTCGGTGGTCCGGCAGGTCGGCCGCCGGACCACCCGAGGGGCCATCCGCGCCGGCACCACCTTCGTCACCGGGCCGGAGCCGATCTACTGGACGGACGTGGCCGAACCGACCGAGGCGCTGGAGATCTACCCCGGCCCGTCGTTGCTGGCCGGCCTGGCGGACCGCGAGCCCAGGGTGGACCCGGCCGCCGGCGGCCGGGACTGGGTGACCTTCGGCCTGGCCTCGATCATCAAGCGGGTGCACGTCGCGGACCGCCCGCTGACCGATATCGAGGCCAGCACGCTGGTCCACCGGCTGGTCGAGCACCTCGGTGACCGGTACTACGGGACCACCGAACCGGAGCGGGCCGGCCGGCTCGCGCCCCGGGCGGTCGACCGGGTCGGGCGGTACGTGGACGCGCACCTGGCCGGGCCGATCACCCTGTCCGGGCTGGCCGCGCAGGCCTCTCTGAGCCCGTACCACTTCGCCCGGGCGTTCAAGGCCACCACCGGCCTGCCGCCGCACCGGTTCGTCAACACCTGCCGGCTGGAGCGGGCCAAGAACGCGCTGCTGCACTCGCCGGCGACCGTGGCCGAGGTGGCCTACGCGGTCGGGTTCATCAACGTCAGCCACTTCCGCCGGCTGTTCCGCCGCGAGCTGGGCGTGCTGCCCGGGCAGCTGCGGCGGGACCGCAACAACGGACCCTCCCCGGGCCGCCCCGGGCTGTCAGGATCGCCGCATGACGCCGCGCCCGTTCCAGTTCTTCAGCGGGGACACCCCGCTGGCCGTCACCGTCCACCGGGCGGCTGAGCAACTGATGGAGCCGGGACCCACCGTGCTCGTCACCGGGTCCTGGCTGACGGTCAGGGAGCAGATGCCGGACCGGTACGCCGCCGCGCTGGCCGAGCGCGGGTACACCGCGATCACCTTCGACTTCGCCGGGTTCGGCGGCTCCGGCGGCTCGCCGCGCCAGGCGGAGGTGTGCGCGCGCAAGGTGGCGGACATCGCGGCGGCGGCCCGCGCGGTGCGCGGCCTCTCGTTCGTGCGGCCGGGGGCGGTCGGTCACCTGGCGGTCTGTGCCAGCGCCCAGTACGCCCTGCGCGCCATCGCCGAGGGCGCGCCGATCGACTCGTTCGCCGCCGTGGCCGGCTGGTTCCACGATGCGGCCACCGTCGCTCCGTTCTACGGCGGCGGGGCCGGGGTGGGGGAGCGGTTGCGGCGGGCCGGGGAGGCGCTCGAGACCTACCAGCGCACCGGCGAGGTGGTCACCGTGCCGGCGTACCAGGCCGGCAACGACCGGGCCGGGATGTTCCTCGAGATGGACTACTACGCCAACCCGTCCCGGGGCGCGGTTGCGACCTGGACCAACCAGATGGCCGAACTAAGCTGGCTGCACTGGTTGACCTTCGACGGGCTGACCCCGGCGGCCGGGGTCTCCGTGCCGACGCTGCTGGTGCACGCCGACGACTGCGTGCTGCCGGACAACGCGCGCGAGGTGGCCCGGCGGATGGGCGGGCAGTGCGAGCTGGTGTGGGCGGAAGGCGGCCAGACCGACTTCTACGACCAGGAGAAACAGGTGACCATGGCAATTGATGCGGTGGACCGGCACTTTCGCGCCACCCTGGCCCGATGAGCGGCGGCGAAGTCCTCACCCGGCTGCTGCACGCGATCGACGTGCTCGACTGGCCGGTGGTGCGCGACTGCCTGGCCGACCGGCTGCGGGTGGACTACACCGAACTGTTCGGCGGCGAGGCCGAGGAGCTCAGCGGTGACCAGCTGGTCACCAACTGGCGGGGGCTGCTGCCCGGGTTCGACGCCACCCAGCACGTGACCGGGCCGGTGCTGGTCACCGGGGACGGCGCGGGCCCCTGGCTGGACACGCACGTGCGCGGCTACCACCGGATCGCCGACGCCCCGGACGGACCGATCTGGGCGGTACACGGCCACTACCGGGCCCGGCTGGACGGCGCCGGGCGCATCGCCGACCTGACCCTGCAGGTGTTCTACCAGGAGGGCAACGCCGGGCTGGTCGAGCTGGCCGGCCGGCGCGCCACCGAGTCTCCCCGGGCCGCCCGCACCTAACTCGGTAGTCAATCGCATGCGATTGCGTTACGATTTCGGCATGGCAGAAGAGTTCACCGTTCGGATCGCCGCACGGGACTACGAGGTGGACACGAACGGACACGTGTCGTCGGCCGTGCTGCTGCGGTACGGGCACCACGCGCGCTGGTCCTGCCTGCGCGCCGCCGGGTTCGACCACGTCGCGCTGGCCGGACGCGGCCTCGGGCCGGTCAGCCTGGAGGAGCGCATCCGCTTCCACCGGGAGGTCTTCGCGGGCGACGAATTGGACGTGACCTGCGAGTTCCACTGGGGCGAAGGCAAGACGTTCACCGTGGAGCAGCGATTGTGCCGCGACGACGGCACGCTGCTCGCGGAGATCACCAACGTGGGAGGGCTGCTCGACCTCTCGCGGCGCCGGCTGGTCGAGCGACCCGGCGAGCACTGGCGGGAGCTGGCCGCCACGCCCGAGCTGCTGGGCCTGTAGAGCCGGTAAACGGTAGCGTTTGCAGTACGTTTCGACCGTGGAGAACCGGACCGAGGTGGCCGCCGCGCTGCGCCAGATCGCTCGCGGCTTCGAAGCGTTGGCCGACGCGGTCGCCGGCGAGACGCCGCCGGAGGGCGAGCGGGAGTACGCGGTGCTGCGCGAGTGGTCCGGCCGGGGGCTCACCCGCGCCGAGGCCAGCGCGCTGTTCCGCAAGCACGGCCTCGCGCCGCAGGCGGCCGGCGGCTGGGTGCGCGCCGACTGGATCGAGGTGCGCCCGGACGGGCTGCGCTACGTCACCGAGGAGTCCCGCCGGTGGATGGCCGAGCGCGCCGCCCCGGGATGACACCGAGGCAACTTAAGCAGCTCGCCGGGTCGTCCCGGTGCGACCAAAGCCGCGCACACGCCAACCCCGCGAAGGACGCGCCGGCCGCCGCCCGGCGGCGACGATCTTCCGCATGAGCGATCACAACCAGCCCACCGCGGCGGGCAAGTACATCGGCGCGACCACCCGGGAACTGGCCGGCAAGACCGGTGCCGACAAGGCGGCCGCCGGCGTGAGCCAGAAGGTGCTGTTCCAGCGGCGCGGCGAGGTGCTGCTGTTCCCGGATCGGTTGGTGCTCGGCGGCTGGGGCGAATCGGGCGACCTGGTGTTGCGCCGGGAGGACATCAGGTCGGTCGAGGCCCGGTTCACCGAGCTGTACGGCCGGTTCATCGGCGGGCTGCTCAATGCGGGCAAGCCGCTGGTCGTCGACACCGTGCCGGCGGGTGAGTTCTACCTGCTGGTCAACCGCAAGGAGGTCATGGAGACCACCGACGACCTGAAGTGGGAGAAGCTGCTCCGCGCCTGGCTGGCCGAGGACGACTGAAAGATCATGCCAGTTCCTTGCCGTACCAGGCCTCCGCGTACGGCCCGCCGCTGAACGCCGGAATCTCCCGGTACCCGTGTCGGGCGTACAGGGCGCGCGCCTCGACCAGGTCGAGGCGGGTGTCCAGCACGATCCGCCGGACGCCGAGCGAGCGCGCCTCGGACTCGGCCTCGGCCAGCAGCCGCGCGCCGCCGCCCGTGCCACGCCGGCCGGGCCACACGTACACCCGGGTGAGCTCCAGGGTCTCGGCGTCCCGTACCCGCAGACCGGCGCAGGACCGCGGCTCGCCGAGGTAGTGGCCGACCAGGAACAGGCCGTTGGGTTCGGCGAGGTCGTCGCTCGGCCACTCGGCCAGGATGGTTTCGACCTCCTCGCGGGTGACGTCCCGCTGGTGGTGGAGCCGGCAGTAACGGTTCGCCACCTCGGTGAAGTACTCGCGCAGCAGCGCCTTCGCTTCCTCACAGCGCACGTCCCCCCGCGCGACGGCCCAGGTCATGCGGGAATTCTCGGCCCCCGACGGCCGCACGGGCGAACGGGTTTTCCCGGGTGTAGGCCCGTGCTAGGTTCCCGACCGTGCCGAGCCGGCCCGAGGAGCTGCATCCCGCGCTCGCCGCCGCGTACAACGCCGGCGACCTCGACGGCATGCTGGCGCTCTACGACCCCAGGGCCGCCTTCGTGGTCAAACCGGGCCACGTCACCGACGGCCCCTCGGAACTGCGTGAGGCGTTGCGGCGCCTGGTCGGGATCCGCGGCCACCTTGCGGTGCACCCGGACTCGTTCGTCCGCTCGGACGACGTCATCCTCGCGCTCGGCGGCTACACGCTCTCCGGCCGCCGCCGCGACGGCACCCCGTTCGAGGTCGGGTCACGTTTCGCCGACATCCTGCGGCGGCAGCCCGACGGGCGATGGCTCCTCGCCGTCGACAACGGCTTCAACTCGCCCTGGCCGGCTTGAGACGCGTGCCGGCAGAGGAGGCCCCCGTGCGACGGCACATCGTCCTCGCGGTGAGTCTCCTCGCCGTTCTCACCGGCTGCGACAGCTCGATCACCGGGCACCCCGGGAGCACACCAAGGGGAACCTACGTGGCGCCGCCCGCGAGCGACATCCCGATCCCGCTGGACACCGGCTGCTACCGGGACACGGTCCCGGATCCCCGGCTCACCCCTCGCCAGGGTCCCCCGCGCGAGACCGTAGCCGCGAGACCGTCCCCCTGCGCAACGCCGCAACCCACACTCCCCGAAAACAACGGCTGAGGCGACGTTATTCGTCGGAGTTCAACGGCCGATTCGACGAGTAAGGATTTTGTGCCCCCGGGGCGATTCGTACAGCATCCACACAGTGTCACCAGCGTCCTGAGCTGCGGGTTTCCGCAACGCTGACGATCGAGCGGCGCCGCCGGCCGGACGCTGGCGGTGCACGATGAGCGCCAACGCCGGCCGGGCAAGCCGCGGCTGCGGATTGTGGGTGCAGTGTGCGTGCACCCTGCTCGTCGCGGCCGGGGCCGCGTACGCGTCCTATCGGCATGGCCAGGCGTTCGCGCTGCGGTTCGGCGCGGATGCGACGACGGCCGCCATCTGGCCACTGATCGTGGACGGTTTGCTGACGACGGCGACTGTTGAACTGTGGAAGCCGGGCCGGGCCGGGAAGTGGCGGGCGTGGCTGGCCTTCTTGTTCGGGGTGGCGCTGTCGATGTGCGCGAACATCGCCTCAGCGCCCGAGCTGAGCGCGTTCGCCATCGCGGTAGCGGCTTGTCCACCGCTGGCGCTGCTGCTTGCTGTCGAGTTGCTGAACCGCGCACTCAAGCGCCACGGCGCCGAGACCATCGCCACCGAGACCAAGACTGACCGGCACGAGACGGCCGAACCGGAGGCCAAGACCGAACCCGAGGCTGCCGGGACCGGAAACGAGACGGGACGAGTGGTGCCTCTCGTGGCTCTCTCGGCTGGTCTCGGCCGGCGGGCAATGACCGCCGAGCGGCGGATGTGGGACTACTACCAGGCTCAACTCGCTCAGGGCCGAACCCCGACCGGCGCTGAACTCGATCGGATGGCCAAGACCAATAACTACGGCCGCCGAGTCCTTCGGCGCTGGCGTACCGAAGGGCGCCTGCACAATGACCAACGCAGTCCACCTCGAGTTACGCACTTAGGAAGAGGCGCTCGGCCAGCCTGTGCGGACGATCATGGTGGTCCGGCCGCAGGTAGCTGAACGTAGCTGAAGCGCGGACAACCTCACGCACACGGCCGATGGGCTGTTCGGCCGCACACAACAGTCCGGCGCCAGCCTTGGCGAGCAGGCAGCGCCGGCCAGTTCCGGTTCCGACTCGGCGCCGTCCGCTTCTGGGCTCGGCCATCGTATCCATCGGCGTTGACGATTAGCCGGACGTCGCACTACGGGAGCTAAGGAACTGATCTCGGAGGCTGGACAGGCTGAAGTATCCATCCGCGAGATCGGCAACCCAGTAGGTCCACCCGTTGCGCGCACCACCGCTGGCGCTGAGGGCGGCCGCAGACGGACTGCCATAAGTCTCAGAACCAAACAAGATCCGCCCGTCGTTGAGCACGGTGGCCGTGCTCTCTGCGTCCACTGCGGCCAAGAGCGTGGAGCCTGCCGGGAGGAGATCGGCGTCAACGAGGTCCGCCACCGCAACATCGTGGGTTGTCCAGCTCGACAGGCCCGGGGCTGGCGATACGGCGGGGTAGGTCGGCTGATACGCCTCGTCCGCGAGCTTGGCGAATGCGTCCCGCACGACGGTTCCCAAAGGCGCCTGCGGGCGTCGAGGAACTCTTCGTAGCCGAGCCTCTCCCAGCCGTCCGGGAGGGCGTGCCAGTACCGCTGCCGGGCCAGGCGGCGGTTGCTAATGCCCTTTTGCGTGACCTGGGCAGGCCAGTACGCCATGGGTGCCTTGTCAGAGATATCGATGTTGTCGCTCCAGTCGACCAAGGCCATGTTGGCGATCTGGTTGATCCGCTTGGTCTCGCTGATGCCCCGACTCTTGAGGAATGCCCGAGGGAACAGGTGGTGGCGCTCGATCCCTTTGCGCGCGGTGACGGCGGGGTCGAGCCGGGCACGGACCCTGCCGGTGGAGAGCAGCGGCTCGGCGTCGAGAATGTTCAACGCGGCGAAGTCGCCATCAGCACCGGCGATTTGGCTGCGGAGGTGGCCAGCTCGTTGGGCAGCGTGGTGGTCCAGTAGTCGTCGCCGAGGGTGTCGGTGACGATGCGATCCAACGTCCGGCAAAAGCCGTCGGCGTCGCCAGCCTTGACTTCGGTGATCTTGGATGCGTCCTGCTCGAACTGGGATTCGAGCGAGCCGGTATAGCGGCTGGTGGTATGAGCCATGAAGAACTAGCGGGCGAGCACTTCCCGGAGCCGGTCGAGCGGCACGGCGTAGTCGGTGCGGCCGATCAGCCACAGTGCATAGGAGAAGATCACCGTGTTCTCACTCGTGATCATCTTGGCGCCGCGGAAGCCGGCGCGTTCTAGGCATTGCAGGTATTCATGCCAGTTGGTCAAGTCGAGTACGCGTTCCTGAGCTGCCTGTAGGCGCGCGAACTGTGCTTGGCGCCGGGCGGGGTCGATTCGGCCGGTCTCCAAGTCCTTGCCGCGCAGGAGTGAATACGCCAGGCGCAGCACTGCCCGTCGGAACGCGACAGCGACCGAAACCCGCAGCAGCTGGGCAGGGATGGCTGGATGTACCAGTTGAAGGGTGATGCTCCGGACAGCGACGGGATCTTGCAGGCCCGGGAGAACTCTTCGAGTTGCTCGCGGCCCTTCTCCCAGAAGACGCTCATCAGGGTCAAGATGAAGTCTGCCTGGTTGAGCGTGACGCCTTCGGAGTTGATCCGGACGAAGACCTCGGCGACCTGCTCCTCATCGACTCCCGGGGACAGTTCGACGATCTTGAATGGGTAGTTACGAAGGTCGTAGAGCCGGTCAATGGCCTCTTCGAGCCGGTCCTCCTCGTCCTGGCTCAGCTCACTGCGCTTCTCGGCGACGGCCTTGAGGTACCGCCTTTCCACGCGCTTGCGCCCGCCGCCGGGCGCCCACAGCTCGGAGATGTCCGGGATAAACTCGGAGTCCCGCTCGACGGCCGCGTCAGCGACAGCGAAGGTGGCATCGGTCGGACGGAAGGCGATCCTGATGCGGGTGAGTGAATAGTCCGACTTCATCACCTCGCGGCCGGTCATTACCGCGAAGAGGCTGGTCAGACGCTGCTGACCGTCAACGATGAGCAGGCGGGGAACCGCGTCTCTGTTCCCGCCGCCGATCTGGCGCGCTCCCGGTTCGGCCCCGGTCTCCCAGAACAACAGGTACCCGACCGGAAAGCCCTTGTACATCGAGTCCAATAGGTCACGCACCTTGCTGGCCTGGCAGACGAAGGGCCGCTGGATGTCGGGCAAGGCAACTTCGCCGCGCCCGATGGACTCCATGAGCAGCGAACCGAGTAGGTGGTGTCCTTGAACAGCGTGATAGCCATGGCGTCCTCGCTGTTGGTCAGGCTTGGGCTGGGTGGCGCGGGCCGTGGCCTGCGGGGAGGTCGGCTAGCGGTGACCAGCCGGTGCCGCCTCGGGCCGAAGCGGCGGCCATCCGGTCGTAGGCGTCGAGCACAAGCCGGCGGGTGCGGTAGTCGCCGTGGTCACGTTCTTCGTACTTGCGGAGCACTAAGAACGAGTCGAGCACATGCTCGGCCTCGGGCCGGGTCAGGCCAAATACATGTAGGAACGCGGCGTCGAGGTCGGCGCGCAGCAGCGCTCTGCGCTCCGGGTCCCACCGGAACGGTGGCCCGTCCAGGCTCATCTCGCGGGCATAGGGCCGGATCCGCCACGAGGTGTAAGACAGCTCCAGCACGTAGGGGGTTACCCACTCGGCCAGGGTACGGTCGGGCTCCCATGGCGCCGGCCCGGCGAAGATGGCTGGGGTGGGGCACGCGAGCTGCTTGGTCAGGAAGTACTTCATGCCGGTGCCGCTGATCTTTTGCCGGGCGATATAATCGAAAGCCAGCGTCGACCACATGGCATGCAGTAGTGGCCCGTGCGCGGGTGCACCGGGAAACGCGAGCAGGAACTTGTCTCCGATGGCGCTGGTCGGGAGTACCGACGGCACGAACGTTCGTAGGAGGGCGCCGCCCGTGATGTCTCGCCATCCGAGCATCCACCCGTGCTCCCACTTTCCAAGGAGGCGCTTCTTAACCTCGGATTCCTGTACCCAGTAGCGCGGGCCGGCTTCCGTGTGCGGGTCGTTGTGCATCTCGTCGGTCAGGCGCGGCAGCTCGGTATCGCGACTTCCCGGGGCACGTAGCGCGTACGAGCTTAGTCGGTGATCGAAATGCCATAACAACTTTGCTTCGTACAGTGGGAGGTACTCACGAGCGTCATCCCGATAGGACCAACCATTGAAGCGAGCGCCAGCAAGGTCTTCTGCCGTCCGGAAGAGTCCCGAGTCGTTGGCCATGTGGAACAGTGTTCCGAACGAGAGCCCCCACGGGTTGCCGTCTGCTGTACCGTCGCGGATGAGTACTGGGTGGCGGTGGTAGATGCCGAGTGTGATCTCGGCGTCTCTCCTCGTGAGGAATGTTGGACAGTTACTTGTATTCGGATTAACGATGGAGATCTCCTGCGGCGAGACCGTGAAGACTCGGTCGTGTGTAATCTCCGATGGATGCTTACTGAAAAAGGACATCCGGATCTTCTCGACTCGAGAGTCTCGACCTCGGATTGTGGTAACTGCGAAACGAAACTTTCGATTACCAACATCTGTCCATATTCGTGGGTTGGTCACGAAGTCATGTAGTGCAGACAGATTATTCCTGGCGACTAGGTCCGCAAAGAACTGGGAGGTGGTCTTGTCGGTCGCCAGCCCAGTTGGGGTGACAATTCCGGCCGTGCCGGTTGGCTCCAGGAGCGCGCGGAACGTCTCGGCGAACACGCTGTACGTGTTCACGTCGCCCTGGCCGGTGAACGGGTATCGGCCGCTGTCCCGTAGCAGGTGGGCGATGCCGGCTGACCTGCGCAGCGCGGAGCAGTAGGCATCATGTAGCGCAGGGTCCTCCTCGCGTAGCTGGTCGATCATTGCGCCACGGATAGCGGCGGTCTTGGCGTCGACGATGTCATTACGGCCGACAGCGGCGAAGAACTCCTTGTCTTGGATCTTGACTCGGTCCCAGGGCGGGTTGCCGATCACGCAGGAGAAGCCACCTTGCCACCAGGTTTCCGGGTTGACGTCGGCGGTGCCGGGCTCGGGCACGGTGAAGATGGTCGGGAACTCCAGGTGCCAGTGGAAGAAACGGTATTGGCGCGCAAGATCGCGCACAGTCGTGATCAGGTCGGAGGGCACATCGGTCGGGTTGTCGACGATCCTGCGCAGCGTGTCGTGGGTGATGCCGAAGCCACGGGCTGGGGTATTGGATTGGACAAACGCGGCACACCAAGCGTCGGCAGCCAGCTTGCGGGCTTCGAGGTCGGGATCGCGCTCGAACCGTTGCCATGCCTCCGCTTGCTCCCGTATATCAGCCGGGGTGCCGGTTGGCTGTCGTTCGAGCTCGCGGGCCTTCTTCGCGAGCGAGGTTGTCTCGACGTCGAGGACATCGCTGTCGGAGATCGGCAGGCGCCGGGCGACGCTGTCGAAGACGGTGTGCTGCCCGGCGGCGCGTTTGCGTTCGGCCTTATTACGGGCCTTGAGCTTACTGGTCCGGGTCGTGTCGTCCCCGTTGAGGGCGACAAAGGCGGCGTCCGGGATGTTTCCGGCAAGCAGTTTCGGCGTGGCGCCAAGCAGCGAGTTGCCGACCTTGAAGTGGGTGTCCAGGAATGGCAGTGGGCGGGAGCCGTCAAAGGATTCCAGCCACAATGCGACCTTGGTGATCTCGATAGCCAAGTCGTTCAAGTCGACGCCGTAGACGCAGCGGGCCACGACATCGGCCATCGCCGCCCGCATCGCCTGTGGTGTCGGCTCGGCATCGCTTGTACGGACCGCCGCGAGTGCGGCGGCGATGCGTCGGGCTGCGGCGACCACGAAGTGGCCGCTGCCGACAGCCGGGTCGACGATGGTGAGAGTGAGCAGCGCGGTTTCTGGGTCTGCGGCGCGCCGGGCGTCGGCGATGAGGGGGTCGAGCGCCTCGTCGAGCATGAGCGCGATGAGCTCGGATGGGGTGTAGTAGGAGCCGGACTTCTTGCGGGTGTTGCCGTTGGCTTGCTCCAGGGTGAAGGTCCGGGCGGCGGCGTCGTAGCGGGGGACATAGGCGAGCAGACCTTCGTACACGCCGCCGAGTTCCTCGCTGTCCAGGTTGCGGTAGTCGACCGGGCGGCGGGCTCCGGTGACGGGGTCGGTGATCTCGGCCAGCTCCTTGACTGCGGCGAGCAGGTTTCGGTTGGGCAGCTGTGCACCGTCGAGCACTCCGAGGCTGTCACGGGAGAACAGGGATGCGGCGAGCCCGGGTAGCGCGAGGGCGTCCAGTCCGTCGTCGGCGAGGGCGTCGGTGACGATGAGGTGGGCGTCCCACAGGTCGGTGTGTCGGGTACCGGTGCGGGTGGCGGCCAGGCGCCGCAGCCGAGCGGTGGAGAAGTAGGCGGCGTAGTGGGCCTGGCCGTCTGTGTTGGTGCTGGCGATGTGCAGCAGTTCGCGGTCCTCGGCGACGAAGAGCACGATGAGCCGGTAGGCGACCCGCAGCAGTGCTCGGTGCAGCAGCGCGCACGCATCCGGCACAACGGCAAGCTCCGCTCGGAGTTCGACGTTGGTCGGATGCGACACAAAGCCCGTGCCGAGGTGCTTGAGCGCTCGGGCCACTCCCTCGCGCAGTGTCATGAGTGCGCGGGTTCCGTCGGCGATCGCCACGTTGCGCCATCGCTCGAGCCAGCAATCCGCTGCGGAGAAGGCTGGGGTTTCGGTGTCGTCGGCTTCGGGTTCGGTCTCGGCAGCCAACGGTGCGAATCGGCTTGCATGCACGGCCAGGAAGAACAGCCGGAACTCGGCGTAGCGCTGGTTGCCGAAGACATCGTCGAGGTCGAACTCGACGTAGGACTGCCGGGTCAGGCTGGACGCGTCACGCAGCACCCGCAAGATGTGCCCGTTCGAGACAACCGCCCACAGGTAGTGCGGGCTGCGGTTGAGCGCGTCCTGCACCAGCGACTGCGGGGCGCGGGCTGTGACGCCGTGGGTGGGGGCATCGAGGCCCACTCCGCCGCCGACGAGGTGCAGGAGCACTCCCACCGCCGGATCGGTGGCCCCGGCCGGCCACGCAAGGCGATGTGAGATCGGGAAGTGGACGGGCTCGGTCTCGCCGAGGGTTGGCGGGAGGTCGATTCCGGCGGTGAGCCGCTCCGGCCGGCCGAAGCCCAGCTCGTAAAGCAGCGGGAGCAGCCACTTGTCGCGTGTCAGGCCGACTGCGGGGTCGCCCGGGGGAAGTCGCTCAAGCGCGGCGTGCCACGCGCGGTGTGCGCCGAGGCATGCCTCCCACGCCCGGGCGGCTGCCGCGTTGATCGTCATGCCTGGGGTGAGTTGGTAGTCCTCGGCGCGCTGGCCCGGCATCCGCAGGTCTACCGCCCTGGCCAGCGCGTCACTCGGTAGGACTGTGCCGACCGCGCGGACGGAGCGGAATGCGGTCAGCGTGGTCACGGCCCGCTCCGATCGGGCAGGTACACGTAGACGCCGAGGATGTCGGGCGGAGGCAGCAGCCGAGCCTGCAGTCCCCGTCGTGATACCCGGCTGCCACGGCGCACTGCCCGGTGTGCGTGCACCGCGTCGGCGGCCACCTGCTCCCCGAGTCGCGTCAGGTGCCCTTGCAGGTGGGGAAGGCGGTCCAGCGCGCGCTGAAGCTGGTAACGGGCGAGGTCGTCGTGGACGTTGCCGCTCGGGGTGGCGTCCAGCAAATGGCCGGTGCTGTCGGTGTCCAGCCAGCAGGTCTCGCCGCCGACCACCGTGAAGCCGAGGAACTGGGCGTCCTCGGCGACCTGGGTGACGGTGCGCCGTGAGCCGGGCACGACGAGCTCGACCCGAAACCGCGCTACCACCAGCGTCGTCACCGTGCCGACCGCTCTGGTGCGAATGACCGCCGCTCGTCGCGCCGGACGCGCGGCCTCGGGTAGCAACGGGTCGAGTGCGCCATCCAGGACATAGCGGGCGATCGCCTCGACGGTGTGATCGGTCCGGTTGAGCAATGGCTCCCCGGGTGGAGCCGGCAGCGACCGATGGAACCGCATCGACGGGGTCTTGGCGGGTGGAAGTTGATCCAGGAGCGCGTGTGGAAGCGTGTCGGTGCGTACGGTGAAACCGTCGGCGGTGTTGCTGATCTGGCCAGACAGCAGGGCGAGTGCGTCGCGGGTGAACCGTTCGGCATCGGCTGGGCCGCCGAGACCGCGACGGACTTCGGCGAGCGTCTCGGCGACGTCGTCTGGGCGCAGGGTGGCCTGCCGGAACCGTGACCGGGAGGCCTTCTCCCGTTCGGCCGCATCGACCCACCGTGTGAGCACCGCGTCGGCGGTCTCGCTGGAGGTCACCGAACCGAGGTCGAGCATGAGCTGCTCGGGTTGAGTACCGCGCAGCAGCAGGGACTCCCAGATAGCCTTCATTACGGTGGTCGAGTCGGCCGGCACGGCAACCGAGACTCCGGTGCTGCGTTTGATCGCCTCGTGGCGGCGGATGAGCACGTCGAGGACCACGCCGTCGATCTTGTTATCGGCGCCGTAGTAGGTGACCGTTCGCACGGTGGGGGCGAGTTGTCCGAATCGGTCTACCCGGCCTTCGCGCTGTTCGTGGCGGGTGGGGTTCCAGGCGAGGTCGTAATGCACCACCGCGGTGAAGCCGTCCTGCAGGTTGACCCCCTCGGACAGGCAGTCGGTCGCGACCAGCACTCGCACGCCATCGTGGGCGATTAGCTCGTTGACCCTGGACTCGCGTTCCTCCGGCGGCAACGTCCCGGTGACGGCTTCCACCCGGGCAGCGGAATGGGTCTTCGCCAAGGCAGCGTGCAGGTGTTCGGCCACGTACTCTGCGGTTGCGATGTAGCGGCAGAACACAATGGGGTGGAAGCCGTCGGTGATGAGCGAGTTGAGGATGGTCGCCAGGCGTGCGAGCTTGGCATCGCCTTTGGGCCCGCACAGTGCTTCGGCCTCGGCGGCGAATCCGCGCAGTCTGCGCCGGGTGGTTGCGTCAGGATGATCGTTGGCGGAGGTGTCCGCGCCGAGTCCGGTGTCGTCGCCCTCCGCGAGCTCGTCGATGTCCACGTCGAGAACTTGTGGGGAGGCGAGTGCGTCGGCGGTCTCGACGGTCTCGGCGCTGGTGAGCTCCGAGCGGTTGCGTAGCGTTTGCACCGCTGCGGCGGGGCTGGACGCGAGCGAACGCAGCAGCGCGATCGCCGACCACCACCGGACTCGCTGGTGCACATGGCTGAGCGAGGGGTCGGTGACCCGCTGCCGTGCGAATGCGAGGATTCGATCGAACAGCTTCTGGTATTCGGGTCGGAGTCGGTAGCTCTCCTCGGCGCACTCCCTGTTCGGAAAGGGGGTGTCCTCGGCAAGGTATTCGCGAATGTCCGCGCGCTGTCGCTGGATAAGGTAGCTAGCGAGTAGCTTCCGATCGTTCTCGCGTGCCGGTCCGGACAGATCCGCCGGCAGTTCGCCGAGGCGGTTATCCAGTAGCCCGACCAGGGCTTGCCACGCGCCATCGTCGCCGTTGTGCGGGGTGGCGGTGAGCAGCAGCAGATGCCGGGCAGGGTCGTCTGCGAGTCTGCGCAGCAGGGTGTAGCGCTGGTGAGCCTGTGATGAGGCGGTGGTGGACGGTGCGATGCAGGTGTGCGCTTCGTCGACGATGACCAGTTCTGGGCACAGCAGGGCGAACTCGTCGCGGCGGCTGCGTTGCTTGATGTAGTCGGTGGAGACGATGAGGTGCGGGTAGTGCTGGTAGACGTTCGACCCGAAGGGCACCAAGCGGGCCAACCGGTTCGCCGTCGATGGCAGCAGCAGCTCGGCGTTGATTCCGAACTTGGTGCGCAGCTCGGATTGCCACTGCGGGGCAAGCTGGGGTGAGCAGAGCACTGCCAGGCGTTGGGCGTCTCCGCTGGCTAGCAGTTCGGCGGCGATGAGACCGGCTTCGATGGTTTTGCCGACGCCTACGCCGTCCGCGATGAGCAGGCGGGTGGTGTCCTGGGCGGTGGCCATCATGAGCGGCACGAGCTGGTAGTTGCGCGGTGTGACCGCTAGCTGCGCGAACGATCGGAACGGTCCGGTGGTGTCCCGGAAGGAGAGGCGCAGCGCGTCGCGTAGCAGCCGGGCGCGGGCGGCGTCGCCGCGATCGTCCACGCTGGGAGCGTCAAACGTTGCCACTGCCGGGTGGTCGATACCCGGCAGCAGGAGCGTGGTCTCGTCGTCGCGGCCGCCGAGTGGCCGCACCAGCACCGTGCCAGCGGGGGAGGCGGGCAGCACCAGCCACTCGCGGCCGCGCGCGGTCACCAAGGTGCCAGGGCGGAAGTCGGTGGTCGTCACACGTGCTCCCTGCCGGGGCCAAAGACACTGGGATTGGCTGTCACGAGTTCACGCCAGCTCGGCTGCTCACCGCAGGCTGGGCTACGGTCGTCTTCGTGGTGGAACCTGAGCACCAACCAGCCGGCCTCGTCTTCAAGGCGAGACTGCGCCGCCCGATCCTTCTCGGTCTGGTGGTTGTAATCGTGCACCGGGCCGTCGACGAAGATCGCGACGTCACGCGCTGAGGTGCGGTAGGCGAAATCGGGCCGGACATAGAAGCCGTCGATGAGTTCTTGTGACTCGTCTGGCAGTCGGTAGCCACCTTCGTTGAGGTAGTGCAGGAAACGCTGCTCCAACCACGTGCAGCCCTTCTCCAACCGGGCCAGCAGCTCGGCGCGGTCCTCTCCTCGAACACCTCCCAGCTTCACACTGGCGGTGGACAGCTCCTGAAGCAGACCGATGACGCAGTGGCGGTCGAGCGCCTGGTGGTCCCACTGGTTGCTGTAGGACAACAGGCAGTCGTAGCAGGCTTGGGCGCACAGCTCAGTTGCGTGCTCGGCCTTTCCGAGGTCGTTGCCGGTGTCCGCGTCGTAGTGCAGCAGCCTGATGGCGCGCCGGGCCACGCGGCGCATCGGGCCGTCCTCGGTGGCGAGTCGACGCAGGACG
The DNA here is from genome assembly GCF_039543365.1 of Actinospineispora eucalypti. Classification (NCBI taxonomy): domain Bacteria; kingdom Bacillati; phylum Actinomycetota; class Actinomycetes; order Pseudonocardiales; family Pseudonocardiaceae; genus Actinospineispora; species Actinospineispora eucalypti. The sequence goes on from NZ_BAABJP010000010.1 coordinate 280,882, forward strand.
CCCGCGCCGCCTTCGGCGGCCTCATACATCAACAGCACCGACCAGGCGTGCGGACGGATGCGCCCGGGCATTGGCTCGACCGCGAGCTCGTTGCTCTCCAGCTGGAACTCGGCTTCGACGGCGCGCTTGAGCGCGTACATCGCGGCCATTCGCTGCTCAACGGGAACGCGTGCGGCCAGCTTGATCAGCAGCGCGTTGCGGTGGTCCTGGACGTAGGGAACGACCCGCTGGATGCGTCCATCGCTATCGCTTGCGGTGTTCTGGTCGACGGCGCGAGCCCATTTGCCCTCGACCGTGTCGAGCAGGTAGCCGTGTTCGGCTTTGTCTTTGCGGCGGCGCAGGCCCACGTTCATGCGGCGGATGAGCGCGGTGTCGCCGTAGTTCAGCTCGGCGAGTGTGCGACCGTCGGCATCGACGAGTGTGCTGGTGAGCTTGCTGCTGCGTTCGCCGTGCGGTTCGAAGCGGATCGCGGTGGTGATCTCGTGTCCGGCGCGTTGGCGTTCTTCCTCGTCCGCGCTGATCCGGTCCCGGCGGCGGGTCTTGACGGCCAACAAGCGCATCATTGCGGTCATCTTCGCCAGTTCGGTCGATCCGCAGTGCTCACACTCGCCATACCCGGTCGGCCCGTTACCCTCGTTGAGATATCCGCAGGCCTCGCAGCGGTCTATCTCAGTCAGGTTGACTCCGGTGCCGTCTTCGCGGGCTGGCAAACTGACCCGATTTACTTCGTAACGTGCGCCCTCGTGGTAGATGAAGGCGCCTGGGCCGAATTCGCTGATCGCCAGGAAGCGCGGGCGCTGCACGTAGTCGCCCTGCCCGTGTGCTGTCCGGCGTTCGGCTGGGATGAATGCCGCGAGGGGCAGCCGGGGGAAGGAGTACCCGGGCAGAAATCCTTCGGAGGCGAAGTACCGGTAGGGATAGAAGTCGCCTTGGTTGACGTCATCGATCTCGCCGCGCAAGAGGTCCAGGGCGGCCCGGGCCTCGGATATCTGTCCCCGTGCACGCCGCTTGGCGGGCTCGGATGCCCCAATGGTCTTCAGTACTTCGTTGGCGGAGTCGAGCTCGTTGCGTGCCTCCTGGTACAGGCCGCGCCAACGATCAAGCGCCTGTTGGAACCGGCTTGGCGCCTGGCTGATCGTCTCCTCGATCCAGCGGTCGCGCCACCACGGCGCGGCTACCACCTCGGGCGTGGCACGCAGTACCGTTCGAACAGCCGAGGTGGCCCGCGTTGTGGCCGCCTGGTTGAAGATCTTCGAGGTCACCTCGTCATGTAACGGCTGACCGGGCAGCTCCACATCGATTAGCTCGACCATGCTCGATTTGAGGTCCAGTCCCGTCTGCACCAGCCAGATCGCGTGGGCATGAGCGCGCACGAGGTCCTGATTGCCCAGTTCGAGCCGAGGTGGTGCGACCGCGCCGGCGACCATGTCCTGGCTGCGTCCGAAGTAGTAATTGTCGTGGGCGCTGCCTGTAGCGCAGTACGTCAGTACCACAGCCGGCTGCCCCGAGCGGCCGGCTCGGCCGGAGCGCTGCGCATAGTTCGCTGGGGTTGGCGGGACGTTGCGCATTCCGACTACGTTGAGGCTTCTGATGTCGACGCCGAGCTCCATCGTCGGCGAGCAATACAGGACGGGCAGGTCAGCTGTGCTGAACCGTCGCTCACGCTCCTGGCGTACCTCAGGGGCGACCTGAGCGGTGTGTTCGTGTGCTTCGAGGCCAGCCAGCCCACCCGCGGTCTCGGCGTAGAACCGACGGAAGTAGGGGTTGACCCGGCCCTCGGTGTTGTTGCCACGCATCAGGTCAGGGGCACGGTGTTGCCCCTCGCCAGCCCACCATTCGATCATCCCGGCCTGGATGCGGTAGCCCACACGCCGATGCCGCTCCTCAACCCTGGCGAGCAGCCCGACCTTGGCCATCGTGGTGAGCAAGGAGCCGATGATGGTGTCCGCGTCCGCCACTGCCACAGGGTGCGGGTGCAAGGGGAAACGGTCAGGCCGGCGCAGCCAACGTCCGTATAGACCGAGGCCGGAGAGGTAGAGGTCGCGGCCTATCCCGGGAAGCCCTTTGGGCCGGGTGCCTGGGTAGCAGGTCGCCGCGTAGACGCCTTGCTCGTCGGTCAACGTCCATGGTGCGCGTAGCCACTCTTGACTTGCTCGCCTGATGGCCTCGTACCGCTCCTCGGTGAGGTACTCAGACTCGATGCAAATATGCCGGCGCATTTCGTCGAGTAGCGTCTGCATGATGAGCTGACGAGTCTCTGGGTCGGCTCCCGCCAATGGCTGCCCCGCGCTTGCCCATTTATCTTCGTCAACGGCGAGCCGGTTGAGGCTCGCGTAGGCAAGCTTCAGCTGGCCCGTCTGCTCCAGGTTGGGCATCGTGATCCGCCAGCCCCGCCGCAGGTCCGCCCACACCCGGTAGGCCACCGATTCCCGTAGCGCCTTTGCTACTCTTTGTTCAGCTGCGTACTCCACATCCGGGTTGCGGGCGTAATCAGCGAGCGAGACGTTGAGGCATTCGATCACCCGCCGGCCGAGTTCGTCGTCGGTTAGCGGTTCGTCCGGGAATCGCTCCTGCTGTCGGGCCACGGCCCGATAGACGGCCGAGCGAATCAGGCCGACCAATACGAAGTCGTTGAAATGGCCGGCCTGCAGGCTGGCGTCCTGGCGGTTGTCGGAGAAAGCCAGGAACTTGCGGGCGTCCTCATCGAGGTCAGTGGCGCCGCGTAATGTCCGCATCACGGCCTGGGACAACACTGAGACTGCGCTCGCCCTGCCCTCGGTACCCAGACTCGCCACGCGAGAGAATTCCGATTGCCCCGTGCTCTCATAGCTAGTCTTGCAGCACGGGCAGAAATGCAGAGTCTCAAAGAACGCGACCGGAATCCCCTCGGCGGTGCGTGCCCCGGAGTTGTTGACCCGCATCCCCTCCGGCAGCCGCGATCGACGAGGCTTATCGAGTTCCCGGCTGCCACCGAACTCAACCACCCAGTCGTCCGGCACGAGATCCAGAAGCTCAACCGAGGATGTGTCAGGCCAATCCGAGCTGAGGATCAGCAATAAGCCTGTGGCATGCGCCGGGTCGCCCGCGCCACCGCTCAGCAGCCGCGGAGTGAACAGCTCACCGCCCTGCTCCCGATTCACCACCAGGAAGTCCTGTCCACACTCGCGGCAGAACGCGAGCGGAAACAGGGGCTGTCCGGGCGGCTCGACCGGGGCGCTGCGCTGATAGCGGGTCGTCAGGTAGCGCCGGTCCGGTCGATCAAGGGTCACATAGGCGGTGTCCCCCTTACCGATGAACTGATGGAGCTTGAATGCGAACAGCGCACGACCATCGGCACCGCGTGCCCGCGACCCAGCCAGCAGTGTGTCTCGCAACGCCTTCTCACACACCGCGTGGTCTAAGCCGGTGTCTGTCGCGAGCGTGACTGCTGCGTCCCGTAGCCGTGTAGGTGATTGGCGAGCAAGGTGGCCTTCGCCATCCTCACGCAGCCCGAAAACCCGCTCGATCCAGATGGCGAGATCGTCGTGCCGCAAGGCTGCGTGAGCTGCCGGAGGCACGCTCGTTACCCGTCTGGCGAGTCGGGTGAGATCGGCCTCACCAACGGTGGCGCGCCGGAGCGACTCGCCGATGACGCTGGCGGCCGCAATCGGCGTCCCGAACAGTCGAGTGGCCAGAGCGGCTACCTCCGTGCGTTGCTCGGCCGGGCTTCCTGGCCCGGCAAGCGTGGCGCTGGTTCCGATGCACTGGAGCTGATCACCCCGCACGGCTGCGCGTAGCCGGCGCACCAGCATGGCGACATCGGCACCTTGACGGCCTCGATATGTGTGCAACTCATCGAGCACGAGGAACGAGAGGTTCTCCGCGCTCGTGATCAGTCGTTGGCGCTCCCTGGGACGGGTGAGCATGAGTTCCAACATCATGTAGTTAGTCAGCAAGATGTCCGGCGGGCTATCGAGGATCACGTCTCGCTCTGCGCGGCTCTCCTGACCGGTGTACCGCTTGAAACTGACCCTCGGCCTGTCCTTGCTGAGGAACTTTTCCAACTCGCCGCGCTGGCTGTTGGCCAGCGCATTCATCGGGTAGACGATGATCGCGCGTACTCCGCGTCCTGGGCCGTCATGGAGCACGCGATCCACGATCGGCACGATGTAGGACAGTGACTTGCCCGAGCCAGTGCCTGTGGTGAGCACGTACGACTCTCGGCGTGTGGCAACACGGATTGCGTCAGCCTGATGCTTATGGAATCTGAGCTCGCTACCGACCGGATCGGTGTCCGTCCGCTGTCGGAAGATCTCAGAACATGCCGGGTGGAGCAGACCAGCATCAACCAGGTCGCCGACCGAACCGCCGGACTCGAAGGCCGGATTGAGCGCTAGCCAAGGCTCGGGCCACAGCAGCCCGTTCTCGATTTCACGCTCGACCGTTTTGAAGACGTCTGGGTCGCGGATGTTCAGGAACCCACGCACGAACGACTCGTAGTCGTCGAGCACTTCCCCGAGCACACCGAACGCATCCACTGTGCCTCCAGGCCACCTGACCGACGCAGTATGTGTCGACCCCCTGATCGACCGCGATCTCCAGAGTGCTATGTTCCGAGGTTTGGCATGTACAAGTCTGCATCCTACGACGGCGTCACTCGATCGTGTGATTACTGCCCTGTGGGATTCTCGGGGGCTGTCGGAGCTGCGGGCTAGGTGACGATCTGTGCTCACTGCACGCCTGTGGCGGCAAGGGGAGGGCGCAGGCCGCTCGTCGCATGAATCTTTCGTAACTATGTGTTACGTCGGGCCAGGAGAAGTCCAGACTGGATCTAGTCGACGACGGAATGGGTCACCAACGGAGGCAGACGCTTGCCGGCTCAGCGGGTGCCGGGCTGTTCGAGGCGGTTGACGTGCTGGACGCGGTGGGCCCAGTATTGCTAGAACGGTTCTCAATGTTTCTCATTTCGGAGGCAGGGTATGCGCGCTCGGTTCCTCGGCAAGGACCCCGAATCGCAAGTGGACAACTCACCTACGCTGTTCGCCACCGACCGAACAGACCGGACGACCTACATCGCGCAGGGTTGGAAGGTGACGGACCCGCAGGTGTTGGCGGACGTCGGGCCGGTACCCGATCACGAGACATTGATCGAGATCCCGGAAGAGGTCCTGAAGTTTTATGTGCGCAGATACCGGGAGGAGGGGGAGCGCTGAGTCGGTTCATCGAGCCTGGTCCTGAGTTCAGGAAGCTGTTCCACACTTTCGAGCACACGGCGTTCCGGTTGGAGGCGCGCGATACCTACGACGCGTCATATGAGAACGAGTCGTTGCGGAAGTTCCTTGCCGGTGAGCCGGACGATCTGCCGTGGTTGCAGACCTGGCTGGACATGATCCGTGAGGCGGCGTCCGAGGGCCGTCGTTTCGCCCGTGTCCGGGTGGTGACGGTGCCGCTGACTGACTACAGCCGGTTCGGGGCGTGGTGCGCGCAGTTCACTAACGGCGCGGGGGAGGACATCCGCTACCTGGAACGGGAACGGGCGCGCGCCGCGCAGGTTCCGGAGCATGACTACTGGCTGTTCGATTCACGCAAGTTGGTGCGGATGCACTTCGATGACCAGGATGCCTTCCTGGGCGGGGAGATCATCGAGGATCCGACGGTGATCGTGCAGCACAACTATTGGCGTGATGCCGCCTGGCATCACGCAGTTCGACGGGACGATTTTGCCAACGAACAGGGCGTCGGACGTCTCGAACGTCCTTGAAGCACGCAACACGCTCGGCAAACGACTCCGCGAGCTGCGCCTCCGCGCTGGTCTGAGCGGTAGGGAGCTGGCGGAGTCGTTGTCGTGGGCGCGGTCCAAGGTGTCCAAGCTGGAGAACGGACAGCAGACCCCCACCGACAACGACATCAGAGCCTGGACCGGGGCGACGGGCAGCGGCAACGAGGCAGAGTCTCTGCTGGTCTCGTTGCACACCCTGGAAGTGCAGCACGCCGACTGGCAGCGGATCCTGCGCACGGGGATCCGGCCTCGGCAGAACAAGCTGGCCGAGTTGGACCAGCAGACGAAGCTGTTCCGCGCCTTCGAGGTGACCGTCATCCCCGGCCTGCTCCAGACGCCGGGGTACGCACGCGCCCGGTTCGCCGAAAGCATCCGCTGGCTCAAGGTCCCGAACGACATCGACGAGGCCGTGCAGGGCCGCATCGCTCGACAGGAGATCCTGCATCGGCCGGACAAACGATTCCATTTCGTGCTGACCGAGGCGGCGTTGCGTTACCGGCTGTGCCCGCCGGACGTGACGCTCAGTCAGCTCGGCCACCTGATCTCGCTCACCGCCTTGCCGAACGTCCGGCTCGGCGTCATCGGCTTCGACACCCAGTACGTCACGTCCCCGTGGCACGGTTTCTGGATCTACGACAACGACAGGGTGCTCGTCGAAACCATGTCCGCCGCGCTCGACCTGCGCCAGCCAGCCGAGATCGAGCTCTACAGCGGGGCCTTCGAGCAGCTCGCCGCCGTGGCCAGCTACGGCCGCTCCGCGCGCGCCATCATCAACCGCGCCATCGACGACCTTGAGCCTGAGGTGGCGGACGGTAGCGATTAATTTCGCGCCGGGCCGTGCGGACAGCTTGTTTCGAGAAACTTTGGGAACGTTTCTAGATTCGTGAGTTGGCACGTGTTTACGCTGCCCGGGCACGTCGCGATTGGCGGCATCGTCCGGGGAGATCTGGTGACACCATCCGTGCCATTGCTGGCGAAAGAGCAGGTCGAACGGCTACCCGAGCGCGCGCGTGAGGTGGTGGAGTATCGCAAGAGCGGGTTGAGCCTGAACCACATTCAGGGGTGTCCGCTGGATTGTGCGTACTGCATCCGGCATACCTACGGGTTGTGGGATCAGCGGCAGCCGCGCGCGCTGATGCCGGATGCCGAGGCGGTGCGCCAGCTGGTGCAGCACCGGTACTTCCAGCCGCACGTGACGCCGGTGCAGGTGTTCAACCGCGCCACGGACCCGTTTCTGCCGGCTGTCCGGGCGCACACCTTCGCGGTGTTGGAGGATCTCGATCGGCGCGGCCTCACCAATCACCTCTTGGTCATCACCCGCTATCAGATGATCCCGGCCGACGTCGAGCGGCTGAACCAGCTCCTGCATCTCAAGGTGACGCTGTTGTTCACGTACTCGGGTATCGAGAACACCCGGATCGAGCCGTACCCGTCGCGGGTCGCGGCCGGGTCGTTGAAGCTGATGAGCGCGCCGAGCCGGCGCCGGTATCGCACGGTGCTGTACTGGCGTCCCCTGGTGCCTGGGCTCAACGACTCCGACGAGCACCTTCACCGAGCCTGTGAACTGGCCCGGTACGCGGACGCGACCGTGTTCACCGGGCTGTTCTATCGGGACGAGATCGCCGCCTATTACCGGGCGAACCACCTGCCTGAGCCGTATGACGAGACCGCGCGCCGCAAGATCGTCCCGGAAACGTTGGAGCAGCGGGTGCTCGCGGTGTTCGGCATGTCGGTGCCGTTGTTCCGCAAGACCTCGTGCGCGGTGTCCTACGTACACGGGATGCCGGACTACAACGGCCACTACGGCATCCGGGAGATGTGTGACATCTGCCCACTGAGCCAACTCGCGCGCTGCGCCGGCGCGCACCGCGCCCCGACGCGTAAGTGCCTGGAGCAGGTGGCGGCGGTGCTACCAGAGGGCCATCAGATGGAGGTCGTAGAGATCGATGAGCGGGCGGCGGTGGTGTCCGGGTTGGACACGGAGCAGCCGCGCTACTACTTGCAGCACGCGCTCGGGTTCCAGGTCCACGATGTCGCACACCCACACCGGACGCGGCGGCATGGGCGCGCGGACATCGGCTGGAAGGACACCACCGACGATGACTGACTGGACGAGCCTGACCTACGTGGTCGTCGACGTGGAAGGCAACGGCCAGCAGCCACCCGACCTCGTGGAACTGGCCGCCGTGCCCATCGTGGGCGGGGTCATCGGTGAGCCGGCGTGCTGGTTGGTGAAGCCCGAGACGCCGATCTCGCCGATCGCCCGCCGCATCCACGGCATCACCAACGGCGCGGTCGCCACCGCGCCCACGTTCGCCGACATCGAGGCCGAGGTGCGAGAAACGCTCTCTGCGGACGCGGTTGTGGCTCATAACGCCCACGTGGATCTCGGAGTCCTGCGGCGCAAGCTCTGCGGGTGGGACTGCCCGGAAATCTTCGACACCCTGCAACTCGCTCGCCGCCTGCTGTCTGGTGCCGACAGCTACAAGCTCGGTGCGCTCGTTGACCGGCTGCGGTTAGCGGAGGGGCTTCCGGATGGGCTTGCGCCGCACCGTGCCACGTATGACGCCCTGGTCACCGCGCGGCTGTTCGTCCACCTCGCCACGCCGCCGGACGCGTGGGCGCGGTCGTTGGACCAGCTCCGCGACAGATCGGGGAGAGGAGGCGATGGTGGTACTGAGGCCCTTTTCTGACCAGCAACGCGGCCTGTTTTTGTCCGTCGATGGGCCGAGTGGCGCCGGGAAATCGACCATCGTCGGGCACCTCGCGCAAATGCTGGTGACCGCCGGCGAAACCGTCCACGTCACCGCCGAGCCCTCCACCGGCCCGATCGGCACGTTGGCCCGGGAACTGACTGAAACGGTCACCGGGCCCGCGCTGGCCTGCCTGTACGCGGCCGACCGCTACCACCACATCGACACCGAGATCTGGCCGTACCTCGAACGCGGTGACACGGTGATCGTCGACCGCTACGTCCCCTCTGGGCTGGTGATCCAGCGCTTCGATGGCGTCGACCCGGCGTTCCTGTGGAAGCTCAACTCCGACGCCCGGCGGACCGACCTCGCGGTGATCCTGGAAGCAGACCCGACCGTGATCGCGCAACGGCTCGACGAACGCGGACCCCACAACCGGTACCAGCTCCAACCTGGCAGTAGCCACGCCGAGATCTACTTTTACGAGCAGGCCACCGAGCGACTGATCCAGGCGGGGTTCGACGTGCTGCGCGTGGACTGCAACCGCCAGGCCGCGCACCAGGTCGCAGCGCACATCCTCGATCACCTCATGACCTTCTTCGCGCCCGCGAAGGAGCCCGCGTGAACACGATCCGCATCGATCGCATCCGCGCGGAGATCCGGTCCGGCCTGGACGGGTGTGAGGGGCCGCAGCTGGTGGTTCCGATGACCTGCATGCTGGATGGCCGGGAGCATGCGGTCACCGAGCTGGGGTTCGAGCGCCGGACACACGGCCGCTATCGGGCATTGTGCGGCGCGTGGGTGTGCCCGGGCTCGTTGTTCAGCCCGCCCGGCCAGCCTTGCATGGCCTGTGTCGCCGTTGTGGCGTCTAAGCCAGTTGGGCGGGCCGTGGCATCGCGCCAGTGGCCGGTGGGCACGCTGAGGACTCGTCTGGTCGTTGCGCACGTCCGTGGCGGTCGGCGAGGAAGGAACTGGAAACCGTGAACTTGATCAGCCACCCGGCCCTCGAACAGGCGCTTCTGGCGTTTCACGTCGCACTGGAACGGCACGCGCCCGACGACACCCATTCACGGTTCGGCGACTGGGTGGACGGCAGCGGCACCCGCATCGTCGAAGCGTTGTTGAAGGACGGCTGGCAACCGCCGGTGCCGTCCTGGATGGAGGACTCAGATGGGATGGGCTGATCTTCGAATGGTGCACAGCTTGGTGCGCGGCCAGGGGATCGAGCTCGTCATCGAGGACACCGACACTGGCGCACGAGCCGAGGTGACCGGCACCGTGACCCAGGTGATCGGAAACGGCACCGCGAACATGGTCGGCCGAGCCCATGTCCGGGGCCGTGCCCGGCGTCTGCCCTTACCCGGTGCTGCGGCGTTGCGCGCGGTAGATGGCAGCGAGACGCCGTGACCGGGCACGTTCCTGGTTTCGCCTCGGGATGCGCCTGTGGTTTCGGACAGGGCTTCGCGTTTAGGGCGAACCCCTACGCCAGTGCGGTCGTCCTGGTCAGCGGTCACCCGGAAGCTTCGCGTGGTGGCCCCGACAAATGGTTACTTCCGCGGGTCGCCATGTCCTGGGTGGGTAGGCCTGACACGTTGCCGTTGCTGCTGGGCCGCTGTGCTCAGTGGGCTCCACTAAGCTTAGTGACTAAGCTTAGTGTGTTTATGCTGGTCAAGGTCGAAGTGGAAGCGCTGGCTGATGTCGGCGTAGTGGTTGCTTAGCGGAGGCGACGCGGCTCGGCGCTACTGACGCGACGCTGACGTTGGCCCGGCGCGGCGCTCGCGCTGTTGCCACTTTGCGGCTCTTGACCAGCGCAAATGGTAGAATCGGTGCATGTTCAGGCCGTCCGGGAAGATTCATAGTCATGGCCGGCGAATTTCCAGGGTTCGTTTCCCTGCTCTGATCCGTGGTCGTTTCCCAGGTCGTTTCGGTGCTCGTTTCGCGACGTTGCCCACACGGGCGTCCTAAGGGTGTTTAGCCAGGTCAGCGTGGGTAGTGCCGCCCGTTTGGTCAGGCCCGACAAAGATGGTTGGGGGTGTGGGGGCGGTGCGCGTAGATGTTGACTTGTTCATCCGGTGCGGTGGATAGGGCAGGGGACGGTGCCAGCGACCCCGCCAGAGGTTCCGCCAGAGGTTCCGCCAGCGAGTGCGCCAGTCACCCAGCCACCTAGAGTGGCGGACCCTCGCGGCGTCAAAGTCGCTGCTCACAGCTACGTGATGTAGCTTCGGCGGGCCCCGACTGACCCTTCAAGGGTCACAAGACGCGTCGGCGACGCATGGCCCGCGTTGGCCCACCCCGGAGGGGTGGGCGGGCAGGTCGCGTTGTGCGGCCTGCTGTGTATCCGCTCCGGCCGAGCTGGCGGGGCTGCTCCGTCCGGGCTCCGACCGTCCGTGCTGTCCAGATTCCGCCAGCGCGGCGCGCCTTGTACCAGGTGTGGAGCACAGCAAGCACTCGATCGACTGCCAGGTACCCGCGTCGCTCGCGCGCCGGGGACGGCCGGCCCTTGGCCGGGTCGTTCGAAATTGGGTTGTCCGGTTTCGGCGGTGTCGACCCGTCTCTTACCCGTGAAGGGCATTGCACGGCCGGATCCGGGTGTGGGAGGGCGATGAGCGGCAGGACGGCGCAAACGGCTGGTCCGTTGGAGTGGACGTCTCGGGTGGGGTGTCCCCAAACCGGCGGAAAACCGGAGTTAGGGGCTGGACGGCCCGCGGGGCTGTCGATCGGGAATCGCTGCTGTTTCCTGCGATGGCCCGGCTCGTGGGCCGGGCCAGTCGGAGAACAAGCATGAACAAGCGGCGTCCACGGCGGCGCGTCGTGGAGTACTCCGGTCAGATCCAGCGAGTGGGCGGTTCGGAGGGGCGGCGGCTCCAAGCTGAGCTTGCAGCGGTGGTGCGTGAGCTGCTGGTCTGGGCCGCCGAGGACCGGGAGGACCGCCTGGCGGATGGGCGCGGTGAGGCTCAGCGGGATCGCGTGGTGGACCCGCGCGGCACCGGCGGCGATGAGCGGGCCGCGGCGTGAGACACCGGTCGGGAAGGGGTCTCAGGAGATGCGGTAGCTCAGGAAGGCGACGGGCCTTCCGCCCGGACCGGCGTTGTGCCCGGTGGTCGCTGCAGCCGGCTCAGCGGCCCCCACGTGGCCTCCACGGCGTCACCGCCGGCATATCCCACTCGGGCGTCGTGCCAGAGGCACGTTGTCCGTTCGGGTGCCCTTGTGCGCGGCGCCGTTGGCTCGTAGTGGTCGCGGCCACCAGCGCGTGGGCACCACCGCGGCCGCCCCGGCGGTGACCGAGGTGCAAGCCGGCGGCGCCGATCGTGGCGGGGAAGTGCGCGGAACCGATGCCGCTCTATGCCCCCGTGGTCGCGTGAGGAGTTCGCCGATGCCGCCGCCTGGCCCGCGACGTGCACCAGTTGCACGTACCGGCGGCGCTCACGCACGGGGCGGCTTGTGATGCGGGACCGCCACGAGACTTCCGAATTTCCAAACGTGACTAGTCGCGAGACCGATCTCGCGATCGATCACGGGGGAGATGAGTGGCGAGACCAAGTGTCTCGATTCTCCCGAGACGTTCGAGAAACTCAATCTCGCGAGATTGTCTCTCGCGAGCCTATCTCGTCTCCCTCGCAACTGGCCCGGGACAAATCTGAACGAAGGGTGCAGGACCTGCTAGAAACTCCGTGTCGACGGTGACTGGAGCCGTGGCGTAGTGCTGTTGACCAGTAGAAATAGTGTTAGAATTGATTGCTGGATGCGAGCCGCTGACCACGGTCAGAACTATTTAGATGGCGCGCGGTTCGGGATGCTGTGTTTTGTGGCTGCAAGATGCCTCGAAATGGTCAATCGAACGCTTGACGTGACCGTCGGGGCGCGCGCCAAGGACGAAAGGAATTCACGTGGCTAACCAGCCAGTCAACCCGCCGAGACCGAGAAATCGGGACCGGCCAGGGTTGCCGAGCGGGTCTCGCCGCCCGGCGGGTGTGGTGTCCGCGCGGGTGCCGGTGTCGGGGCCGTCCGGGTTGTCGGACTACGCGGTCTCGCCGATGGGTGCGCCGACCCGGTTGTTGGGTGGTGAGGTGCGGGTGGCGTTCGTGGGGCGCTGCTCGACCGAGGACCAGCAAGACCCGCGCCAGTCGATGATCCGGCAGCTGGAGAACAGTCGGCGGGCGTTGCCGGAGGCGTGGGTGATCGTGGCCCATTTCTTCGATGTCGAGTCGGGCCGGATGGAGCTGGAGCAGCGCGGACAGGGCGTCGACTACGAGCGGTTCGATATCCCGATCTCCCGCGACGGCGGGATCGCGGACCTGTTGGCCGAGGCCAAGCATCCGGGGCGGCGGTTCGACGTGGTGATTTGTGAGAGCGTGTCGCGCATCGCGCGGCGCACGTTCGAGAGCTTGGAGATCGAGCGTGAGTTGGAGCGGGCTGAGGTGCCGCTGTTCGCGTCGAACGAGCCGATCACCCTGGACGGCAGCTGGGCGCAGCGTCTGCTGCAGCGGCGGATCAACCAAAGCGTCGCCGAGTGGGAAGTCGCGAACACCCTCGAACAATCCTGGGGTGGGCTGTGCACCCATGTGCGGGATGGCTGGAACATCGGCAAACCCTGCTACGGGTACAAGGCGAAAACCTACCGCCACCCCAACCCGGTCAAGGCCGAGCGCGGCCACACCAAAACCCGCCTCGAACCCGACGCCGCACGCGCGGAGACCGTCACGCAGATCGCGTTGTGGCGCTACCACGAGCGGCTCGGCTACGACACCATCGCTGACCGGCTCAACGCCGACCTGGACAGATACCCGCCACCGGAGCCGACCAGCAAAGCCCGCGCACGCGGGGCGTGGGGGAAGACCAGCGTCATGGAGATTCTGCGGAACCCGAAATACACCGGCTACCAGGTGTTCAACCGGCGCGCGTCCCGGTCGCGGCACGGGAAGGTGAACGACCCGATGAAGTGGGTGTGGTCACCCGAACCCGTGCACGAGCCGCTCATCCCCAAGTGGATGTATGACGAGCTGGCCGCCCGCCGGGGCGCGAGACGCGGCTCCCGAGACGGCAACGAGCCCAACAACCACACCGGGACCAGGCGGACCTATGTGCTGCGCGGCATGATCTTCTGTCGGTGCGGGCGGCGGATGACCGGCAACCAACGTCACGGCCGCACCTACTACCTGTGCTGGCCGCGCAACAACAACCGCGGCCGCCCCGACACCTACGCCGGCCACCCCAAAACCGTGTACCTACGCGAAGACGCCCTGATGGACGCGATCTCCCGGTTCTACGCCGATCGCGTCTTCGGCCCACACCGCCAAGAACTCCTCGCCGCCGACCTCGCCGGCGTCGACGACCAACAGACCGAAGCGCGGGACAACGAGCGGAAACGCTGGCAAGCGCAGCTGGCGAAGATCGCGCAACGGCAGCACAACCTCATGCAGCAAGCCCAGGACGGCGACCCCAACGACCCGTTCACCCAAGCCCTACGCGGCACATACAACCAACTCGAAGCCGAGAAATCCACGATCCACACGATCCTCGCCGATCTGGACACGACCGACCAGGCCGAGCCGCACCGGCCAACAGCCAACGACGCGGCGCTACTGGATGCGCTGCCTCACCTGGTCATCAGCCTGCACCGCGCACCTGAGGAGCTGCTGCGCCGGTTGTTCGAGATCACCAAGCTCACGGTCCACGAACACGACAGCGACAACGTGACCATCACCATTACGCTGCCCGCCGACGACCTACCCGCCATCGCTGACACAGCCGAAAGGATCACCGAAATCATGCCCCCACACGACGACAACCCGGGCCAAACGGCCAACAACGGGTTCCGTGTGGATGCTGTACGTGCCCCCGGCAGGATTCGAACCTGCGCTCCCGCCTCCGGAGGGCGGTGCTCTATCCCCTGAGCTACGGGGGCAACTTGCGGTTGCCGCTCGCTAAGCCTAGCGCACGCGTGCGCACGGGTTCGGCGGGGCGCTCGGAGCAGTCGCGGCCGGTGATGAGGCGTGGGACACGCTCTAGACTTCCCGGGTGACTTCCGCCGAGCTCACCGCGCTGCTCCGGGCAGCGACCACGGGCGCCCTCGCCGATCGGGGGATCGACGCCGACGTCGTGCTGCCCGGGATCGACTGGGCGGCGGCCGCGGCGCCCCGGGTGATCACCCGTGAGCCGGCGGCGGAACGCGGTTGTTACGCCAGCGCGGTGGCCCTGAAAGTCGCCGGGGTTTGCCGCGTGCCGGCCGCTGAGCTGGCCGAACGGGTGGCGGCGCGGTTGGGGGAGCACCCGGACGTGGTCGGGGCGGAAGCGGCCGGGGCCGGGTTCGTGAACTTCCGGCTGGGTCCGGCGCCCAGGGCGGCAGTGATCGGAAAGCTGCTGGACGGCGCCGGAGACCCCCCGGAGCCGGTCGACCCGGATCCGGTCGGCCAGGAGCCGGTCGACCAGGGGCTGGCCGACGCGGTCGGTGTGGACGCCGCGCGGTACGCGCTGCACCGGTCACCGGTGATCACCGACACCCGGCTGCTGGCCCGGTACACCGAGGAGAACCCGGTTTACCGGGTCCGCTACACGCACGCCAGGCTGGCCGCGCTGGCCCGGCACGCGCAAGCGTTGAAGATCACACCCGGCGACCGGTTCGAGCTGCTCGGGCACCCGGCCGAGGACGCGCTGACCGCCGCCCTCGCCGAGTTCCCCGTCCTGGCGAGAACCGGGCCGAAGATCACCCGCTACCTGGAACGGCTGGCCGGCCTGGTGGCGGAGTTCGAACGGCACTGCCCCGCCCTGCCCAAGGGCGACGAACCGACATCCGAACAACACCGAGCGAGGGTGGCGCTGGGCGCGGCCGCCCGCCGGGTCATGGCCGACGGCCTGGGCCTGCTCGGCGTGAGCGCCCCGGAGCGAATGTGAGAGCGCACCCCGCCGGACCCCGGCACGCCGACCTGAACATCCCGGCCCACGCCGCCGGCATCCCGCCGGCAACCCCGGAAGAACTGGACACGCTGGCGCCGAACGTGTGGCCGCGCAACGCCGGCCGGCGTACGACAGACGGCGCGGTGGAGATCGCCGGCGTGGACGTCCGGGAGCTGGCCGCGCGCTACGGCACGCCGCTGTTCGTGCTGGACGAGGCCGACTTCCGTTCCCGCTGCCGGGAGTTCGCCCAGGCCTACGGCGAGCCGAGCGCGGTGCACTACGCGGCGAAGGCGTTCCTGTGCACCGAGGTGGCCCGGTGGATCGCCGCCGAGGGGCTCTCCCTGGACGTGTGCAGCGGCGGCGAGCTGGCCATCGCGCTGCGGGCCGGGTTCCCGCCCGAGCGCATCGCCATGCACGGCAACAACAAGTCCGTGGCGGAACTCGAACAGGGCGTGGCGGCCGGGGTCGGCACCGTCGTGCTGGACTCGTTCTTCGAGATCGCCCGGCTGGACCAGGTGGCCCGCGACCGGGGTGTCCGGCAGCCGGTGATGATCCGGGTGACGGTCGGCGTGGAGGCGCACACCCACGAGTTCATCGCCACCGCGCACGAGGACCAGAAGTTCGGGTTCTCGCTGGCCGCGCACGGGCCGGAGGGTGACTCGGACGCCGCCGAGGCGGTGCGCAGGGTGCTCAAGTGCGACGGGCTGGAGCTGATCGGGCTGCACAGCCACATCGGCTCGCAGATCTTCGACGCGAACGGCTTCGAGGTGGCCGCCCGTCGCGTGGTCGGTCTGCTTGCCGATCTGCTGACCGAGCACGGCCCCGCCCGGACCGAGTCGATCACCTCCCTGGACCTCGGCGGCGGCCTCGGCATCGCCTACCTGCCCGACGACGACCCGCCGCCGGTGGACGCGCTGGCCGGGCAGCTGCTGGACATCGTGGGCAAGGAGTGCGCGGACGCCGGCCTGGCCATGCCGAAGGTGATGGTGGAGCCGGGCCGGGCGATCGTCGGCCCCGGCACGGTCACGCTGTACGAGGTGGGCACGCTGAAGGATGTGCCGCTGGGGCACGGCAGCTCGCGGCGCTACGTCAGCGTGGACGGCGGAATGAGCGACAACATCCGGCCGGCGCTGTACGACGCGCGCTACGACTGCCGGCTGGTCTCCCGGACGACCGCCGCCTCCGGGGCCACCCTGTCCCGCGTGGTCGGCAAGCACTGCGAGTCGGGTGACGTGCTGGTCTGGGACTGCTGGCTGCCCTCCGACCTGGCCCCCGGCGACCTCATCGCGATCGGCGCCACCGGGGCGTACTGCTACGCCATGGCCAGCGCGTACAACCGGCTGCCCCGCCCGGCCGTGGTCGCGGTGGCCGACGGCGAGCACCGGGTGCTGCTGCGCCGGGAGACCGACGAGGACCTGTTCCGGCTGGAAGTCACCGACTCGGGGGAGGCACGGTGAGCGACCCGATACGGGTGGCGCTGTTGGGGTGCGGCACGGTCGGCGGCGAGGTGGTGCGGCTGCTCGGCGAGCAGTCCGTCGAGCTGGCCGCCCGGGTCGGCGCGCCGGTGGAGCTGGTCGGAGTGGCCGTGCGCCGCCCGCACAAGCACCCCGAGGTGCCGGCCGAGCTGCTCACCGCCGATGCGTCCGGCCTGGTCAACCGGCCGGACGTGGACGTCGTGGTCGAGGTGATCGGCGGCATCGACCCGGCGCGCGGCCTGCTGCTGGACGCGCTCAAGGCGGGCCGGGGGGTGGTCACCGCGAACAAGGCGCTGCTGGCCGAGGACGGCGTGACGCTGGCCGAGGCCGCCGACGCGTCCGGCGCCGACCTCTACTACGAGGCCTCGGTGGCCGGCGCGATCCCGCTGCTGCGCCCGCTGCGCGAGTCGCTGGCCGGCGACAAGATCAACCGGGTGGCCGGGATCGTCAACGGCACCACCAACTTCATCCTCTCCGCGATGGCCTCCTCCGGCACCGGCTACCACGAGGCGCTGGACGAGGCCACCGAGCTGGGCTACGCGGAGGCCGACCCGAGCGCCGACGTGGACGGGTTCGACGCACAGGCCAAGGCGGCCATCCTGGCCACCCTGGCCTTCCACACCCGGGTCTCCGCCGCCGACGTGTACTGCGAGGGGATCAGCGCGGTGACCTCGGCCGACATCGCGGCGGCCGAGGCGGTCGGGTGCACGGTGAAGCTGCTGGCCATCTGCGAGCGGGTACCGGGTGAGCCCGAGTCCGTGTCCGCCCGGGTCTACCCGGCGATGGTGCCGCTCGGGCACCCGCTGGCCTCGGTGGACGGCGCGTACAACGCGGTGTTCGTGGAGGCCGAGGCGGCCGGCCAGCTGATGTTCTACGGCCAGGGCGCGGGCGGTGCGCCGACCGCCAGCGCGATCATGGGCGACCTGGTGGCGGTGGCCCGCAACCGGGTCGCCGGCGGGCGGGGCCCGCGCGAGTCGGCGGCCGCCGGCCTGCCCATCCGGCCGATGGGCGCCACCCCGACCCGCTACCACATCAGCCTCGAGGTGGACGACCGCGCGGGCGTGCTGGCCACCATCGCCGGGCTGTTCGCCCAGCAGGGCGTCAGCATCGCCACCGTCCGCCAGGACGTCACGCCGAGGGACGCCGGTGCGCGCGGCGCGCGCCTGGTCATCGTCACCCACCTGGCGCCGGATGCCGCGCTCGCGGCTACCGTTGCCGCGCTCGGCGAGCTGGACGAGGTGTTCGGCGTGGACCGGGTGCTGCGGGTGGAGAACCTCGGCCGTCCGGTGACCGCATTGGGAGTGACGTGATGCAAGGGGCAGAAGCAGTGGTCGCCGAGGTGGCGCGGCAACGCAACCGGGTGCGCTGGCCCGGGGTGATCGAGGCGTACCGGGACCGGATGCCGGTCGAGCCGGACTGGCGGGTGGTGACCCTCGGCGAGGGCGGTACCCCGCTGCTGCCCGCGCCGCACCTGTCCGACCGGGTGGGCTGTGAGGTCTACCTCAAGGTGGACGGGGCCAACCCGACCGGCTCGTTCAAGGACCGCGGCATGACCGTCGCGGTCACCGCCGCCCTGGCCAAGGGCGCGCAGGGCGTGCTCTGCGCGTCCACCGGCAACACCTCGGCCTCGGCCGCCGCCTACGCCGCGCGCGCCGGGCTGACCTGCGCGGTCCTGGTGCCGCAGGGCAAGATCGCGCTGGGCAAGCTGGCCCAGGCGGTGGCCCACGGCGCGAAGATCCTGCAGATCGAGGGTAACTTCGACGCCTGCCTGGAACTGGCCCGCAAGACCGCCGCCGAGTACCCGGTGGCCACCCTGGTGAACTCGGTCAACCCGGCCCGGATCGCCGGCCAGGCCAGCGCGGCCTACGAGATCTGCGACGAGCTGGGCGGGCCGCCGGACGTGCACTGCCTCCCGGTGGGCAACGCGGGCAACATCACCGCCTACTGGGCCGGTTACCGCGCCTATCACAGCGAGGGCCTGATCACCTCGTTGCCTCGCATGTTCGGGTTCCAGGCGGCCGGCGCCGCGCCGCTGGTGCACGGCGAGCCGGTGCGCGAGCCGGAGACCATCGCCACCGCGATCCGGATCGGTGCGCCCGCCTCCTGGGGCGGCGCGGTGGCGGCGCGGGACGAGTCGGACGGGCTGTTCGCCGCGGTGACCGACGAGGAGATCCTGACCGCCTACCGGCTGCTCTCCTCCCGGGAGGCGGTGTTCGTGGAGCCGGCCTCGGCGGCCAGCGTGGCCGGGTTGTTGCAGGTCGGGCGGGCGGGCACGCTGCCGGCCGGGTCGCGGGTGGTGTGCACGGTGACCGGGCACGGCCTGAAGGACCCGGACACCGCGCTGCTCGCGGCCGCCGACCCGGTGGTGCTCGAGGCGGACCCGAACGCGGTGGCTTCCGCACTCGGCCTGGCCTGATCCATGGCCAGCCGGGAGATCAAGGTCACGGTGCCGGCCTCCTCGGCCAACCTGGGGCCCGGCTTCGACACGCTGGGCCTCGCGCTGGCGTTTCACGACGAGGTGTACGCCTCGCCGGCCGACGACGGCCTGGTGGTCGAGGTGTTCGGCGAGGGCGCCGAGGCGGTGCCCCGCGACGAGCGGCACCTGGTGGTGCGCGCCATGCGGGCCGCGTTCGAGGCGCTGGAGGACTACGGGAAGCCGCCGCCCGGGATCCGGCTGCGCTGCCACAACCGCATCCCGCACGGCCGGGGACTCGGCTCCTCGGCGGCCGCTTCGGTGGCCGGCGCGGTCGCCGCCGCCGGCCTGCTGGGGTTGGAGCCGGCCGAGGTGCCGGACGCGTTGTTGCAGGTCACGTCCCGGATGGAGGGGCACGCGGACAACGCGGCCGCGGCGCTGCTCGGCGGTTTCGTGGTGGCTTGGCAGGCCGGGGAGACATACGGCGCGGCGCGCCTGGAACCGCACGCCGAGCTGGCGCCGGTGGCGTTCATCGCCGGCGAGGAGTCCGCCACCTCGGTCACCCGGGGACTACTGCCGGAACGGGTGCCGCTGGCCGATGCGGCGTTCACCGCCAGTCGCACCGCGCTCGGCGTCTGCGCGTTCACCACGCGCCCGGAACTGCTCATGCTGGCCACCGAGGACCGGCTGCACCAGCCGTACCGCCGACCGGCCTATCCCGCGTCGCTGGCGCTGGTGGAGGCGCTGCGCGAGCGGGGCGTCCCGGCGGTGATCTCCGGTGCCGGCCCGACCGTGCTCGCCCTGCCGGTGGCCGGCGAGTCCTCCCCGGACCCGGCACCACCGGGGTTTATCCTCACCCCGATGGGGGTGGACCGACAGGGTGCGCAGCTGGCGACCGGGTGATCGGTGTGGGGTGGAAAGGCACGTTGAACTGCCCCGCGCGGGTGGCACACCGGGGATCGTTGTTGCCCGGTCGGCGCCCGTCCTCTACGCTCGGGCCCGTACAACGACCGCGCGTGATCCACGCCGGTACTCTCCCGAGCTGAAACCCGGGTATTGATCTCTATCTCGAGTCGTGCTGCGTTGAAGCGCGGAGGGCGTCGGTAATTGGTTATGGAGCTGGTTGTTGTCCGTTGTATTCGTCGACGCGCGCGGTGGGTCTGGTGAGCCGCCAAGGTGGATTTACCCGAGCCATTGCCTCCGCGTTTCGACCACGTCGCCGTGCAGACGGCGCCGGCGACAAATCCGCTGAGCAGCACGCCGGTGCTGGTCGGTTAGGAAGGAACTTTGTGAGCGACACCGACACCATCGGCACCGAGCAGACGGCGGCCGAAGCCGCCGATTCGGCCGGTGCCCCCGCCGATGCCCCGAAGGACGCGCCCGACGGGGCAGCGGCGAACGGAAACACCACGCGCCGTCGTGGCGGGTTGACCGGCATGGTCCTCGCCGAACTGCGCCAGCTGGCCGGTGAGCTGAACATCCCGGACACCTCCGGGATGCGCCGCAACGACCTGATCGCGGCGATCAAGGAGCGCCAGGCCGGCGGCAAGTCGGGCGTGTCCCAGGGCCAGCTCGCGCTGGCCGAGGACGCGAAGCAGGAATCCGCCGGGAAGCCGGCGGGTGGCGCCCCCGAGAGCAACGGCGCCGGTCACTCGTCCGCCGCCGAGACCGGGTCCGCGCCGAGCGAGACCGCGCGGTCGGACGCCGGCGCCGCGAAGGCCGAGGCCCCGAAGACCGAAGCCGCGCCGTCCGGAGATCCGGCGAAGACCGAGTCCGCGCCCTCGAGCGAGGCCGCGAAGGCCGAGTCCCCGAGCGAGCCCGTGAAGACGGAGTCCTCGACCGAGGCCGTGAAGACCGAGTCCGCGCCGTCCGCCGACGCCGTGACCAGCGCGGACGCCCCCGCCGACGGTGCCGAGGCGCCGGCCCGGCCCAGCCGCCGCCGCCGCGCGGCGACCAGGGCGGCCGGTGCGCCGAACGCCAACGCCGACGGGGAGACGGCCAAGCCGGACACCGGCCGGTCCGATGCGCCGAAGGCGGAGAACGGCAAGCCGGCCGAGGCCGACAAGCCGGACGCCGGCCGCGCCGATGGCGACCAGGACGGCGAGGGCCGGGGCGGGCGCGACGGCGGCCGGGGCAACCGCGACCGCGAAGGCGGCAACCGGGACCGCGACCGCGACAACAACCGCGACCGCGACAACCGGGACCGCGACAACAACCGCGACCGGGACCGGGGCGACAACCGGGACCGGGGCGACGACGACGAGGATGGCGGCGGCCGCCGGCGCGGTCGCCGGTTCCGCGACCGCAACCGCCGGGGCAGCCGGGACCGCCGTGAGGGCGGCGGTGGCGGCGGCGGTGGCAACACCGAGCCGGAGCTGCGCGACGACGACGTGCTCACCCCGGTCGCGGGCATCCTGGACGTGCTGGACAACTACGCGTTCGTGCGCACCACCGGGTACCTGTCCGGGCCGGACGACGTCTACGTGTCGCTGTCCATGGTGCGCCGGCACGGGCTGCGCCGGGGCGACCACGTGGCCGGCGTGGTGCGCCAGCCGCGCGAGGGCGAGCAGCAGCGGCAGAAGTTCAACCCGCTGGTCCGGGTCGACTCGATCAACTGGAAGGACCCGGAGGTCGCCAAGAAGCGCCCCGAGTTCACCAAGCTGACCCCGCTCTACCCGAACGAGCGGCTGCGCCTCGAGACCGAGTCGCACAAGCTCACCACCCGGGTGATCGACCTGGTGATGCCGATCGGCAAGGGCCAGCGTGCGCTCATCGTCTCGCCGCCCAAGGCCGGCAAGACGATGATCCTGCAGGCCATCGCCAACGCGATCACCACCAACAACCCGGAGTGCCACCTGATGGTGGTGCTGGTGGACGAGCGGCCGGAAGAGGTCACCGACATGCAGCGGTCGGTGAAGGGTGAGGTCATCGCCTCCACCTTCGACCGCCCGCCGTCGGACCACACCACGGTCGCCGAGCTGTCCATCGAGCGGGCCAAGCGCCTGGTCGAGGAGGGCCAGGACGTGGTGGTGCTGCTCGACTCGATCACCCGCCTGGGCCGGGCCTACAACCTGGCGGCACCGGCCTCCGGTCGGATCCTGTCCGGTGGTGTCGACTCCACGGCGCTGTACCCGCCGAAGCGGTTCCTCGGCGCGGCGCGGAACATCGAGAACGGCGGCTCCCTGACCATCTTCGCCACCGCGCTGGTGGAGACCGGGTCCACCATGGACACGGTCATCTTCGAGGAGTTCAAGGGCACCGGCAACGCGGAGCTCAAGCTGGACCGGCGAATCGCCGACAAGCGGGTGTTCCCGGCCATCGACATCGACGCCTCCGGCACCCGCAAGGAGGAACTGCTGCTCGCGCCGGACGAGATGGCGATCACCGTCAAGCTGCGCCGGGTGTTGTCCGCACTGGACGACCAGCAGGCCCTGGACCTGGTGCTCACCCAGCTGCGCAAGACCCGTACCAACGCGGAGTTCCTGATGCAGGTCTCCAAGAACACCCCGAACGTCGACGACCGGGACTAGGTCTGCGGAACACGAGCCGGGCACCGCTTGTTATAGGCGGTGTCCGGCCGAGTTTCGTCCAGTGAGATACTGGATGTCGGCTGATTCGGCTCCGGTTCACCCCCGTGCGCGGGGGACCCGGCGGCCATGATGAGAGGACCGCACGTGAAGACTGGTATCCACCCGGACTACGTCACCACCGAGGTGACCTGTAGCTGCGGCAACACGTTCACCACCCACAGCACCAAGAAGAGCGGCTCGATCCACGTCGAGGTCTGCTCCAACTGCCACCCGTTCTACACCGGGAAGCAGAAGATCCTGGACAGCGGTGGCCGGGTTGCCCGCTTCGAGAAGCGCTACGGAAAGCGCGCCAAGTAGCTTCGATCAACGCCCGTCCACGCCCGCTCGCCCGGGTGTTGGACGGGCGTTTTTCTTGACCAGGGAGGTAGTCGATGGCCGTGACGTCTTCGGAGCAGGGCGCTCCCGGGCTGAACGCGCTGCTCACCGAGTACACCGACCTGGAGACCCGGCTGGCCGACCCGGCGGTGCACGCCGACGCCGCAACCGCCCGCTCGCTGGGCCGGCGCTACGCGCAGATCGGCCCGATCGTGCGCACCGCGCGCGAGCTGAACACCGTCCGGGACGACCTGGCCACCGCCCGCGAGCTGTCCGCCGAGGACGCCGCGTTCGCCGCCGAGGCCGAGGAACTGAGCGGCCGGGCGGACGAACTGGAGCGCAAGCTGGCCGAATTGCTGGTGCCGCGCGACCCGCACGACGGCGACGACGTGGTGCTCGAGGTGAAGGCCGGCGCCGGTGGCGAGGAGTCCGCGCTGTTCGCCGGCGACCTGCTGCGCATGTACCAGCGCTACGCCGAGCGTCGCGGCTGGAAGACCGAGATGCTCGGCGGCACCGACTCCGACCTGGGCGGGTTCAAGGACGTCACGCTGTCCATCCGGGGCCGGCCCAGTGACGGCGTGGACGGCGTGTGGTCGCGGCTGAAGTACGAGGGCGGCGTGCACCGCGTGCAGCGGGTGCCGGTGACCGAGTCACAGGGCCGCATCCACACTTCGGCGGCCGGCGTGCTGGTCTACCCGGAGGTCGAAGAGGCCGGCGACATCGAGATCGACGAGAAGGACCTGCGGGTGGACGTCTACCGCTCGTCCGGCCACGGCGGGCAGAGCGTGAACACCACCGACTCCGCGGTGCGGCTCACCCACATCCCCACCGGCATCGTCGTAACCTGCCAGAACGAGCGCTCCCAGCTGCAGAACCGGGCGCGCGCCATGGAGGTGCTGCGCTCCCGGCTGCAGGCGCTGGCCGACGAGCAGCGCGCCGCCGCCGCGTCCGCCGACCGCCGCTCCCAGGTGCGCACCGTGGACCGCTCGGAACGCATCCGCACCTACAACTTCCCGGAGAACCGGATCTCCGATCACCGGGTCAACTACAAGGCGCACAACCTGGACGGCGTCCTGGACGGCGACCTGGACGACATGCTCGACGCCCTGGTCGCCGCCGACCGCGCCGACTCCATCTCCAGCTAGATCATCGGGGCACGGTGGCCGGCGCGCCCGGATGCCTTGATGATCATGGAAGCTGGCGGTTTGGCGCGGTGTGGGTTTAAGGGCGGCTTGGGCGGCGCGGCTTGGTTGGTCTGCCGCGGCTCAGGAGCGGCCGGTTGCGGCTATTCGGACGGGGTGATCGTCGTCCGTGGCGGTGCCGCCCGTTCCGCCGAGCATGATCGCTGTCGCTGGCGCTTCAGCCTCGATTTTCGAGGCTAAACCGCCACGGATGACGATCACCCCGGACTGACGGCCCACCCGGCGAACCGCAACCGGCCTTGCCCGAGCCGCGGCAGACCAACCGAGCCGCGCCGCCCAAGCCGCCCCAAACCGGCGGATTCCGTGATCACCATGACCTGAGGGTCGCCCCGCCGTCCCGAGAGTGACCGCCATTTCATGCTGATCATGGGTTAGACGTCGGCCTGGTAGGGCGGGGCGGGGTCGTACTGGATGTAGCGCTGGGTGGCGCGCGCGTGGGCGGGGCCGTACAGCTGGCCGACCAGCCACAGGGCCATGTCGATCCCGGCGGACACGCCCTGGCTGGACACGATCTGACCGTCCCGGACCCAGCGCGCGTCCCGCACCACGTTGGCGCCGAGCTTCTCCAGCTCGTCCTCGAAACCCCAGTGGGTGGCCACTCGCTTGCCCGCGGCAAGGCCGGCGCCGTGCAGCAGCAGCGATCCGGTGCACACGCTGGTGGTCCATTGGGCCGCCGAGGAAACCCCGGCCAGCCAGCGCAACAACTTCTCGTTCTTCACCTCCCGGCGGGTTCCCTGCCCGCCGGGGACCAGGATGACGTCCAGCGGCGGGTGGTCGTCGAACGTCGCGTCGGGCACCACGCGCAGACCCTTCGCGCAGCGCACCGGCTCCAGGCCGGGACCGATCAACACCACCCGGTCCGGGTCCGAGCCGGCCTGCCCTCGGAGCATCGCCGAAGCGGTGAACACCTCCCACGGGCCGACGAAGTCCAGCTCCTCGGCGTCCGGGAAGACCACCACGCCAATCGTGTTAGCCATGCTCCTCAGCCTTGCACCCGGCGGCCCCCAGGGCGAGCGGTTAGGGTTTGGAGTGTGCTCGAAGTCGAGACGCCAGGAGGCGTGAGCATCGCCGAGGCGGCCCGCCGCACCGGGGTCAGCGTGCACACCCTGCGCTACTACGAACGAGCCGGCCTGGTGGTCACCGAGGTGGACCGCACGGCCAGCGGCCGGCGGCGCTACCAGCAGCTGGACCTGGCGTGGATCACGGTCTGCACCAAGCTGCGGGCCACCGGAATGCCGATCAGGACCATCCGGCGCTACGCCGAACTGGTCGCCGAGGGGCCGGGCAACGAGCGGGAGCGGCTGGCCCTGTTGGAGGAACACCGCGAAGAGGTGGTCGCCAAGCTGGCCGAGGTGCGGGAGAGTTTGGAGACCATCAACCACAAGATCGACGTGTACCGGGGCCGACTGGCCGCCGGTGACGCGGACCGGCTCTGGGCGCCGGACCGATCGCGTCAAGGGTGACGCCGAGGGTGACCCCACCCCCAGCGGGGTACGCCGTTGGAGAACCTGTCCAACCCGAAGGCGCGGTGCTAGGAACGAACCAGCCAACGTTGACAGGAGGGTCAATGAAGACCAGGGCAGCGGTGCTGCGCGGAACGGGGCAGGAGTTCGAGGTCACCGAGCTGGATCTGGACCCGCCGAAGTCCGGCGAGGTGCTGATCAAGTACGTCGCGGCCGGGCTGTGCCACTCCGACGAGCACCTGCGGCATGGCGACATCGTCCCCCGGTTCCCGCTGGTCGGCGGGCACGAGGGCGCCGGGATCATCGAGGAGGTCGGCGAGGGGGTCACCCGGCTCAAGCCCGGTGACCACGTGATCTGCTCGTTCCTGCCGGTGTGCGGGCACTGCCGGTTCTGCGCCAGCGGAATGACCAACCTGTGTGACCTCGGGGCCGGCATCCTGGAGGGCTACCTGCCCGACGGCACCTTCCGGTTCCACGGGTCGGACGGCGAGGACATCGGCGGAATGTGCATGCTCGGCACGTTCTCCGAGCGCGCGGTGATCTCCGAGAACTCCGCCATCAAGGTCGCCGACGACGTGCCGCTGGACAAGGCGGTGCTGATCGGCTGTGGTGTGCCGACCGGGTTCGGTTCGGCGGTGAACGCGGCGGCCACGGAGCCGGGGGACACCATCGCCATCTACGGCATCGGCGGCATCGGCATCAACGCGGTTCAGGGCGCCGCGCTGGCCGGCGCGGCCAACGTGGTGGCCATCGACCCGCTGCCGAACAAGCGGGAGATGGCGGAGAAGATGGGCGCCACCCACAGCGTGGCCGACGCCGAGGCGGCGCACGAGCTGATCCAGCAGCTGACCCACGGGGTCGGCGCGGACAAGGCGATCATCACGGTCGACGTGGTGACCACCGAGGTGACCACGTCCGCCATCCACTGCATCCGCAAGGGCGGCACCGTGGTGATCACCGGCCTGGCCGACCCGACCAAGAACACCATCGAGTTCCCCGGCGCGCTGCTCACCCTGTTCGAGAAGCGCATCCAGGGCTCGCTGTTCGGCTCGGGCGACCCGTTCAAGGACATCCCGAGGCTGGTCAACATGTACCAGACCGGCCAGCTCAAGCTGGACGAGCTGATCACGACCACGTACACCCTCGACGAGATCAACCAGGGCTACAAGGACCTGGTCGAGGGGAAGAACGTGCGCGGCGTAATCGTGTATTAGGCGCGGAACGCGCCGGCCGAG
The DNA here is from genome assembly GCF_039543365.1 of Actinospineispora eucalypti. Classification (NCBI taxonomy): domain Bacteria; kingdom Bacillati; phylum Actinomycetota; class Actinomycetes; order Pseudonocardiales; family Pseudonocardiaceae; genus Actinospineispora; species Actinospineispora eucalypti. The sequence goes on from NZ_BAABJP010000010.1 coordinate 307,920, forward strand.
CGCGCGCCCAGTCAGGCGTGCGGGGAGACAGGGCGCGGAACGCGCCGGTTCGGGTTACCGTTCCGCTGAACGCTCGATAGAAAACGTTCGGCGGAACGGCGACCCGCACACCCGGAGGTGCACTTGATCATCGGCTTGCGTCGGGAGCGCGAGGTCCTGACCGTCGCGCTGGACACCGGACGGCACGTCGTCATCGAGGGACCGCCGGGCACCGGCAAGTCCACCCTGCTGCGCGCGATCGCCGGCGAGGCCGGGCAGCAGGTGGTGTTCGTGGAGGGCAACGCGGAGCTCACCCCGGCCCGGTTGATCGGCAGCTACGACCCCTCGCAGGTGCTCTCCGAGGGTTACCGGGCGGACAGCTTCCTGGACGGCCCGCTGCTCACCGCGATGCGCGGCGGCGGGCTGCTCTACCTGGAAGAGCTGAACCGGGTGCCGGAGGAGACGCTGAACGTGCTGATCACCGTGCTCACCGAGGGGGAGATCGCGGTCCCCCGGCTGGGCACGGTGCACGCGGGCAAGAACTTCCGGATGATCGCCGCGATGAACCCGTTCGACGCGGTGGGCACCGCACGGGTCAGCCAGGCCATCGCCGACCGGATGTGCCGGATCGTCCTCGGCTACCAGGACGAACCGGCGGAGCGGGCCATCACCACCGGGATGACCGGGGTGAACGGCAAGGTCGTGGAGCTGTCCGTGGCGCTCACCCGGGCCACCCGGGAGCACCGGGACGTGCGGATGGGGTCATCGGTGCGCGGCGCGATCGACCTGGTGCACCTGCTCACCGGCCTGGGCCGGCTGCGCGGCGAGCCGGCGCTGGTCCGGGACACCGCCCGGGACGCGGCCTACGCGGCGCTGTCCGGGCGGATCCGGGTGGCCGAGGGCGTGGACCGCACCGCCGAGTCGGTGATCGACGAGCTGCTCGAGCAGCTCTGGCCCGAGGAAGAGGAACAACCGCCGGACCGGAACGGGTCACCGGAGGACCAGGGCCAACAGCTCGGCGAGCAACAATCGGGCGGCCAGGGAAAAGGTAACGGCCTGCCCGACGAGGCAGGCGCGCAGCGACCCAGCCGGCGCCGCCGGGACCCCTCGGCCCGGACCAATGGGCGCGCCGAGCTGGCCCACCGGCACGAGAACTTCGAGAAGGTTTCCCCGAAGGCCGGCGAGCTGGACGAGGAGGCCTTCTCCGACCTGCTGCGGGAGGACCCGGACGCGGCCGCCGCGATGCTGGCCGACCTGGCCATGGCCACCGACCGGGAGCTGCGCGCGGCCGCCCGGAAGCTGGCCGGCCGGGTGTTCATCCAGCTCGGCCGGACCGGTCCGGCCCGGTCCCGGGGGACCCGCAAGATCGGCCCTCGGCGCGGGCGCGCGGAACTGGACGGCGACCTGGACCTGGATCGCACCTTGGACGGCTGGTCCGGCCGCTGGCCACCGACCGCCGACGAGCTGGTCATCTCCACCTGGACCGCGCACCGGCGGGCGATCTGCCTGCTGGTGGACTCCAGCGGCTCGATGCACGGGCTGGCCGTGGCGCTGGCCGCCGTGGCCGCCGCCGGCGTGGTGCTGGCGGGGGCGAGCGGCAGCGCGTCCTCCGGCGGGTCGCGCCGGCTGGACACCAGCGTGGTCGCCTTCGGCGAGGAGGTCACCGTGCTCGGCGCGGCGGGCGTGCGCCGGCCGCCGGAGGAGCTGATCGGCGAGCTGGTCGGGTTGCGCGGGCACGGCCTCACCGACTTGGCCGGCGCGCTGCGCGAGGCCAGCCGGCAGCTATCCACGGTGGCCGCCGACGAGCGGATCGTGGTGCTGCTCTCCGACTGCCTGCACACCACCGGGGCGGACCCGGGCACCGCGCTGGGTGGCATCGACCGGCTGCACGTGCTCTGCCCGCTGCCCACCGAGGAGGCCACCACGGCGGCCACCGCGCTGGCCGGCCGGGGCGGTGGCCAGTACCAACCGGTCCGGCGCCTGGTCGACATCGCTCCCGCGCTGAGCCGCCTGTTGGCAATGAGCTAGGTGGGGAACATGTTTCGATCGGCCGGCGGGCGTCACCCGATCATCGGGCGATCTATATTTGATCTTGATAGTGAAGATCGTCGGCGTCGCCCGATTGGCTGTACGGCGTTTCGACTGGTGACTGTGAGCCCAGTGGGAAATGCATCGCCACGCTGCGTGAATGCGAAGCTCAACTAGATGTAGCTAATGTTCCGGAGCGGAAACTACGTTGCGTAGTAATACGCTGTCAACGGCCTGAACATCCTTAGTTTTGCGCCGGTTTTCGCAGGTCAAGCCGGTCAAAGCTTGCTGAGAGGGGGAGAGTACGGTGGGATGAGTCCGGTGGCAGCGTGGCGGGGGTCCCGCTCCGGTGACGCTGGTCGACCTGTTCTATTGGGAGGGGTTGCCAGGCTGATGCGGCCAGTCATTGTTTTGGGTGCGTACACGCCAGGGGTGGCGATGGTGCGCGCGCTCGGTCAGGCTGGCGTACCAGTGTCTGTGGTCACGTACAACAAACGTGACATGGGCATCGCCTCCCGCTGGGTGCGCGAGGCGTTGGTCTGTCCCAACCCCGAGCTGCGGGAGGGCGAGTTCATCTCGTTCCTGGTCGGCCTGGCCGACCGGTACCCGGACGCGGTGCTGATGCCCAGCTCGGACCGTGCGCTCCAGGCCGTCGTGCGGCACGCCGCCACCCTGGAGGCCGCCGGGTTCGCGGTGGCCGCGCCGAGCGAGTCGGTGGCCAAGGCCTGCCTGGACAAGTCGGCCACCTATGCCGTCGCCGACGCGGCCGGGGTACCGGCGCCGGTCTCGGTGAACCTGGGCGAGCCGGCGGACATCGACCGGTTCGCCGCGCGCGCGAAGTTCCCGGCCGTGCTGAAGCCGATGATCTCCCACCAGTACTACGCGGTGTTCGGCCGCAAGTGGAAGCCGGTCAACTCGGTGGCCGAGGCGATGGCCGGCTTCCAGGAGGCGCGGGCAGCCGGGCTGGAGGTCATGCTGCAGGAGCTGATCACCGGCGACGAGCTGTGCGGCGCGAACTACAACGCCTACTTCTGGGACGGCCAGCCGTTGCTGGAGATGACCGCCGAGAAGATCCGCAACTCGCCGATGGAGACCGGTTCGCCGTGCGTGGCGGTGAGCCGGGACCTGCCGGAGGTGCGCAAGGTCGGCCGCGAGCTGCTGGCCGCCATGGGCTACCAGGGCTTCGCCAACATCGAGTTCAAGCGGGACCCGGTCGACGGCCTGTACAAGGTCATCGAGGTGAACGCCCGGCACAACCTGTCCGGGATGCTCGCGCTGCGGTGCGGGGTCAACTTCCCGCTGGCCCAGTACCGGCACGTGGCCTACGGCGAGACGCCGGCCTGGCAGGACAGCTTCCGGCAGGGCCTGTACTGGATCGACGGCACCCGGGACGTCCGCGAGCTGCTGACCTACCTGCGTCGGGGCGACTACAGCCTGCGCCGCTTCGTGGCTCCGTATCTGGCCCCGCACACCGGTGCGGTATGGGACCGGAACGACACCGGCCCGGCCCGGATGCGGCTGTGGGACACCGTGCGGGAGCTGTTCCTGCTGCTGCGCGGCAAGGCCGCGTCCGGCGCGAAGTCCCCGGCGAACAACCTCACCAACTCACACTGAGGGCCGGCGATCTCCCGGAGCTTGGGCACGGCCCGTTGCGCTTCATTCAGGCCCCTGGCGCCTCGTTCGTTGCGCACCGTGATGGCCGGCACGGCTTTTGAACGGCTCCGGACGCTCGTCATTCATCGAGCGCGGGCTCAGTCCGGTTCGATCATGGAATCCGCCGGACTCAGCTTGCGCTCGATGAAGCCGTCCGCGCGGCTGCCCGCGGCCTGACCACGGTCCGTAACCAAGGCGTGGAACCAAGACGCGCGGGAGCGGGCGCAATGCAACGGGTGGCACCCGAACGGCGGGAGAACGCCCAGCCGCGCCGTCCGAGCGGCCCTGAGAGCGGCACCCGGCTCAAGTGAAGATCGACATCAACCTCGGGTGCCTGCCGGCCCTACCGGACAGGTGCAGCAGGCCCCCGTCGGTTCCGCTGAGCCCTACAGCCGGTCCACGGCGGGGGAGCGCAGGCGGTTGCGGGTGTCCAGCACCTTCTCCGCGTGGGCCTCCAGCAGCGGCCAGTCGATGTCGTCGTGGTCGGTCAGGACGACCACCAGGTCGGCCGCCGCCACGTCCGCCTCGGTGCCCGCCACCAGGGTGATGCCGGCCGGCACGTGGTCGGCCGGGATGAGCGGGTCGACCGCGCGCAGCCGCGCGCCCAGGTCGGCCAGCCGGTTGGCCACGGCGATCGCCGGCGACTCCCGGGCGTCGCCGGAGTTGGGCTTGTAGGCCAGCCCGATCAGCAGGATGTTGGAGCCGTTGACCGACTTGCGCTTGCCGTTCAGGTGCGCGGTGGTCCGGTCGGCCACGTAGTCCGGCATGTGGTCGTTCACGTCGTTGGCGATGTCCACGAACCGGAAGTTGCGGCCCAGGGTGCGGCGCACCTGCCAGGACAGGTACGAGGGGTCGATCGGCAGGCAGTGCCCGCCGACGCCGGGGCCGGGGGTGAACTTCATGAACCCGAACGGTTTGCTGGCCGCCGCGTCGATCACCGACCACACGTCGATGCCCAGGTCGTGGCAGTACACCGCCAGCTCGTTGACCAGCGCGATGTTCACGTGCCGGAAGGTGTTCTCCAGCAGCTTGGCCAGCTCGGCCTCGCGGGTGCCGGACACCGGGACGACCTTCTCCACCAGCGCGCCGAAGAATTCGGCCACCGCGTTCAAGGACGCCTCGTCGACGCCGGAGACGATCTTCGGGGTGTTCTCCAGGCGGTAGACCTTGTCGCCGGGGTTGATCCGCTCCGGGGAGAAGCCGACGTGGAAGTCCGGGCCGGCGCGCAGCCCGCTCACCGACTCCAGCTTCGGCACCACGATCTCCTCGGTGGTGCCCGGGTAGGTGGTGGACTCCAGGATCACGCAGCAGCCGGGCCGCACGTGCGGGGCGACGGTGGCCGTGGCCGACTCGATGTAGGACAGGTCGGGTGCGCCGTCCCGCAGCGGGGTGGGCACCGAGATGACCGCGATGTCGAAACCGGCCAGGTCGTCCGGGTCGGCGGTCGGCGTGAACCGGCCGGTGGCCAGCGCCTCGGCGACCTCCGCGTCGGTGATGTCGTCGATGTAGGTCTGCCCGCCGCGCAGCCGGTCGACCTTCTCCTTGGCCACGTCGAAGCCGACCACGTCGAAGCCGACCTGGACCGCCCGCATGGACACCGGCAGGCCCACGTAGCCCTGGCCGAGGATGACCACTCTCGCTGTCATGTCTGAAAACCCCTCTAGCAGAAGTGTCGGTAGAGCAGCGCGCCGGCGGCCGTGCTGATCTCGTCCGGGACGGAGTCCTCGGTGAACAACCTGGTCAGCTCGCCGAGCATGCCGCCGACCTGAGGATTGGGTACTGGATCGGGGCCACCGCGCAGGGTGACCACCCGGCGCTCGTCGCTGGCCCACTTGCGCTTGTAGGACACCAGCCCCGGCTGGTCCAGGTCGGAGATGCCCCAGTCGATGCCCCGCAGGCCCCGGGATATGGCCAGCTTGCAGGCCGCCCAGTAGAGCGCGTCGTTCGGGCGCTTGGGCAGGAACTCGGAGCGGGAGGCGCCGAACTTGTAGTACAGCGTGTCGCCCCAGACCAGGTACATCGCGCCGGCCGCGATCTCCCCGTCGATCTCCGCGAGCAGCGTGACGACCCCGTCGGCGGCGGTGAACTCGCGCCAGATGTTCTCGAAGAAGCTCAGCGGCTGCGCCAGCAGCCGGTACTTGCGCTTGCGCAGGCCCACGTGCAGCTTGTGGAACTCCCGCACCGCGTCGATGTCGGTGCCGCTGAGCACCTTCACGCCGTTGCGGTCGGCCGCCTTCAGGTTCCGCCGGGACACCGAGCTGATCTTCTTGTGCAGCTCGTCCTCGGTGAGGTCGGTCGGCGTGCCGTGCCAGGCCGCCTCGCCGACCTGGCGCAGCCGCTCGTCCGCGGCCGCCGGGTGGTCGGAGAAGCAGCGCAGGGTGAACGGGTGGCCCTCGGCCAGCGCGTCGTCCAGCAGGCCGGGCCAGCCGGCCGGGTCGCCGTCACGCAGCGGCGGGTCCGCCCGGTCGCAGAACGGCAGGGCGGAGATGCGGGCGCCCCGGATGTCCTCGACGGTCACCCAGGCCAGGCCCCCGACCGGCTGGTCGTTCTCGGCGACTGCCACCCGCGCGCTCGGGGTGAAGTCGTAGCTGTGGCAGACTGCGCTGATCCAGGGCGGAGAGGTGAACAGGCTGCCCGCCGGCCCGCTGGCCAGCTGTGCCCACCTTGGGTCCAAGCGTGGATCAACCCGGTGAATCGCGTTGACGGTGTGCTCCTCGGATGGTGCTGTACGTCGCCGGGCGGATGTTGTCCGGCCCGGGCCCGTCCGTCACGATACCTGCCGGTGCGGAGTGGGGGTTTGACGGTGCTGACCAGGCCTCAGGACTGGCGCGTGCTACTCCTGGTCGGGGTGCTCCTCGGGGTGGCCGCGTTGGCCGGGTGCGGTTCGCCGTCACCCGATGAACGTATGGAGAACGCCCCGCCGCCGCCGGCCCGCAACGCGTTGCCGCCCGGTGGCTGCCCCAACGCCGTCTCGGACCCCGACCAGGCGCAACGGGCGCTGAACGGCGCGCGCCCGGGTGACACGGTCTGCCTGACCGGCCCCGGACTGCTGTCGGTCTCGCTGAAGGTGATCCGGTCCGGGCTGCCCGGGGTGCCCGTGCGGATACTCTCCGACGGCGCCGAGGTGCGGGGCGTGGACGTGCGCGCGGACTACGTCGAGGTGGCCGGGTTCACCATGCGCGAGGGCGGCGGGCTGAACCTGCGCGGCACCGGGCTGGACGCGCACGACAACAACGTCTGGGGTGCCCGGCGCAACGGGATCAGCTGCACCTGCGTGGACTCGCGGGTGGAGGGCAACGAGGTCTACGGCACCGAGGGCACCGGCATCCGGGTGGAGGGCGAGCGGGTCTCGGTGCGGCGCAACACGGTGAGCGGCTCGCTGCGCGCCGAGGCGCCCGGTAGGGAGCAGGGTGCCGCGGACGGCAGCGACGACGCGGACGGCGTGCGCTTCTTCGGCAGCGGGCTGCGGATCAGCGAAAACGTGGTTCGGGACATCTCCATGGCCGGTTACCCGCCCGGCGAGGGGCCGCACCCGGACTGCTTCCAGACCTTCGACACGGACTCCCCGCCGACGTTCGACGTGGAGATATCCGGCAACCGCTGCGAGCGGGTCGCCGAGCAGTGCCTGATCGGCACGGGCAAGAAGGGCAACCCCGGAGTGCCGGCCGGCATGCGGTCGATCACCTTCGTGGCCAACTACTGCGATGTCGGCGGCGCCCAGGCGATCAGCCTCGCCGGCTATCCCCACGTCGAGCTGCGCGGCAACACCCTGGCCGGCCCGAAGCTCTACCGGGGCATCGCGCTGACCAAGGGCGCCTCGGACGCCGTGGTCGCGGACAACGTCCTGAAAGGCGACCGACCCGTGTTGGAGGCGGACCCGGACTCCGCGCCGGCGAGAAACGACAACAACCGCACCGAACGCTGAGGCTCGGCGCCGGTCCCTGGGAACCGAGCGGTGGGTTCCGGTGCCGGTTCCAACAACGGCCGGACGGCGCGGCTGTGGCTGGTCCGCCGCGGCTTTGGCTCGGCCTGTTGCGCCAGGAACGAGGTACGCCCGGCCGGCGCCGGGGAGGTGGTCAACTCATCTTCGCAGACGTTACTTGTTGGTAGGACGTCTCTGATGATGAGTTGATCTTGATCCATTCCGATTATTGCTGCCGAACGTCACGCCGTTCAGGTTCGATCTTGCGAAAACCTGAACCAGGTAACTCTCGCCGGAGCGAAGCTGCGGTCAATGGGATGTGAGGGGCGGAAGAGGCAGTTGAGACACGCGTGGCCGCGCGAAGCGGGAGAACGCAAGGTCTGCGGCCGTCCAAGCCGAGGCGAGACGGGAGATGCGACCGGACGCAACGGGCCGAGCCGGAGCCGCGGCGGACCAGCCCCAGCCGCGGAGGTCCAAGCCATCCTCAGAATCGGCACCGGTCGGAACCGCGGGTCCCGCCGTCGTCGGAGCCGCCTTTGGAGCCTGAGCCGCGCCGAGCGGGGCTCAGGCGTCGGGGCGCGATTCGGGGGCGGTGCGCTGTGCGGGGACGGTGGGACGCCGGGTGCCGGCGAACTCGCTCAGCACGTCCGCGAGGGAGCCGAGCAGGCGGCTGTCCTGACGCCGGGGAACCCACGTGTCGAGGCGCAGCTCGCTGAGGGCTGAAGGCCGGGAGGTCTGCTGTGACATGAGTGGAATCGCCTTCGATGTGAGGCAGGGTCACCCTTGTTATCGCAACCGGGCCAGCCTAGCGTTTCAACCCGATTGGGGGATACCCAAACGAGCCACGAAGTAGTCGAGCGTTCGACTAACTCGACAGCGCCTGGGCCGGGACGTTGTCCAGCCGGAACGGTGGCGGGTTGTCCGTCTTCACCACGGCGTGCTCGAGGGTGCCCAGCAGGTCGTCCACGTTCAGCGTGGCCAGGTCCTCGATGGGCCGGCCCAGTCCGCGCCGGGCCAGTTCCTTGGACAGGTCCAGCTGGTGGTCGTCGCCGGCCTCGCCGAACCCGGACAGCCGGTTGGCCAGCAGCGGGAGGTGGCCGCTGTCCAGCACGGCCAGCGCCGAACCGGCGCCGGAGTGCGAGACCACGATGTGGGCGTCCCGCAGCGCGTCGTTCAGCTCGGCGGCCGGCAGGAACGGACGGGCCTCGATGCCCAGCCCGTCGACGGGCGTGCAGCCGGTCTGCCAGAGCACCCGCACCGGGCGCTCCACCGCCTTGCTCAGCGGTCCGTCCTCGGCCAGCAGGGCGGCCAGCGGCTCGATGAGGCGGCGGAACGGGAACTCGCCCGCCGTGCCCACGGTGACCACCACGCGCACCTCGTCCGAGCCGGTCAGCGCGGCCAGGCCGGCACCGGCCTCCGGCCGGTACACGTCGAAGCTGCTGCCGCCGTAGTGCCAGCCCTGGTCGGTCCAGTGCGGGTACTGGGTGTGGCAGTGCACGCCGGGCACCCGGCGCAGCACCTTCCCGGTGGCCGAGGGGTGGGTCACCCGGGCCGCGCTCTCGATGTAGTGGCACTCGACGCCGCGCGCGGCCAGGTAAGGCAGGTAGCCGAGCGCGATCGCCGAGCCGGTGGACACCGCGCGCGTGATCTTCCGCTGCTGGAGCAGCTGGTGGGCCTGGGGCATCGCCTTGAGCACCCCGGGCACCGAGTGGAAGCCGATGTAGGGCACGTAGACCACGTCCCGGCCGGCCAGCAGGGAGGTGGACTGCTCGTTGGCGTGGGTCACCCACACCGAGTCGTCGTCCTGGGGGATCCGTCGGGAGAGGCCGTCCAGCTGGGCAAGGTGACCACCAGTGGTGGCGACGAACAGGGTGGTCATGAAACTACCGGGCTCCGCTTTCTCGCAGCATGCTCGGAATGGTACGGAACAAGATCGACATGTCGCCGACCAGGTTGCGGGTGCGCACGTAGGCCAGGTCCAGGTGCAGCATCTCCAGCGTGCCCATGGTGGACCGGCCGGACACCTGCCACAGGCCGGTCAGCCCGGGCCGCACGGAGAACCGGGGCTGGAACTCCGAAGGGAACATCCGGGCTTCCCACTCCAGGCACGGCCTCGGCCCCACCAGCGACATGTCGCCGAAGAGCACGTTGATCAGCTGCGGCAGCTCGTCCATGCTGGTCTTGCGCAGGAAGGCGCCGATCGAGGTGACCCGGGGGTCGGCGTTCAGCTTGTAGCTGCCCTCGACCGAGGTGTCCTCGCCGCGCAGCTCGGCGGCGATCAGCTCGCGCAGCATCTCGTCGCCGACGCCGGTGCGCATGGTGCGGAACTTGTACATCGTGAACGTGCGCCCGCCGAGGCCGACCCGATGCTGCTGGAACAGGGAAGGACCGACGCTGGTCCACCGGATGGTCAGCCCGATGATGATCATCGGGATGCCCAGGATCAGGAGGGCTAAACCGGCCGCCGTGACGTCGACCGCGCGCCGCGCCACTGACTCCCACGTCGCCGCCTCCGGCAATGCGGTGTCAAGTCCGACGTCGGGCATCGATCCCTCCAACGGTGATCGCTAGCAAGGTGAAGAGCAAGTCTCCGGTGCCGCGCAGCTGAAGATGTGGGTCAATAAGTGTAAGAACGAGCAAGAACAGCCAAACGATTTCCAAACTTGACGCGCAAGCGCCGAATGCGCCCGGATGGCGGATAGCCGGCCGCACAGTGCGTAACACTCGGTAGGACAGCCAGAGGAACGCCAGCAGCAGCGGGATGCCGCCGATCCAGACGAACCAGAGGATGCCCGACTCGAGGTAGGTCAGGTCGCGCCAGCGCTCCGGCGCGTGCAGCACCGGGTTCACCCGGACCCCGGTCCAGATGGTCACCCAGTTGAAGTGCGGGATGAACAGGTGGGCCAGGTTGTCGTAGCGGCCCAGCCAGCTCTCCGGCACCCATCCGCCGTACTCGCCGATGCCCTCCAGCCGGCCTACGAAGGCGGGGAAGCCGATGACCAGGGCGACCAGGCCGAGCGGGGCGAACCGGGTGGCCTGCCGGCGCATCTCCGGGAATCGCCAGGCGATCAGGGCGAACCCGACCAGCGCGGCGATCCAGGTGGAGAACTGCCCGGCGGCGAACACCCCGGTACCCAGCAGCAGGGCCAGCACCAGCCGTTCCCGCCGGCCGAGCAGGCCGCGCGCGCCGCAGCACAGCACGATGATCAGGCTGATGATGATGACGTCGCCGGCGGCGATGGGGGAGCCCAGGGTGGCGCTGCCCCGGTCCCCGAGGCCCTCCAGCTCGGAGGCGCCTTCGGCCGAGGCCCAGAAGGTGTTCAGCAGGGCCAGCATGGGCCCGAACTTGAGCGTCTGCAGCACCGCGACCAGCGCCACGGTGGCGCCCGGCCACACTATGAACCGGATCAGCCGCACGGTCTCCTGCTCGGTGTGCACCGTGTAGCGCACCAGGAAGTAGATGCCGACCAGCTTCACCATCGGCAGCGTGGACGCGTAGTCCTCGCCGGCCGGTGGCAGGTCGCGCAGCAGCATGGTGGCGACCGGCCACACCGTGGCCATCAGCAGGAAGATGCCCAGCGGGGCGTCCACCGGGCCGTAGAACCGGGGCCGGATCGAGTCTCCGCGCAGCATGCGCAGGTAGGCGCCGGTGATGGCGCCAGCCATGACCAGAGCCAGCAGCGCCTCGTTCGGGCGGACCAGCGGGATCAGCTCGTCCCGGTCGATGCCCGAGATGATCGGCATCGTGCCGATGTAGGCGTACGTGGCGAAGATCGGGGTCTTCGCGGCCGCGACGAAGATGATCAGGCCCAAGATGCCGCCGACCACACCGAACGCGGCTCCCGCGCCGACCGTGGCGCCGAGCACCGCGGCTACCGCGGTGGCCAGCATGGCCAGGCCGGCGAACTTGCCGAAGCCCTCGTTGGGGTCGGTTACGGCCGGCGCCGGCCCCGCGGCCGCGCGGGCCTGCGGATACGCGGGTCGGGTCATAACGCCTCCGCCGTGATTCGGTCCCCCACGTACCGCACCACCGCGAGGAACGCGGCCAGCGCGATCGCGCCGCAAGCCAGCAGCACGAGCAGGACCAGGTACCGCTCGGGTGCGAGGGTACCCAACAGCCACCGGCCGCCCACGATCACCGGTGCCATGGCCAGCGTGGCCAGCCCGATGGCGACCACGTGCGTGTGGTTGATGAACGACTCGGGCCGCAGCCGCAGCCGCATCCGGCTCAGCACGGTGATCGCCGAGGCGGCCTCGCCGGCCAGCACGCAGACCAGCAGGCCGACCAGCCGGGTGCCGTCCGCCGGCAGCAGCAGCGTGCCGGCGGCCACCGCGATGCCCACGAAGAAGCCCACGTAGCTGGCGATCCGGGGGCCGCGGTCGTCCAGGCGGGAGAACAGCGCCTGCCTACCGAAGTCGTGCATGCCGCCGGCCATCTGCGCGAACGCGGCCACCAGCAGGCACAGGCCCAGGTTGGTGATCAGGTTGGCCTCGCGCATCTCGCCGTTGGCCAGCAGGTCGGCGGTCTGCGGGTAGAAGGAGGCGAGCAGGCAGGTGGCCGGCAGACCGGCCAGCGTGGCGTAGTACAGCGCCTGTCGCCAGGCGATGCCGAACCGGCGCGGGTTCTCGGTGCCGGCCTCCTGGGCCAGCTTGGGCAGGGCGGCCATGGACACCGCGCGGGAGCCCAGGTAGGACAGCGCGTAGTAGACCTGGTAGGCCAGCTGCACCACCAGAACGCCGCCGGCCACCGGGGCGGCCAGCACGGTGAGCACGTAGTTGGTGATGGCCGGGCAGACCGCGATCGGGATGGACCGGACGACCCGGCGCACCGCGTCCTTCGCGTCGGCGTCGCCGGAGTAGCCGCGCACCGACCCGCCGAGCAGGCCGACCCGCCAGGTGCCGTACATCTGCAGGCCGGCGTGCAGGATCACCGACGCGGTGGTGCCGACGCCCAGGAAGATCATGTTCGCGTCGCTGGCCTCGTTGACCTGCAGGCCCTGGCCGTAGATCCAGGTGGCGGCCAGCACCGTGACGATGGTGCCGATGTTCTCGATCCCCGGCGCGGCGGCGGCCAGCGCGAACTTGCCGCGCGACTGCTGCGCCGCCACACCGAGCGCCGACAGCGCGTACAGCGGCACCTGGGGGGCCACGAACAGGATGAGCACCAGGGTCAGGTGGAAGGCCCGGTCGCGCTGGTCGGCCGGGATGCCGGCGGTGAACGACCAGGCCACCAGCGGGGAGGCCAGCATGAGCAGCGCGGCCGCCGCGGCGGTCATCGCCACGATCCGGCCGCCCACCCGGGCGAACAGCTCCCGCGACCGAGTTATCCCGTGGTTGTCCAGCGCGCGCACGATGCTGGGGATCAGCACCATGGCCAGGATCGGCCCCGAGATGGTGGAGTGGATCGTGTTCGGCAGTACGTAGCCGGCCTGGAAGATGTTGGCGAAGAAGGTGTCACCCATCAGGGCGCCGATCACCAGCACCCTGACCAGCCCGGTCGCCCGGCTGGTCAGGGTGAAGACCAGCACAATGGCGGAGTTCCGGGCCGTGTCCTCCCGCCCGGAGTTGTCCACCGTGCTCATCTGGGGAGCTCCCACCTTCACGCTGCGCTACCCCTCGTGTGGCTTACGGTTACACCCAATTCGTGGCGCCAGAGACTACCCGGTCCGCTGGGTCGCCTGTTCGGCCCCACCGCGGCCCTTCAGCAGCCCCAGCAGAGCGCGCACCTTGTGCCGCAGCCACGGGGTCCGGCCGCCCACCCGGGAGGCAAACCGGTAGGCCAGGGACAGTTTGAACCGGAACATGCCCAGCGAGTCCTCGCCCTTGACGAAGATCCGGTCCACCGCGAACCGGCCGTTCTCGCGGGCCACGGCGAAGCTCACCGCGTATCCGGCGTCGGCCATCTTGCGCCGAGCGGCCCCGTCGTGGGTGCCGAACGGGTAGGCGAAGGAGCGCGGCTCGTAGCCCATCATCTCGGCCACGTCGCCCTTCGCCCGGACGATGTTCAGCTCCAGCTCGGCGTCGTCCATGCCGAACATCCGGGTGTGGTCCCAGCTGTGGACGCCGATCTCCATGCCGGTGTTGGCCAGGGTGGCGATCTCCGCCTTGCTGGACAGCCGCTCGCCCGCGTACACCGGGTTCCAGGTGATCGGCCCGCCGAGCACGCCGGGCGGCACGAACAGCACCGAGGGGATGCCCGCCTCGGCCAGGATCGGCGCACCGGTGGACAGCACCGACTCGTGCCCGTCGTCGATGGTCACCAGGTAGGACTTGCGCGGCGGCCGCGCGCCGTCCAGCACCGCGAGGAACTCGCCGAGGGACAGCGCGCGCCAGCCGTTGGCGTCCAGCCAGGCCAGCTGCTCCTTGAACCTCTCCACCGGGATGAACAGGTGCTCGGGATCGCCGGCGGCCGGCGGGTCGCCGAAGTTGTGGTACATCAGCACCCGGGGCATCCGCCAGGACATCCGGGGCTTGTCGGGGTTGACCGTGTTCGTTCCGGGGTTGCTGCGCGCCATATCAGCCCTACTCGAGTGTCAGCTTCGGGTCCACCGCCGGGACAGCGTAGCGACCGTCATCAGACCGATAAGCAGGCCACAGATGCCACCCGTGATACCGGCCGCGCCCTTGCCCGGGGTCACCGGATCGGTGACCGAGTAGGCCGGCGCGAGCACGGTGGACTGGTTGGCGGTCAGGTTCAGCTCGTCCAGCTGGGACTGCAGCGTGGTGACCCGGGCGGCCAGTGCGGCCGCGTCCGCCGGGGTGGTGCCCGGCCTCGGCGCCGCCTGCAGCTGCTTCACCTGGTTCAGCTGGTTCTGCAGGTAGCCCTTGGGGCCGCTGTTGTTGGCCACCGTGAGGTACTGCTTGGCGACCGCGTTGGCCAGCGTGATGCCCATGTCCCGGCTCGGGTCCTTGACCTCCACCTGGATGATGTTGCTGCTCTGCAACACGGTGGCGACGACCTTCTTGGTCAGGTCGTCCACGCTGATGCCGTTGGCGTCGGCTACCGGCTGCAGCACGTTCCGGCTGGTGATCAGCACCGTCTGGGTGGTGAGGTTGCGGTCGGTCTTCAGGAAGTCACCGCTGTTCTCGGCGGCGATGTTGTACTGGATGGTGGTGCGGGCGGCGTACTGCGTCGGGATCACCGCGGCGGCCAGGAAACCCACCACCGCGCCGACCGCCATCAGCACGACGGCCAGCATGGTCAGCTTGCTGCGCTGCGCGGCGGTGAGCTCGCGGCGGGGGCGGGGCGGGGTGTACCGGGGCGGCGGGCCGGCCATCATCGGCGGCCCGGGCAACCGGGGAGCCCCACTGCCGGGCGGCGGGCCGGGCAACGGCGGGCGGCCGCGCGGCGGCGCGGTCGGGGCGTTCCCCCTGGCCACCGAGCCGCCCGGCGCACCGGAGGACGGGGCCGGGCTGGACGAGCCGCCGGAGGGCTCGGGCCGGGGCGAAGGCGACGGCTTGCTCGACTGGGGCTTGCTCGGCTCCGGCCGGGGCTTGCTCGGCTGGGGCTTGCTCGGATCGGGCCGCACAGCCGGCGGGCCGGATTCCGGACGGGCCTTGGTCGGGTCGGGCCGTACGGCCGGGCCGTGGTCGGGCCGTCCCGCCGACTTGCTGGGGTCGGGCCGGACGGCGGGGCCGGGGTCCGGCCGGGGTGCCGGCGGCGCCCCCGGGGACGGCGGCTTCTTGCCGTCCGGCCGGTTCGGCTCGCCGTTCGAGCCGCCTTGGTCCGGCCGCGCCGGGCCCGGCGGGCCGGGCCGGGGCGGGCGAGGGGTGTTGGCGATCGGCCAGCGATCCTCCGAGGCGCGCGTCATCTAGTTCATCAACTCCGCGTCCAACGTCGGGAAAGGAAGATCGCGGCCAGCCCGGCGACCAGGATTCCGAGCAGCGCGCCGGTGGCGATCGCGACCGGCCGGTTCGGCTCCGCCGGGGCGGCGACCGAGTAGGCGGGCACGACGACCTTTGCGCTGTTCCCGGTCATGTTCTCGATGTCCAGCTGACCTTGCAAGGTGTTGATCCTGGTCTGCGCGTTCGCCGCCGAGGCGCCGACCGACGAGCTCAGCTGCTTCTTGGCGTCGTCCAGCTGCTGCTGGATGTAGGCCTTGGGGCTGTTCGCCTCGACCACCTGCAGGTACTGCTTGGCGATCGCGTTGGCCAGGGTGACGCCGCTGTCCCGGCTGGAGCTGAGCACGTCGACCTGGATGATCTCGCTCTCCACCGCGTTCGAGCCCTTGATCAGGGTGGCGTTCACGTTGTCCGCCAGCACGTCGGCGGAGACACCGTTCTGCTCGGCGACCGGGCCCAGGACGCTGCGGCTGGTCAGCAGCACCGTCTGGGTGGTCATGTTGCGGTCGGTGCGGAGGAACTCGCTGGCGTTCTCCAGCGACACGTGATACTCGATCAACGTCCGAGCGGCGTACTTGGTCGGCAACGCCATTGTCGCCAGCAGGCCGACCAGCGCGCCGAGCACGACGATCACGCCGGCGATCATCGCCAGGCGGGAGCCCTGCGCCGGGGTGAGCCGGCGCGCGGGCGGCGGAGGAGGGGGCAGCCGGGGGCCGGGCTGGTTGTAAGGCCCACCCGGCCCTCCCGGCGGCGGCCCCGACCAACCCGGTCGGTCCGACACCGAAGCCGCGTCGGACGGACGGGTCATCCGCTGCTACCCCCGGTGACGTCTCGCAGCACCTCGCAGACCCGGCTGACCTGGGACTCGCTGATCGTGGGGGACATCGGCAGGGACAGGATGCGGTCCGCCGCGGCCTCCACCACGGGCAGCGACTCCCGGTACTCGGTGTACGCCTCGTCCACGTGGCACGGGGTCTTGTAGTGCAGACCCCAGCCGACGCCGGCCTCGGTGAGCGCCTGGCAGACCTTGTCCCGGTTCTCCACCTCGACCACGCACAGGTGGTACACGGCCTCGGCCCTGGGGTCCCGGGCCACCAGGCGGACGGTGTCCGGCAGCTCCACCTTGTACTGCTCCCACGCGCGCACCCGGCCGGCGTTGGCCGTGTCCAGCCCGCGCAGCTTGATCGACAGCGCGGCGGCCTGCACGGAGTCCATCCGGCTGTTGCGGCCGACCAGGTTGTGGTGGAACCGGCTGTCGGCCGAGCGGCCGTGGTCGCCGGTGCGGCGGATCCGGTCGGCCAGGTCGGCGTCCCCGGTGACCACGCCGCCGGCGTCGCCCAGCGCGCCCAGGTTCTTGCCCGGGTAGAAGCTGAACCCGCTGGCCACACCCACGCTGCCGGCCCGCTTGCCGGCGAACCGGGCGCCGTGGGCCTGCGCGGCGTCCTCGACCAGCGCGATGCCGTGTTTCGCGGCGATCGCGGCCAGCGCCTCGGTGTCGCACATCTGGCCGAACAGGTGCACGCCGACGACCGCGGCCGTCTTCTCGTTCACCGCCGCCTCGACGGCGGCCGGGTCGATCAGCAGGGTGTCCGGCAGCACGTCCACGAACCGGGGACGGGCGCCCACGTACAGCGCCGCTTCGGCGGTGGCGATGAACGTGTTGGCCGGGATGATCACCTCGTCACCGGGGCCGATGCCCAGGCCGAGCAGGATCAGCTCCAGCGCGTCGGTGCCGTTGCCCACACCCACGGCGTGGACGTTCTCGCAGTAGGCGGCGAACTCCGACTCGAACGCGGTGACCTCGGGGCCGTTGATGAACTTGCCGTGCCGCAGCACGGTGGCGTACGCGGCTTCGAACTCGGGGTACAGCGGCCCGTGCAGGGCCGGCAGGTCCAGGAAGGGAACCGGTGCCTCGCTCACGGACGCACCCGCCCGTTGCCGGCACCGCTCGCGGACACCAGGGAGGCACCGGTCTCGGCCGGCGCGCCGGTGGAGTTGGCCACGTCGGTCGCGGCCAGCACCTTCACGATGTCCAGGCCGCGCTGACCGGGGGTCTGCGGCTCCTTGCCGGTGCGCACGCACTCGATGAAGTGGCTGTCCTGCAGCATCAGCGGCTCGCGGAACTGCACGTACGGCGAGACGATGTCACCGAACCGGTAGCTCACCGGGTAGTCGTGGGAGGAGCCCTCGTCCACCTGCGCCGGGTCCACGCCGACGTCGTAGATGCGGATTCGCTCGTTGTCCGACACGTCGTTGTAGATGGCCATCTTCTTCTCGCCGACCACGGTGACCCGCCGGATCTTCTCCGGGTGCAGCCAGGACACCTGCACGAAGGCCGGGGCGCCGGAGTTCTGGAACTCCAGCCGCAGGTAGGCCATGTCCGCGTGCACGTTCCCGATGTTGTGCTGGGCCCACACCGAGGCTCGGTGCGGCACCTCGTCCAACAGGTAGGAGACGATCGAGATGTCGTGCGGGGCCAGGTCCCAGATCACGTTGCAGTCGTACTGGTAGCGGCCGAGCGCCAGCCGGGCGGCGTCGATGTAGAGGATTCGCCCGAGCTCCCCGGAGCTGATGATCTCCTTCAGCTTCCACACGGCGGGGTTGTACTCGAAGGTGTGGCCGACCATCAGCCGGACGTTGTTCGTCTCGGCGGCGGTGACCAGTGCCTCGGCGTCCTCCACCGAGGTGGCCAGCGGCTTCTCCACCAGCGTGTGCAGGCCGGCGTTCATCGCCTGCAGGGATACCGAGGCGTGCAGGGCCGGCGGGGTGGCGACGACCACCGCGTCAAGCGCCTCGAGCTCGTCGGCGATGTCGGTGGCGATCCGCACGTTGGGGAAGTTGGACATCGCCTCACGCAGCCGCTGCTCGTCGCGGTCGATCACGGTGACCTCGACGTCGGGCAAGCTGTTGAGCACGCGCACGTGCTTGGAGCCCCAGTATCCGTAACCGACCACCCCTACGCGCGTGGGTGTGCGACCCATCAATTGACCTCCGTTGCTTCAGATCTTGTCTGTCCCCAGACCGAGTGTCCGCCCTGAAAGGTCGAGGAGCACCAGCCAGCCGTTACCCGGCCCATCCTCGGGGGGACGGGCGGCAACGTCAAAATGAATGGCCACCTCTTGAGCGCGGTCACAAAAACACTCAGCAATCCGTTGGGCAGGGGTTCGGTGTGTCAACTGACGGTACCCGCGCGCGAGATCGCGACGCCCGCCCCCCTCTGCGCCCTCTCAGAATCGCTCTCAGCAAACGGGCTCGCCGGGTGCCCGCGAGACGAAGCTCACCGCGCGTGGCCGCGACCATGATCGCCAACCGCGGCGGTTGAACCGCGAAATGAGGCCGTTGCCGAATGCCGTGGCGAGGGCATGACCATGATCTCGGCGGGTCAGCGCATCGCTACTTGATCGACATCAACCTCAGTGCCCTTTCTCGGTCTCGGAAGGGCCGTGAGGTTGATGTGGATCTTCAGGTGGGTGGGTGGCGGTTGAAAGACCGGCTTGGACGGCGCGGCTGGGTGGCCTCCCGTGGCTTGGGTGCGGCCCGTTGCGTTGGTTCGGCGGGCGGGCGCTTCCGCTACGGACTGTGACGGCCGGCTTGGCTTCCGAATGAACCCTCGCCGCCCCCGTTCGCCGAGCGCAAGCTCAGTCCGGTTCGATCATGGGGTAGACCGGACTGAGCTTGCGCTCGACGAAAACGGGCCTCCGCCGCGCCCGCGAACCGGCCACGGTCCGTAACCGGGCGCGGAACGCCAGCGCGCAACGCACCGAACCGGCGAAAGGCCCGGGTGTCAACACAGGCCCGGGCGTCAACACAAGGACCGCACCCAAGCGGCGCGAGCCCGGGGCGCAACGCAACAGGCCGCACCCAAGTGGCGCGAGCCCGGGGCGCAACGCAACAGGCCGCACCCAAGCCACGGGAGGCCACCCAGCCGCGCCGTCCAAGCCGGTCTTTCAACTGCCACCCACCCACCTGAAGATCCACATCAACCTCACGGCCCTCCAGGAGCGACAGAAGGGCACTGTGGTTGATGTCGATCATCTGGTGACCCGGAACGGCCGCGTCAGCCCGCCCACGAGCGAATTGGGGCGACAGCCTCGTTTGCGCTGTTGCGCCGCCAGAAGCGGCGATCTTGACGGCGCCGGGGTTGTGTTGTGCGCCACCCGGGGTTCGAAGCGGCCTGGACGGCGCGGCGGGTCGAAAGCCGCGCCGCGGCACACGCACCAGACGAAACAGGCGCCCCGAAAGCCCCACAAGACGCGCCTGTCGCCGTCCAAGCCATCTGTCAAACCTGACCAGCGCCCCAGCCGTCGGTCGCACCCCGCAACCCGGACGGTCCTCCCCCGGCTGGAACCGGTCTCCCCACCCCGGCCTATGACGATCACCCCCTTGGGCGGGGTGACGGGGTGCGGCGAGCGCCCCTCGGGCGGGGGCGGCGAATGGGGGATTAGGATTCGGGGCGAAGTCAGTCCGACTAGGCCAGCAGGAGGTAGTGGTGACCGCCGTCGCCCCGCAGCCGATCTCGTCGCGCCCGTATCCGGCGCGCAAGGCTGTCAAGGGAACGTCCCTGCTGCGTTTCCTGCACACAACGGACCCCAAGGACATCGCCATCCTTTACCTGGTGACGTCCTTCGCCTTCTTCATGGCGGGCGGCGCGATGGCGCTGCTGATGCGGACCGAGCTGGCCCGGCCGGGCAAGCAGTTCCTGTCCGAGGAGCAGTTCAACCAGCTGTTCACCATGCACGGCACGATCATGCTGCTGCTCTACGCGACGCCGATCCTGTTCGGCTTCGCCAACTACATCGTGCCGCTGCAGATCGGCGCCCCGGACGTCGCCTTCCCCCGGCTGAACGCCTTCTCGTACTGGCTGTTCCTGTTCGGCGGGCTGACCGTGATGGCCGGCTTCCTCACCCCGGGCGGCGCGGCCGACTTCGGCTGGTTCGCCTACACCCCGCTGTCCAACGCGACGCACTCTCCCGGTGTCGGCGCCGACCTGTGGATCATGGGCCTGGTCATCGCCGGCCTCGGCACCATCCTCGGCGGTGTCAACTTCCTCACCACGGTGATCTGTCTGCGCGCGCCCGGCATGACCATGTTCCGGATGCCGGTGTTCACCTGGAACATCTTCGTCACCGCGATCCTGATCCTGATCGCCTTCCCGGTGCTCACCGCCGCGCTGCTCGGCCTGGAGGCGGACCGCCACCTCGGCGCGCACGTGTTCGACCCGGCCAACGGCGGCGTGATCCTCTGGCAGCACCTGTTCTGGTTCTTCGGCCACCCCGAGGTGTACATCGTCGCGCTGCCCTTCTTCGGCATCGTGACCGAGGTCTTCCCGGTGTTCAGCCGCAAGCCGCTGTTCGGCTACAAGGCGCTGGTCTACGCCACGATCGCCATCGCGGCGCTGTCCGTGGCCGTTTGGGCGCACCACATGTACGCCACCGGCGCGGTGCTGCTGGCCTTCTTCTCGTTCACCACGTTCCTCATCGCCATCCCGACCGGCATCAAGTTCTTCAACTGGATCGGCACCATGTGGCGCGGCCAGCTGACGTTCGAGACGCCGATGCTGTTCGCGGTGGGCTTCCTGGTGACCTTCCTGTTCGGTGGCCTGACCGGCATCCTGCTGGCCTCGCCGCCGGTGGACTTCCACGTCTCGGACACCTACTTCGTGGTGGCGCACTTCCACTACGTGTTGTTCGGCACGATCGTGTTCGCCACCTACTCCGGCATCTACTTCTGGTTCCCCAAGATGACCGGCCGGATGATGGACGAGACGCTGGGCAAGGTCCACTTCTGGCTCACCTTCCTCGGCTTCCACGCCACCTTCCTGGTGCAGCACTGGGTGGGCAACGAGGGCATGCCGCGCCGGTACATCGACTACCTGCCCAGCGACGGGTTCACCGCGCTGAACACGTTCTCCTCCATCGGCGCGTTCATCCTGGGCGCCTCCACGCTGCCGTTCATCTGGAACGTGTTCCGCAGCTACCGGTTCGGCCAGGTGGTCACCGTGGACGACCCGTGGGGCCACGGCAACTCGCTGGAGTGGGCGACCTCCTGCCCGCCGCCCCGGCACAACTTCACCGAGCTGCCCCGGATCCGTTCCGAGCGCCCGGCGTTCGAGCTGCACTACCCGCACCTGGTGCCGAGGCTGCGGGCCGAGGCGCACGCCGGCAAGGGCCACCCGGCTCCGTCCGAGAAGGTCACGGCGAAGGCCGCGCCCGACGCGCTGCCCGACGGTGACCCGAAGGCCCACTGAGTCACAGAATCCTTGATGCCTGCCAGGGTCGCGGTTCTCATCACGGTGACCGGGCCGGACCGGCCTGGGGTGACTTCGGTGCTGTTCGCCGCGCTGATCCGGCACGGCGTGGAGCTGCTGGACGTGGAGCAGGTGGTCATCCGGGGGCAGCTCACCCTGGGTGCCCTGGTGGCCATCGAGACCGACCCCGAGGCGCTGCAGGAGTCGGTCGAGCAGGCCATGGCCAGCATCGCGATGACCGTGCGCACCTCGATCGAGCCGGACACCCCGGACGCGGCGTCCTCGCTGCGCCACCGCCGGTCCAGCCACGTGGTGCTGGTGATGGGCCGGCCGGTCACCGCGCGCGCCTTCGGCGAGGTGGCCAGGGCGCTGGCCGGGGTGGGCGCGAACATCGACGCGATCCGCCGGGTGGCGGACTACCCGGTCACCGGGCTGGAGCTGTTGGTCTCGCCCACCTGGGAGGAGACCGAGGAGGCCCCGTACCCGCACGGCACGCTGCGCTCCACCCTGGTGGAGGTGGCGGCCAAGGTCGGCGTGGACGTGGCGGTGGAGCGGGCCGGCCTGGCCCGCCGGGGCAAGCGGCTGATCGTGTTCGACGTGGACTCCACGCTGATCCAGGGCGAGGTCATCGAGATGCTCGCGGCGCGGGCCGGCGCCGAGGCGGAGGCCGGGGTGTGCGCGGTCACCGAGGCCGCGATGCGCGGCGAGCTGGACTTCACCGAGTCGCTGCGCCGCCGGGTCGCCGTGCTGGAGGGGCTGCCCGCCTCGGTGCTGGACGACGTGGCCGGCGAGCTGGAGCTGACCCCCGGCGCCCGCACCACCATCCGCACCCTGAAGCGGCTGGGCTACCGGTGCGGGGTGGTCTCCGGCGGGTTCGCCCCGGTGATCGAGCGGCTGGTGAGCGAGCTGGGCCTGGACTTCTGCGCGGCCAACTCGCTGGAGGTGGTGGACGGGCGGCTCACCGGCCGGGTGGTCGGCGAGGTGGTGGACCGGGCGGGCAAGGCGGTCGCGCTGCGCCGGTTCGCCGAGGAGTACGACATCCCGCTGGAACAGTGCGTCGCGGTGGGTGACGGGGCCAACGACATCGACATGTTGTCCACCGCCGGCCTCGGCGTCGCGTTCAACGCCAAGCCGGCGCTGCGCGAGGTGGCGGACACCGCGCTGTCCGTGCCGTACCTGGACGTGGTGCTGTTCGTGCTGGGCATCACCCGGGACGAGGTGGAGGCGGCGGACGAGGCCGAGGGCGTGCTGCGCCGCGTGCCCCTGCCGTGACCGCTTCGGTTCTCGCCCCGCTGGCCGCCCGCTACCTACACTGGTTGGCGCTGCCCGACGAGGCCACCGGGGACACCGCCGCCGAAGGCGGCGCTGGCCGCGCGCCCAGTTTGGCGCGCGGTGGAGACACCGACGAGGACCCGGCGCTGATCCGGGCCATGCCGGTGGTGCTGCGCGTGGAGAAGGCCGAACCCCCGCCTCGGACCGGGCTGCTGGAGGCGGCGGCCGGCGCGGCCGTCGCGGTGTGCCTGGACGAACGCACCGCCCCGGGCGGGGAGTGGCACGACGCGGTGAGCGCCTGGGTGGCCGGCCGCATCCGCAAGGTGACCCGCCGGGCTCGCGGCGCCCACTGGTCGGCGGTACAGGAACTTCCCGGGGTGACCGTCACGGTGGGTTCCGCGCAGGTCCGGGCGTTGCTGCCCGGGCTGGTGGTCGAGGCGCCGCGCACGCTGACCCGCCTGCAGATCGCCGGCACCGACCTGCCCGCCGACGACCCCGGCCCGCCGCCGGGCGGCGTACCGGTGATCTGGCTGAACCCGGCGGTGGAGCTGACCGTGGGCAAGGCCGCCGCCCAGGTCGGCCACGCCAGCATGATCCTGGCGGCGTCGCTGGAGGCGGACCGGCTGGCCGCGTGGCGTTCCCTCGGCTGGCGCTGCGCGGTGCGCCCCGCCAGCCCGGACCGGTGGCGCGAGGTGCTGGCCTCCAGCGGCGCGGCCGGCGGTGCGGTGCTGGTCCGGGACGCCGGCTTCACCGAGGTCGACCCCGGCACCGTGACCTGCGCCGCGCACTGGTCCCGAACGCCGGCGGGCGGCATGGTCAAGTAGCAGCGAAAGACCATTTGTCGGCGGCAAACGTCTCCGGGCGCTACCTGACCATGAATTTGGGGTAGGCCCCGTTACTCGTCGGGGTTGCGGGTGGCCAGGCGGCGGAGGGCGGCCCGGACGACTTCCGGGTCGGTGGTCGGCCAGAACGGGGGCAGTGACGCGCGCAGGAAGCCGCCGTAGCGGGCGGTGGCCAGGCGCGGGTCCAGGATGGCCACCACGCCCCGGTCGTCCATGCCGCGCAGCAGCCGGCCGGCGCCCTGCGCGAGCAGCAGCGCGGCGTGGGTCGCCGAGACGCTGAGGAAGCCGTTGCCGCCCCGCGCGTCCACCGCCTGCTGCCGGGCCGAGGTGAGCGGGTCGTCCGGGCGGGGGAACGGGATGCGGTCGATCAGCACCAGGCGCAGCGACCGGCCCGGCACGTCCACCCCCTGCCACAGCGACAGCGTGCCGAACAGGCAGGTGGCGTCGTCCTCGGCGAACCGGCGCACCAGAAGCCCGGTGGCGTCGTCGCCCTGGCACAGAATCGGCTGCTCCAGCCGGGGGCGCAGCGCCTCGGTGGCCTGCTTGGCCGCCCGCATGGAGGAGAACAGCCCGAGCGTGCCGCCGCCCGAGGCGGTGACCAGCTCGGCGATCTCGTCCAGGTAGGCCGGCGGCAGGCCGTCCCGGCCGGGCGGGGGCAGCCGCTTG
The DNA here is from genome assembly GCF_039543365.1 of Actinospineispora eucalypti. NCBI lineage: Bacteria > Bacillati > Actinomycetota > Actinomycetes > Pseudonocardiales > Pseudonocardiaceae > Actinospineispora > Actinospineispora eucalypti. The sequence goes on from NZ_BAABJP010000010.1 coordinate 332,371, forward strand.
GCCACGTAGAGGATCCCGGCCCGCGAGTGCTGGAACGGAGAGCCGACGTCCAGGCCGGTCCACCGGGGCTTCTCCGGGTCGGGCACCGGGTCGGCGGGTTCCTCGGCACCGTCGGGTTTGTTGGACGGCAGACCCCACTGCCGGGCCAGCGCGTCGAACGACCCGCCCAGGGTCAGCGTGGCCGAGGTGAGCACCACCGTGCGCGGGCCGAACAGCCGCTCGCGCAGCAGACCGGCCACGGTCAGCGGCGCCACCCGAAGCACCTTCGTGCCGTCGGCGCCTAGATCGCTCAACCACACCACGTCGTACCGCTTGGCCAGGTCCTCCTCGGCGAACGCGGCGAGCAGCCGGGTGGCGGTCTCCTGCACCTCGTCCAGCAGGGCCAGCGCCAGCTTCCGCGCGGTGGCCTGCTCGGGGTCCTCCCGGCGCTCCGAGCCGATGGCGGTGCGGCAGGCCGAGCAGGCGTCGTGGACCGCGGTGAGCGCACCGGCCACCGGCTGGGGCAGGCCGCGCTCCCAGCGGCCCATCGGGGCGTCCGCCAGGACCATCGCCAGGCCGTCGCCGGCCTCGTCCAAGCGGTCGGCGATGGCCTGGTCGACCAGCCGGCCGCAGCGGCGGGCGGCGGCCTTCACCGAGCCGCCGGTGAGCTCGGCGGTGGCCACCCCCGTGACCCGGTCCACCAGGTCGTGGGCCTCGTCCACGACCACCACGTCGTGCTCGGGCAGCACCGCGCGGCCGTCCAGCGCGTCGATGGCCAGCAGCGCGTGGTTGGTGACCACCACGTCGGCCCGGCCGGCCTCGGCGCGGGCCCGCTCGGCGAAGCAGTCGGTGCCGACCGGGCAGCGGGACAGGCCCAGGCACTCCCGGGCGGTCACCGATACCTGGCGCCATGCGGCGTCCGGCACGCCGGGCACCAGCTCGTCCCGGTCCCCGGAGTCGGTCTTCTGTGCCCACTCGTGCAGCCGCTTGACGTTGCGGCCCATCGCGGACACGGCGAACGGGTCGAACAGCTGGTCGTCCCGCTCCTCGGGCACGTCGCCGTTGAGTTTGTGCAGGCAGAGGTAGTTGCGCCGGCCCTTGAGGATGGCGAAGGTGGGCTTGCGGCCCAGCACCCGTTCCAGCGCGTCGGCCAGCCGGGGAAGGTCGCGGTCCACCAGCTGGCGCTGCAGCGCGATGGTCGCGGTGGACACCACCACCGTGGTGTCCCGGTCCACCGCGTGGCGGATCGCCGGAACCAGGTAGGCCAGCGACTTCCCGGTGCCCGTGCCGGCCTGCACGGCCAGGTGCTCGCCGCCGCGCAGCGACTTCTGAACCGCGCGCACCATCTCCTGCTGACCCTCGCGGGGCTGCCCGCCGACCGCCTCGACGGCCACGTTCAGCAGCTCCTCCACACCGGGGAGCTCCGTTGTCGGGTGGGCATCAAGCTGGCTCGGCACAGCCGACGACGCTACAGCCTCACCACGTCAACTCGGGCGGAGGTCGGTGACCGACAGGCCGTGCTCGGTGTGCAGGCGCTCGGCCACCAGCGAGCGGTGGCAGGCCTCCGGATCGCGCTCGACGCAGAGCAGGGCGGTCACCGAGCCGGCCGGGAGCTCCGCCACGAGTGCGCCGAGGTCGAACGGGTCGAGGATCTCGCGGGTGTAGCGCTCGGCGTACTCGGGCGCCAGGGCGACGCGGTTGCGCTTGCCCACGCCCTCGCGGTCGTCCTCGCGGTACTGGATCTGGCGCATCTCGGTCGTCGGCGCCAGGTCCTTCACGTGCCGGTAGCCGATGCCCGCCTCGGCGAGCGTCCGCTGGAGCCGGGCCGAGTTCGCCCAGGCGTACTCGGAACCCCGTACGCCGCGGCGCTGGCGGAGGTCGAGCAGCAGCCCCACGCCGCCGGCGGTGAGCTTCTCGACGAAGGCCCCGACCGTGAAGTCATAGACCCCGATCGTCGCGATTCGCCTGGTCACCGGACGGTGGCGCCGGCGGTGCGGAGCTCGGCCAGCGCGGCTTCGGTACTTTCCGGGGCCACGCCGGCGGTCAGGTCGGTGAGCACCCGGGTGGTGAAGCCCTCCCGCACCGCGTCCAGCGCAGTGGCCCGCACACAGTGGTCGGTGGCGATGCCGACCACGTCGACCCGGGTGACCTCGTGCGCGCGCAACCAGTCGGCCAGGCCCGTGCCGTCCGGCGCGGCGCCCTCGAAGCCGGAGTAGGCGGCGGCGTACTCGCCCTTGCCGAACACCGCCTGGATGGGCGCCACGTCCAGCGCCGGGTGGAACGCCGCACCGGCCGTGCCGGCCACGCAGTGCACCGGCCAGGAGTCCACGAAGTCCGGGGTCTCGGAGAAGTGTGAACCCGGGTCGACGTGGTAGTCCCGGGTGGCCACGACGTGGTCGTAGTCGCCGGTCACCGTGTTGATCCGGCCGGCGACCGAGGCGCCGCCGGCCACCGCGAGCGATCCGCCCTCGCAGAAGTCGAGCTGGACGTCGACGATGATCAGCGCGCGGGCCATTTCGGGTCTCCTACTGGAAAACAGTGGGAATCGCGGGGTCGCCCTTGGACAGCTTGAGGCCTTCCCAGGGTACCGAGACCAGCGCCGCCCGCAGCCGTTCCCGGGACTGCTCCAGCGTCTCCAGGTCGGCCACCCGTTGTCCGCCGCGCATCAGCGGCACCGGCAGCACCCGGTCGTGCGGGCCGGCGGGAAGGGGGGAGTCGGCCCGGTGGACCACTTCCTCCAGCGCCGTGCCGGTCGGCTTGTACCGGCGCATCGCGGACTTGCGGCCACCCCGGGACTCCTTGGCCGAGCTGCGCTTGGCCACCGGCCGACCGTCCACCTCGACCAGCTTGTAGACCATGCCGGCGGTGGGCGCCCCGGAGCCGGTGACCACCGACGTGCCCACGCCGTACGCGTCCACCGGCTCGGCCCGCAGTGCGGCGATGGCGTACTCGTCCAGGTCGCCGGAGAGCACGATCCGGGTGGCCCGCGCCCCCAGCGCGTCCAGCTGGTCGCGGGCCTGGCGGGCCAGCTCGCCGAGGTCGCCGGAGTCGATCCGTATCGCGCCCAGCTCGGTGCCGGCGGCGGCCACCGCGCGCTCGATGCCCCGGCGGATGTCGTAGGTGTCCACCAGCAGCGTAGTCTTGGTGCCGAGCGTGGCGACCTGGCTGGCGAACGCCACCTGCTCGTCGTCGTGCAGCAGGATGAACGCGTGCGCGGCCGTCCCGGCGGTCGGGATGCCGAACTGCCGGCTGGCCTCCAGGTTGGACGTGGAGGCGAATCCGGCCAGGTAGGCGGCCCGCGCGCAGGCGACCGCGGCCCGCTCGTGGGTGCGCCGGGAACCCATCTCGATCAACGGCCGGCCGCCGGCGGCGGCCACCATGCGCGCGGCGGCCGAGGCGATCGCGCAGTCGTGGTTCAGCACGGACAGCGCCAGGGTCTCCAGCACCACGGCCTCGGCGAAGCTGCCGGTCACGGTGAGCACCGGGGAGCCGGGGAAGTACAGCTCGCCCTCGGGGTAGCCGTCGATGTCGCCGGCGAACCGGTAGTCGGCCAGCCAGTCCAGCGTGGTGGCGTCAACCACCCCGGTCTCGGCCAGCTGGGTCAGCTCGGCGTCGCCGAACCGGAACCTGGCCAGCTCGTCCAGCAGCCGGCCCAGTCCGGCCACCACCCCGTAGCGGCGGCCGTCCGGCAGCCGCCGGGCGAACACCTCGAACACGCAACGCCGGCCGGCCGTGCCGTCCGCCAGCGCGGCGGCCAGCATGGTCAGCTCGTACCGGTCGGTGAGCAAGCTGGACGACGTCATGGCGAAATCGTAGAGCGTGTCTTGTGGATCTATGCCGCGCAGCCGGCTGGATGATCCGCAAGACACGCTCTCATCAACGCCCGAAGATGCATCGGTCTTGCCGGAGCTGTCACCATAGATGCATGGCCGCACCACTTCCGCTGCCCACCCACGAGGTGGAGGAGACCGGCGAGCTGGAGACGCCCTGGCAGACCATCGTGTGGAACGATCCGGTCAACCTGATGTCGTACGTCACCTTCGTGTTCCAGAAGCTGTTCGGCTACGACCGGGAGAAGGCCACCAAGCTCATGCTGGACGTTCACCACAAAGGTCGCGCCACCGTCTCGTCCGGCTCCAAGGAGAAGGTCGAGGGCGACGTGGCGAAGCTGCACGCGGCCGGCCTCTGGGCCACCATGCAGAAAGCGTGAACGGCTGGCGGAGGACCGGGCGCGGCGCGAAGCTCCGGCTGGTCGGGGTGCTCGACCAGCCGGAGGCGGCGCTGCTGCGCGGGCTGGTCGGGCAGATCCAGGTGATGCTGGCCGAGCGGACGGACAGCGCCCCGGAGGACGAGCTGGCCGAGCTGACCGGCATCCAGGCCGGGCACACCCGCCCGCCGGAGGACTCCGTGCTGGCCCGGCTGCTGCCGGACTTCCACCGCGAGGACGCCGAGCTGGCCAGCATGTTGCGCGCCGCGCGGGAGCCGGAGCTGATCGCGGCCAAGACCGAGGCGGCCGACGTGGTGCTGGCCACCTGCCCGCCGGACGGCGGCCGGGCCGAGCTGACCGTGGACCAGGCGGATGCCTGGCTGGCCGCGCTCAACGACCTGCGCCTGGCCCTGGGCACCACCCTCGGGGTGAGCGAGGACATGCCCGAGGACCTGACCGACTCGGACGAGACCCTGGCCGCCCACATGACCGTCTACCACTGGCTCACCTTCGTCCAGGACGCCCTGGTCCAAACCCGCGCCACCGCCCTCTGACTAGGGCAGCAGGATCAGGCGGCCTCGGAGGGGGCCTTCGGACAGGCGTTGGTGCGCGGCGGGCGCCTTGTCCAGCGGGAAGGTGTCGGCCACCCTGGGGGTGAGGCGGCCGGCCTCGACCAGCTTGGCCAGCTCGGCCAGGCGTTCGCCGTCGGCCCGGACGTACACGGTGCTCACCCGGATGCCGCGCAGCGCGGGCGGCGCGCCGCCGAGGACCACCGAGACGAACGCGCCCCCGCCGCGCACCGCGTCCAGTGCCCGGACGCCGACCACGGCGGCGTCCAGCACCCCGTCCACCCCGCCGGGGACCAGCGCCCGGGCGGCCGCGCCCAGCTCGGCCTCCCGGGGGACGAACCCGCTCGCGCCGAACCCGCGCACCAGCTCCTCGTCCGCCGCCGACGCGGAGCCGACCACCCGCAGCCCGGCCTCGCGCGCCAGCTCGACCGCGTACCCGCCGACCGCGCCGGCCGCCCCGGTGACCAGCACGGTCTGCCCGGCGGACAGGCCGAGCCGGTCCAGGGCCTGCGCGGCGGTGAGCGCGTTCAGCGGAAGGCTGGCCGCCGCCTCGAAGGGCACCCCGCGCGGCGCCGGAGCCACCGATGAGGCGTCCAGCACCAGGTACTCCGCGTAGCCGGCGGACGGCAGGTCCAACCGGTCGGACAGCCCGATCACCGGGTCGCCGACGGCGAACCCCTTGGTGCCGGCGGTGTTCCCGTCGGGCGCCCGACCCGGCGCGCCGGCTTCGCCGGCGCCGACCGCGTCCACCTCGCCGGCCACGTCCCAGCCCAGGCCGTACTGATCCCGGGCCGGCACCAACCCCACCTCGGTCGCCGCGCCGGACCGCACGAAGGCGTCCACCGGGTTCACCGCCGCCGCCCGCACCCGGATGCGCACCTGGCCGGGGCCGGGGGCCGGGATGGGCAGTTCGACCAGCTCGAGGGCCTCCGGACCACCGAAGGACCGGACCACGACCGCGCGCATTTTTCCTCCTACCGTCGGATTTTCTCCTCGGATCGGGAACATATGGACGCCCCGGGGGCCTTGGTAAGAACGCACCGGGAAGTGCGTAGCGCACGGGGAGGAGAGCGGATGGCGACCCAGACGGCCGCCGAGCGGCGCCAGGCCAGGGCCGTGGCGCACCGCGAGTTCGTCCGCACCTGCCCCACCCAGCGGCTGCTCGACCGGATCGGCGACAAGTGGGTGACCCTGGCGATCGCCGCGCTGCGGGACGGCCCCCGCCGGTACGGCGAGCTGGGCCGGGACCTGGCCGGGGCGAGCCAGAAGATGCTCACCCAGACGCTGCGCGCGCTGGAGCGGGACGGCCTGGTGGCCCGGGTGGTCACGCCGGCGGTCCCGGTGCGCGTGGAGTACCGGCTGACGCCGCTGGGGGAGTCACTGCTGCCCGTGGTGCACGCGATCAAGGGCTGGGCCGAGGCGCACATCGACGAGATCGACAACGCCCGCGCCGACTACGACCGCGCGGCGGTGTGACGAGAGTGGACATGCGCACCGGCAATGCCGCCCCGTACCCTGTTGGGGTGCTGGTGATCAGGAAGGATCTCGTCGACGAGATCGTGGCGCACGCCCAGCGGGACCACCCGCTCGAGGCGTGCGGGGTGATTGCCGGCCCGGAGGGTTCGGATCGGGCGGAGCGGTTCATCCCGATGCTCAACGCCGCCGGCTCGGAGACCTTCTACGAGTTCGAGTCGGGCGACCTGTTGCGCCTGTACCGGGACATGGACGGCCGGGACGAGGTGCCCGTGGTGATCTACCACTCGCACACCGCGACCGAGGCCTACCCTTCGCGCACGGACATCTCCTACGCGTCCGAGCCGGACGCCCACTACGTGCTGGTCTCGACCAGGGACGGGCAACCCGGGGATCCCGAGTTCCGGTCGTACCGCATCGTGGACGGCGTGGTCACCGAGGAGCCGGTCGAAGTGGTGGAGAGCTACATGTTCTCCCACACCGGCGCCGATGACGTGCCCGACTGTCGTTGAGTTCCCGCGTTAGTCGCCAATCTCAGAAGTCGGCCGCATCACGAGGAGGACTCATGGCCGTCACCGTTTCGATTCCCACCATCCTGCGCACGCACACCGGCGGCGAGAAGTCCGTCGAGGCCAAGGGCGCGACCGTGTCCGAGGTGATCACGGACCTGGACTCGCGGCACTCCGGCCTCGCGGCCCGGCTGGTCAAGGACGGGTCGCTGCACCGGTTCGTGAACATCTACGTGAACGACGAGGACGTGCGGTTCTCGGGTGGCCTCGAGGCCCCCATCGCCGACGGCGACTCGGTCACGATCCTGCCCGCCGTCGCCGGAGGCTGAGGGGTAAGCCGCATGGCGCGCTACGACTCGCTGTTGCAGGCCGTCGGGGACACCCCGCTGGTCGGGTTGCCGTCGTTCTCCCCGGCCGAGCACGTGCGGCTGTGGGCGAAGCTGGAGGACCGCAACCCGACCGGTTCCATCAAGGACCGCCCGGCGCTGGCCATGGTCGAGGCCGCCGAGCGGGACGGGCGGCTGCGGCCCGGCTGCACCATTCTCGAGCCGACCTCGGGCAACACCGGGATCTCGCTGGCCATGGCGGCCACCCTCAAGGGCTACAAGCTGGTCTGCGTGATGCCGGAGAACACCTCCGAGGAACGCCGCCAGCTGCTGCGCATGTACGGCGCGGAGATCATCTCCTCGCCGGCGGCCGGCGGTTCCAACCAGGCGGTCGCGGTGGCCAAGAAGCTGGCGGCGGAGAACCCGGACTGGGTCATGCTGTACCAGTACGGCAACCCGGAGAACGCCCGGGCGCACTACCGCACCACCGGCCCGGAGATCCTGCGTGACCTGCCGACCGTGACCCACTTCGTGGCCGGCCTGGGCACCACGGGGACCTTGGTCGGCACCGGCCGCTACCTGCGCGAACACAAGCCGGACGTGCACATCGTGGCCGCCGAGCCCCGCTACGGGGAGCTGGTCTACGGGCTGCGCAACCTGGACGAGGGTTTCGTGCCGGAGCTGTACGACCCGGAGGTGCTGACCGGGCGCTACTCGGTGGGCAGCTTCGACGCGCTGCGCCGGACCCGGGAGCTGGTGCAGCGGGAGGGCATCTTCGCCGGCATCTCCACCGGTGGGGTGCTGCACGCCGCCCTGGCCATCGCGGAGAAGGCGGCCGGCGGGGCGGACCCGGCGGACATCGTGCTGGTGGTCGCCGACGCCGGCTGGAAGTACCTGTCCACCGGTGCCTACGCCGGTGACCTGGAGGAGAGCGCCACCGCGCTGGACGGCCAGCTCTGGGCGTGATCCGGTCGCGCCGTTCGGGGTTCATGGCCAGGTCGCGACCAGAGACCCTACCGGCCGGTAGAACGTCTCTCGCTGCTACTTGACCATGAAGCCTCCTGGGCGTGGCGCCTCGGACGACGATCACTCCGGCATGAGCGGCAGGTAGACGCCGACGTCCGGGCCGACCCGGCGTGACTCGGTGCCGGGAAGCGCCGGACCGCTCTCGGCGGCGGCCCGGGGCGGCAGGGCCTGCCACTCCCGGAGCGGGTCCTCGGCGCGCCCCGGCGCGGACGCCGGGGGTGTCGTCGACGCGGCTGGTGCGCAGCCGGAGCTGACCGTGCACCAGCCGGGCGGCCCGGCCGAGTCCGCCCCCGGCTCGGGGCTCGGGATGGACCACACCTCCTCGCGGGGAGCCGCCGAGCGGGTGAGTTCGAGCAGCTCGTCGAGGCCGGCGCGCAGCGTGACCAGTGCGGTGGCGTGCCTGGCCACCAGTTCGTCCAGGTCCGGCCAGTGCGCTTCGGCCACCCGCGCCCGGTCGGCCGCATCGATGTCCTCCAGTGCGGTCCTCGGGTTGGCGTATCCGCCGGTGGCCAGCGGGGCGGCCAGCCGAGCCAGCCGGGCGGTGAACTCGGCCAGCGACGCGTCGAGTCGTTCCGCGAGCTGGTCCAGAGTGTCCGCGCGGGCGCCGGCCCGGTCGGCCCGTGCGGCCGTCCGGGCGGCCAGCTCGCGGCCGTGCCGGTCGGCCTCGGTGCGGGTGAGCGAAACGAGCAGCTTCCCGGAGTGGCCGAGCGCCGCGGCCAGCCGGCGCCAACCGGTGGCGGCCCGGGCCAGCACGTCCGGGGCCAGCGCGCGCAGCGCGGCCAGCCGTTCCTCGTCGCCGGGCGACCACGGCGGTGGCGGGCAGCCGGGCGCCGCGCACGGGTGGTACGCCCAGCGCGCGTAGACCGGGCGCCACCGGCGCAACGCGGCCAGCACCGGTTCGGCGGCGGCCAGCGCGTCCGGTCCCATCCGGCAACCGTGCCCGACGCCCCCACTCGGGTGGTTGCGGTCGGGTCAACTCCTGTGCGATCGCACACCCCCCTTCGCAGGACGGCCCTCGGGGTGTAAATTCTGCTGAGGTTGAATTTCAGCGAAGCCGCCGAGGAGGAACCGGTCATGGCGCTCGCCATCGAAGCCCGCGACCTGAAGGTCGTCCTGGGCGGGCGGGAGATCCTGCACGGGATCACCTTCGAGGCCCCGGTCGGCAAGGTGACCGGGCTGCTGGGCCCCAGCGGCTGCGGCAAGACCACGCTGATGCGCTGCGTGGTCGGGGTGCAGCAGATCAGCTCCGGCGGCATGGACGTGCTCGGCCAGCCGGCGGGGTCGCCGGTGCTGCGGCACCTGGTCGGGTACGTCACGCAGAACCCGTCGATCTACTCCGACCTCACCGTGCGGGACAACGTGCGGTACTTCGCCGCCGTGCACGGCACCTCGCCGGCCGCCGCCGACCGGGCGCTGGCCGACGTGGCGCTGGCCGACCGGGCCGACCAGATGGTGCGCACGCTCTCCGGCGGGCAACGGGCGCGCGCCTCGCTGGCCTGCGCGCTGCTGTCCGCGCCCGAGCTGCTGGTGCTGGACGAGCCGACGGTCGGCCTCGACCCGGTGCTGCGCCAGGACCTGTGGGTGCGCTTCCACGCGCTCGCCGAGGCGGGTACGACGCTGTTCGTGTCCAGCCACGTGATGGACGAGGCCGGCCGCTGTGACCGGCTGCTGATGATGCGCGACGGCCACCTGATCGCCGACGAGACACCGGGCGCGCTGCGGGCCGCCACCGGCACCGAAGACCTGGAGGAGGCATTCCTGTGCTTGATTCGGCGCTCCGAACTCGGCGAACCGCTGCCCCAGAACCCGACACCCGCCCCGCGCTAGCCCGGCCGAGGTCGCGCTGGGTCAACCCCCGGATCGTCGCGGCCACCGCGCGCCGGGTGCTCACCCAGCTGCGCGGCGACCACCGCACGGTGGCGATGCTGGTCGTGGTGCCCAGCGTGCTGCTGGCGCTGATCCACGAGATGCTGGACGACAAGCGGGCGTTCGACCGCACCGGGCTGCAGCTGCTCGGCATCTTCCCGTTCACCCTGATGTTCCTGATCACCAGCGTGGCCATGCTGCGCGAGCGGACCAGCGGGACGCTGGAGCGGCTGCTCACCACGCCGATGTCCAAGCTGGACCTGCTGCTCGGCTACGGCATCGCGTTCGCCGGCGCGGCGGCCGTGCAGGCCACCGCGACCTCGTTCACCGCCTACGTCCTGCTGGACCTGTACACCCCGGGCAGCCCGGTGATGGTGATCCTGGTGGCGATCACCGGCGCGGTGCTCGGCATGGCGATCGGCCTGCTGGTCAGCGCGTTCGCCACCAGCGAGTTCCAGGCGGTGCAGTTCATGCCCGCCATCGTGATGCCGCAGATCCTGCTCGGCGGGCTGTTCCAGCCCCGGGAGCAGATGGCCGACTGGCTGGAGCACATCAGCGACGGCCTGCCGCTCACCTTCGTCATCGAGGCGCTGGAGGAGGTGGGCAAGACCTCGCTGCTGACCAGCGAGCTGGTCGGCTACACCTGCGGCGTGATCGGCTCGGCGATCGTCGCGCTGGCGCTGGGCGCGGCCACGCTGCGGCGGCGGGCGGGGGAGATGCCGAAGGCCGCCGTGGCGGCGCTGCGCGCGGTGCCGTTCGTGCTGCTCGCGCTGAGCGTGACGCTGACCGTGGCCTACTTCGTGGATGCCGGCCGGTACGTGCGCACCGACGACGCGCGCATCGACGGCGACCGCATCGCGGTCACCGCCACGGCCAGCGGGCGGCTGGTCGGCTGGTCGGCGGCGAAGGGCGCCCACCTGCGCAAGGACCAGCCCATCGGGCGGATCGAGCAGACCGGCGGGTTCGCCGCCCCGCAGCGGGTGCTGCGCGCGCCCGCCGACGGCACCGTCGCGCAGGAGAAGGTGGTGGACGGCGCGTACGTGACCGCCGGCACCGAGCTGGCCGTGGCCTACGACCTTTCCGAGATCTACGTGACCGCCCGGGTGGACGAGACCGACATCGCCGACGTCAAGCCCGGCGGCGCGGTGGACATCTACGTGGACGGCTACCCGGGCCTGACCTTCGTCGGCTACGTGCGGGAGGTCCAGGGCGGCACCTCCGACGTGTTCTCCAGCCGGCCGATCGACAACATCAGCGCCAGCTTCGAGAAGGAGACCCAGGTGATCCCGGTGAAGATCTCCATCATCGGTGGCCGGGACCTCACCCTGGTGCCGGGTATGAACGTCGAGGTCCGGGTCCACCGATGAGTCAGCGCGGCGCGGCGGTGTGCCGGTTGGTCTCGCCCTCGTTGACGGTGCGGGCGCCGGCCGGGCGCAGCGCGTCCAGCTCGGCGAGCTCGGCGTCGGTGAGCTCGACGGACAGCGCCCGCAGGTTCTCCACCAGGTAGCGCTCGCGCTTGGTGCCGGGGATGGGCACCACGCCGGCCGGCAGGTCCCGGCGCTTGGTCAGTACCCAGGCCAGCGCGACCTGGCCCGGCGTGGCGCCGTGGTTGGTGGCGGCGGCGCGCACCACGTCCACCAGGCGCTGGTTGGTGGCCAGGTTCTCCGGGCGCCACCAGTGCAGCAGCCGGCGGTAGTCGTTCTCCGCCAGGTCGTCCAGGTTGTTCACCGTGCCGGTGAGCATGCCCCGCCCGAGCGGGCTGTACGGCACGATCCCGATGCCCAGCTCCCGGCAGGTGTCCACGACGCCCTCTTCGATGTCCCGGGCGAACAGCGACCACTCGGTCTGCACGGCGGTGATCGGGTGCACCGCGTGCGCCCGCCGGATGGTCTCCGGCGCCGCCTCGGACAGTCCCAGGTGGCGGACCTTGCCCGCGCGGACGAGGTCGGCCATCGCGCCGACCGTCTCCTCGATCGGCACGTTCGGGTCGGCCCGGTGCTGGTAGTAGAGGTCCACGTGGTCGAAGCCCAGCCGGTCCAGCGAGGCGTCGATGCAGGCGCGCACGTACTCCGGGCGGCCGTCGGCCGGGCTGGGCTTGTTCCAGTCGCTGTCCGGCCCCCGGGTGATGCCGAACTTGGTGGCGACCACCACCCGGTCCCGCACCGGCGCGAGACCGGCGCCGACCAGGCGCTCGTTGTGGCCGAAGCCGTACAGGTCGGCGGTGTCGAAGAACGTCACGCCGAGGTCCACGGCGCGGCGCAGCAGTTGGGTGGACTCGGCGTCGTTCACCGGTCCGTAGGCGTAGCTCATGCCCATGCAGCCGAGGCCGAGCGCCGAGACGGTCGGTCCGGCCTGGCCGAGGTTCGTTTCCTTCATGGTGACGACGGTAGTTCCGTCCGGCCAGTTTTGCAACGCTACGTTGCGTTTCTAAATCTGGTACGATCGCGCGATGGGACCACCGGGGAGACCGAAGTCGGCCAAGGCCCGCCAGGCGGTCCTGGATGCGGCGTTGTCGCTGGTCAGAGAGGTCGGCTACGCCGCGGTCACCATCGAGGGCATCGCCGCGAGGGCCGGCGTGGCCAAGACGACCATCTACCGCTCCTGGCCGGGCAAGGCGGCCGTGGTGATGGACGCCGTGCTGGTCACCTCCGACCCTCGGCTGTCCTTCCCGGACACCGGCTCGGCCGAGGAGGACCTGCGGCTGCAGATGGCCCGGTTGACCGAGCTGTTCACCGAGCCGTCGTTCGCCCGGCCGTTCGTCGGTCTGCTGGCCGAGAGCCAGCACGACCCGGCGCTGGCCGAGGCGCTGCACGACTGGCTGATCACCTCCCGGCGGGCCGGCGCCGGCGAGGTGCTGCGCCGGGGCGTGGACCGGGGTGAGCTGCGCGCCGACCTGGACGTCGGGGTGGCCATCGACGCGCTGTACGGCGCGATCTACTACCGCCTGCTGGTCAGCCACCAGCCGCTGGACGCGGCCTACGCGAAGGCGGTGGTCGCCGCGGTTTTCCCGGGATTGCGCGCGCCGTGACGCGTAACCTCGGAGGTATGGCGAACCCAGCGGGCCCGGTCCGCTTGTCCGAGGGGCGGATCTTCCCGGCGCACCCGATCGCCGCCGCGCTGTTCATGCTGCTGTTCACCGGCTCGCTGTGGGTGATCGAGGCGTTCGACATGGTGAGCGGCGGGGCGCTGGACCGCGAGGGCGGCATCGTCGGGCGCGACCCGGAGCACCTGGAAGGGGTGCTGTTCTCCCCGCTGCTGCATGCCGGCTGGGCGCACCTGGAAGGCAACTCGCTGTTCTTCCTGGTGCTGGGGTTCCTGGTGCTGGCCGGCGGGGTGGCCGAGTTCCTCTCGGTCACCGCGATGATCTGGCTGCTCGGCGGGCTGGGCACCTGGCTGCTCAGCCCGGACGACGCGCTCACCGTCGGCGCCTCGGGCGTGATCTTCGGCTGGCTGGTTTTCCTGCTGACGCGGGGGTTCTACGCGCGCAGTGGCAAGCAGATCCTGCTGGCCGCGGTGCTGTTCTTCTTCTGGGGCGGCGCGCTGCTCGGGGTGTTGCCGGGCAACCCGGACATCTCCTGGCAGGCGCACCTGTGCGGCGCGCTGGCCGGCTTCTTCGCCGCCCGCATCGTCGGCCGGGCGCAACGCCGCCGCCTGGCCCAGATGCGCCCGGCCACCCCGGACCCCTACCCCGGTCAGGCCTACCCGGGTTATCCGGCCCAGGGCGGTTACCCGGGCTCGAGTGGCTACCCCAGCCAGGGCGGCTACCCGGGTCAGAGTGGTTACCCGGGCCAGGGCGGGCACTACGGACCGGGTGGCGGTTACCCGAGCTCGGGCGGCTAGCGCGCTGGTTGCCTGGTGATCATGAACTGGCCGTCGGGCCCGGCGCGGCAGGCAACGGCGGCGGCTGAGCCGCGGTAGACCAACCCGAGCCGCGCCGTCCACGCAATCCCTTAGGCCCGACCACCCTCGATCCTGACCCACACGCCGCCGGGGCATACTGGCCAGGTGGGTGTCCCGGTGGGATCGCGGTTCGGTCAGCTGCCGGTGGACGCGCCGATCGGGATGATCGACTCCGGGGTCGGCGGGTTGACCGTGGCTCGCGCGGTGATCGACCAGTTGCCCGCCGAACGCCTGGTGTACATCGGCGACACCGCGCACAGCCCGTACGGCCCGCGCTCGGTCGCGGACGTGCGCCGGCTGACCCTGCAGCTGGGTGACGAGCTGGTCGAGCGCGGGGTGAAGATGCTGGTCATCGCCTGTAACTCGGCGTCGAGTGCCTGCCTGGCGGATGCCCGCGAGCGCTATCCGGTGCCGGTGGTCGAGGTGATCCGGCCGGCGGTCCGGCGCGCGGTGGCGGCCACCCGGAACGGCCGGATCGGGGTGATCGCCACCGAGGTGACCATCCGCTCCGGCGCCTACACCGACACCTTCGCCGCCGCGCGCGACGCGATCCTGGTGCCGGTGGCCTGCCCCCGGTTCGTGGACTTCGTGGAGCGCGGCATGACCAGCGGCCGGCAGGTGCTCGGGTTGGCCCAGGGTTACCTGGAGCCGCTGCAGCGCGCGCAGGTGGACACGGTGATCCTCGGCTGCACGCACTACCCGCTGCTCTCCGGGGTGCTGCAGCTGGCCCTCGGCCCGGAGGTCACCCTGGTGTCGTCCGCCGAGGAGACGGCCAAGGACGTGCTGCGGGTGCTGTCCGAGCTGAACCTGCTGCGTGCGCCGGGCGACGCGCCGCCCCCGGCGCACGAGTTCCTGGCCACCGGGGACCCGGAGCCGTTCCGCCGGCTGGGCCGGCGTTTCCTGGGCCCGGAGATCGGGGTGGTCGCCCCGTTGCCGGCGCCCACGCGGGTATCGTCCGGGTCGTGATCCACTCCCTGGCCGTCGCGATAGTGGTGCTGACCGGCGCGTTGGCGCTGTTCGGGGTGGCCGGCACCGTCATGGGCCGCGCGCCGGGGCGGGTCGACGTGCTCGCGGTCGGCGCGGTCGAGGCGCTGCTGGTGTTGCAGGCCGTGCTCGGCGCGGCGCGGGTGTTCGGCGGGGTCAGGCTGGCCGAGACCCAGACGTTCATGATCTACCTGCTGGTCTCGGTGGCGGTGCTGCCGCTGGGGCTGCAGTTCGCCCGCGCCGAGCCGACCCGGTGGGGCGGAACGGTCATCGCGGTCGCCTCGGTGGCCACCGGGGTTGCCGTGTTGCGCCTGCTCTCGCTGTGGGGCCAGACCGTTGGCTGACCAGCGGGCCACGGCGACCGGGCCGGGCCGGGTGCTGATCGCGGTCTACGGGGTCTTCGCGCTGGCCGCGACCGCGCGGGCCGGCGTGCAGCTGGCCACCCGGTTCCACGAGGCGCCGCTGGCGTACGCGCTGTCCGCGTTCTCCGGGGTGGTGTACATCCTGGCCACGATCGGCCTCAGCCGGACCGGTCCGGCCGCGCGGAGGCTGGCCTGGACGGCGGTGCTGATCGAGCTGGTCGGGGTGTTGGTGGTCGGCTCGCTGAGCGTGTTCGACGCGCAGGCGTTCCCGAGGGCAACCGTGTGGTCCGGCTTCGGGGCCGGGTACGGCTGGGTACCGCTGGTGCTGCCCTTCCTCGGCCTTTGGTGGTTGTGGCGCACCGGCCGACGGGCCTGAACACTCGGCCGACCCGGGGAACTGCGATATCTCGTACAGCCAAAGCGTCTCGGACGAGGCAAGATAGCCGGATGGACCTCACCGTGCTGGGTTGCTCGGGAAGCGGTCCGGGGCCGGAGTCGCCGTCCTCGGGCTACCTGGTACGGGCGGGCGGCCGCTCGATCGTGCTCGATCTGGGCAATGGGACGCTCGGCGCGCTGCACCGCCACCTGGACCCGTTCGGGCTGGACGCGTTGCTGCTCTCCCACCTGCATCCGGACCACTGCGCGGACGTTCCCTCGCTGGTCGTGTACCTGCGCTACCACCCGTTCCCGCCGTATCCGGTGGGTTCGCGGAAGCTGCCGGTCTACGGCCCGAGCGAGTCCTGCGACCGGCTGCGCGCGCAGTGCGCGGCGTCGGCGCTGGAGCGGGAGCACGAGGACCTCGGCGACGTCTTCGAGTTCCGCGGGGTGCACGACGAGATGCGCGCCGAGATCGCCGGTTGCGTGGTGCGCGCCCGGCGGACGGTACACCCGTGCGAGTCGTACGCGACGCGGCTGGAGTACGGCGGCCGCAGCCTGGTGTACAGCGGTGACACCGGGGCGTGCGAGGCGCTGGTGGAGATCTCCCGGGGCGCGGACGTGATGCTCTGCGAGGCCAGCTGGCCGCACGTCGGGCCGAACGGGGAGCGGCCGCCGGTGGGGATCCACCTGTCCGGCCGGGAGGCCGGGGAGCACGCGGCGGCGGCCGGCGTCGGCCGGTTGCTGATCACCCACGTGCCCATGTGGTACGACGGCGCCGACCTGCTCGCCGAGGCCAAGGCGGCCTTCGACGGGCCGGTCGAGCTGGTCAGCGCGGGGGCCACGTACCAGATCTGACCTGCCTCACCGGTTGACCACGCCCTGCCAGACCGCCGTCGCGCCCGCGTCGCCGATCCACACCACCAGCCCGGTGACCACCAGGCCGGCCAGTGCGGCCAGAACCGATGCCGTCGTCACCAGCACCCCGCCGCGGGTTGCCGCGCCGTTTGCCTCCGTGCGGTCCGCGCGCCGGCCGAGCAGCAGGGTCGCCGCGAGCAGCGCCAGGAACAGCAGGGCGAACGGCAGCAGCGTGTCGGCCCGCTGCTCGTGGATCTCCACCAGCGGGTTCTGCCCGCCGAGCACCGCCTCCAGCTGCTCGCCGGTGGTGGTGGCCAGCGGCACGGCCACCACGCCGGCCAGGGCGACCAGGAAGACCGCCCCGCCGAGGTTGCGCCGCCAGACCGGGCGCGCCGCGACGGCCAGCGTGCCGAGGGCGGCCAGCGGCAGCAGCACCACCACCGCATGAATGATCAAGGGGTGCGCGGGTAGCCCGCCGATCAGCGTCATACGGGTGTCAACGTTCGGGACGCCGAAGAAGTTAACCGGGCCGCCGGTTCACCCGTGATCGTCGGATCGGGGGACACCCGTAGGGTTGTCGGGGTGACGCGAGAAGACGGGAGGGCGGACGACGAGCTCCGCCCGGTGACGATAGAACGAGGATTCCAGAGGCACCCGGCCGGTTCGGTGCTGATCTCCTTCGGCCAGACCAAGGTGCTGTGCGCGGCCAGCGTGACCCCCGGCGTGCCGCGCTGGCGGAAGGGTTCCGGGCTGGGCTGGGTGACCGCCGAGTACGCGATGCTGCCCTCGGCCACGCACACCCGCAGTGACCGGGAGTCGGTGAAGGGCCGGGTCGGCGGGCGCACGCACGAGATCAGCCGGCTGATCGGGCGGTCCCTGCGGGCCTGCATCGACCTGGCCGCCATCGGCGAGAACACCATCGCGATCGACTGCGACGTGCTGCAGGCGGACGGTGGCACGCGCACCGCCGCGATCACCGGCGCATACGTCGCGCTGGCCGACGCGGTGACCTGGCTGGGCGCATCCAAGCTGCTCAACGACCCGAAGCCACTGTCCTGCCAGATCGCGGCGGTGAGCGTCGGCGTGGTGGACGGCCGGGTGCGGCTGGACCTGCCCTACGACGAGGACTCGCGCGCCGAGGTGGACATGAACGTGGTGGCCACCGACACCGGCACGCTGGTGGAGGTGCAGGGCACGGCCGAGGGCGCCACGTACACCCGGTCCACCCTGGACGCGATGCTGGACGTGGCGCTCGCCGGATGCGCCCAGCTGGCGACCGCGCAGGCGACCGCGCTGGCCGAGCCGTACCCGTACGACCTGCCCGGCTCGTCGCCGGCCGAAGCCGGTGACCAGGCGTGAGCGGTTCTCCCGGGGGCCGGGCGTGAAGCTGCTGCTGGCCACCCGCAACACCGGCAAGCTGGCCGAGCTGCGCCGGATCGTGGGAGGCGCCGGCGGGTCGTTCGAGGTGCTCGGCCTGGCCGATGTCGCGCCGTTCCCCGAGGCCCCGGAGACCGGGGCGACCTTCGCGGAGAACGCGCTGGCCAAGGCGCGGGACGCGGTCGAGGCGACCGGTCTGCCGGCGGTGGCCGACGACTCCGGGCTGGCCGTGGACGCGCTGAACGGCATGCCCGGGGTGCTGTCCGCGCGCTGGATCGGTCGGCACGGCGACGACCTCGGCAACCTCGAGCTGCTGCTCGGTCAGCTGGCCGACGTGCCCGACGAGCGGCGCGGCGCCGCCTTCGTGTGCGCCGCCGCACTGGTCACACCGGCCGGCCTGGAGGTCGTGGAGCACGGCGAGTGGCGTGGTCAACTGGTGCGCGCCCCCCGGGGCGACGGCGGCTTCGGCTACGACCCGATCTTCGTGCCGGACGGTGAGGAACGGACATCGGCCGAACTCGCCCCGGAGGAGAAGGACGCGGCGTCACACCGGGGCCGGGCGTTCCGGGCCCTGCTGCCCGCACTGCTCTCGCTCGGCGACGGCTGAGTTGGGGGTTGGGTGAGGGCCCTCCCCCAAGGATGAGCGTGGGTGGACGGCGCGCGACCCCGGCCCTTGCCCTGGGGGCACGGGGTCGCGCGCTATGTCCCTCCGACGGTGTCATGCCCACCGGCGAAGTCGCGCTCCGGATGGCGCCGCTGGTGGCGGCGGTTCCGGTTGCTTGTTTGGACGTAGGCGCGCGTGGGTTGGTTCCGTCGACTTCGCATCTCGTTCTGTGCCGGCGGCGGGATTCGAACCCGCACTGACGGCCACCTAAAGACCGGGCCTCTGCCTTTGGGCTACGCCGGCTTGCGCACACACCAGGTCTCGGTGAGTGCATGGCAATTCGGACACAGGATACGCAGGTTCTCCAGCCGGTTGTCTGTGTGGTCCCCATTGACGTGATCGAGGGCCAACGGCAGCGGTTTGCCACGCCACTCGCGCAGTCCGCACTCTTCGCATTCGGGCTTCTTCAGACCTGCCGCGATCAGCCGGCGCCGTAAGTGGCCGGTATTCAGGTACGTGGAGTTTTCAACCAAGATTTCCTCGAGCGGTTTCGCCGCCCGATTCGGTCGTTTGAGTCCCCGTGCCCATCCCTGCCCCGCAAAGTGGCTGGTGTCCAGGCCCGCTTGCTTGATTTTGCCGACGATCATGCGGTGCATGCCGCCGTTCGGCTGGTAGCCCAGCCGCCTGAGTACCTCCGAAATCGTCTTTGATTCGTGCACCGCGCGGCGAAGTTGCTCGTCCGTCACCGCCCACCGCCGCCGGCCCGAGAGGCTCGCCGAGGGTAGGTGGGTGGTCTCCAGGTTGAGACGGGTGATGTGGCGACGGAGGGTGTCGTAGCGGCCCGGGACGAGGCCGAGGCGGCGGCAGACCTGGTTCAGCGACGTGCTTGCCGCAACGGCGGCACGCAGCTCATCGTCGGTCCATCTGGGCGAACGCGGCACGTACGTCAATATAGCAGAACATAAGTTCGACCAAAGTGCATAGGTCGCGGTTCATCAGGGGATGCCGGCCCGACCCGGACTGGCGGAACTCGACGGTGCTGACCGGTGACCCGGTGGCCGAGGCCCACGCGGTCAGACGTTGATGTCCTTGCGCAGCTTGGCCACGTGCCCGGTGGCGCGCACGTTGTACAGCGCGTGCTCGATCTTGCCCTCCGGGTCGATCACGAAGGTGGACCGGATCACGCCGGTGACCGTCTTGCCGTACATCTGCTTCTCGCCGAACGCGCCGTACTCGGTGAGCACGGCCTTGTCCGGGTCGGACACCAGCGGGAAGGTCAGGCCCTCGGCGTCGCGGAACTTGGCCAGCTTGGCCGGCTGGTCGGGGGAGATGCCGATGACGTCCATGCCGGCGTCGTTCAGCTCGGCCAGGCTGTCCCGGAAGTCGCAGGCCTGCTTGGTGCAGCCCGGGGTGCTGGCCGCCGGGTAGGCGTAGAGGATCACCCGCCGGCCCCGGAAGTCGGCCAGCGAGACCGGGTTGCCGTCCGCGTCGGGCAGCGTGAACGCGGGTGCGGGGTCGCCGGGCTTGAGTCGAGAGGTCATGCGCGGGACGTTACCGGGTCACCCCGACACTCCCGTTCCGGAGGACGGCTGGTCAGGATCGTTGTCGGGTTTGGGCTCCGGGTCGCGCCGCTCCGAGGCGACCCAGTCCACGCCCTGCTCGACGTAGCCGGCCACCTTGCCCACCTGCTCGGTGTACCGGCCCTCGGTCTTCTCGTTGACGAACGCGACCGCCTTGCCGATCGTGTCCTTGATCGTCTGCTCGTGTTGCGCGACCTGCTCGCCGGCCTCCCGGCGCAGCTGGCCGGCGATCTCCCGGCCCTGCTTGATGATGTCGTCGGCGTTCACGGGGAGAGCTTAGGCGTGTCCCGTGGATCTATGCCGAGCGAGCGGTGATCCAGATGACGCGTCGCAAGGCGGAGGAGGAGCTCATAGCGGAGCTATGGGCGACGACGACAACTCCGCGAGGCGCCATCTGGGCGCCGCGCAGCCGGCTGAATGATCCGCGGGACACGCCTTAGAACCGGCGGGTGAATACTGGGGTGTCGGACCCCTGATCTACGGTTGGATCGACGCAGAGGCGCCGTAGAACACAGGAGGAGCCGTGGCAAGCGATCCGGACACCATCGAGCGCGACATCCAGGAGGCTCGCGACGCCCTCGCCGCCACGTTGGACACGCTGGCCGAGCGGGCCGGGCCGAGGCGCATGGCCGAGGACGGCATGGACGTCGTGCAGTCCCGGTTGTCTGACCCTCGGGTCAAGTACCCGCTGATCGGCGTGGGCGTACTGGTGGTGCTGCTGTTGGTGCGCAGACTGTTCCGTTGATGCAAAGATGACCTTATGGCGGAGGTCACCTACCTGAATGCATCCAGGCTCTACCCGGGGGCGCCGCCGGTGCGCGCTGTGGACAAGCTGAACCTGGACGTGGCCGACGGCGAGTTCCTCGTCCTGGTGGGGCCGTCCGGATCCGGCAAGTCCACAGCGCTGCGCATGCTGGCCGGGCTGGAGGAAGTCGACGAGGGCGCCATCAGCATCGGCGGCAAGGACGTCACCACCGTCGCGCCGAAGGACCGGGACATCGCCATGGTGTTCCAGTCCTACGCGCTCTACCCGCACATGACCGTCGCGGAGAATATGGCGTTCGCGCTCAAGCTCAAGCGCACCCCGAAGGCCGTCATCACCCAGAAGGTGAAGGACGCGGCCGCGATGCTCGACCTCACCCCGTACCTGGACCGCCGGCCCAAGGCACTCTCCGGCGGGCAGCGGCAGCGGGTGGCCATGGGCCGGGCCATCGTGCGCGAGCCGTCGGTCTTCCTGATGGACGAGCCGCTGTCCAACCTGGACGCCAAGCTGCGCGTGGAGACCCGCGCCAACATCACCGCGCTGCAGACCCGGCTGCGCACCACCACGATCTACGTCACGCACGACCAGGTCGAGGCGATGACCATGGGGCACCGGGTGGCGGTGCTCAAGGACGGCCTGCTGCAACAGTGCGCGTCACCACGCGAGCTGTACGACCGGCCGGTGAACACCTTCGTCGCGGGGTTCATCGGCTCGCCCTCGATGAACCTGGTGGATGCGCCGGTGACCGACGGCGGGGTCGCGCTGGACGGCCTGCGCGTGCCGTTGCCCCGCACCACGCTGGACGCCCTCGGTGAGGTGCGCGTGGGCATCCGGCCGGAGGCGCTGTGCCTGGTCGGCGCGTCCGATCCGGGCGTGGAGCTGACCGTCCGGCTGGTCGAGGAGCTCGGCGCGGACGCCTTCGTCTACGGCGAGGCGCTGATCGGTGGCGAACCGACGCGGCTGATCGTGCGCACCCCCGGCGCGGAGATCCCGGCGTTCGGCGAGCGGGTCCGGGTCGGCCTGCGCCCCGGCGGCCGGGTGCACGCCTTCCACCCGGAGACCGGCGAGCGGCTACCGGACTAGGCGCCGCGACGCTGGCGCAGGCCCTTGGCGAAGCTCACCAGCGCGCGTCCGGCGCCGGCCGCCGAACCGGCGATGAAGTTCGCCCAGTCGAAGTAGTCCCGCCACAGGACGATCTTGCCGTCGCGCACCTGAAAGGTGCCGCACACCCAGAACTCGGACCGGAAGCGGCCGATCTCGATGATGTCGGTGCGCTCGGTGAGTACCGTGTCGCCCTCGCCGACGATCCGGTGGTTGATCGCCCGGAAGCCGGTGAAGTACTTGCCGAACGTGCCCAGCTGCCTGGCCACCGCCGAGCGGCCGCGCGCGGCGGGCAGCGACACGTTCTGGTAGAGCACGTCGTCGGCCAGCAGGTCGAGCGCCGCGTCGATGTCCAGGCGCTCCATCGCGGCCAGGAACTCCGTCACGACGGCCACCGAGTCGGGTTGCTTCGGGGCCGCCTTTCTCGTCGCCGGTTTGGTACGCGTCTTGGTCGCCGGCTTGCTCTTCGGTTCGGTCATCCCTGCATTGAATTACATTATGCGGGATATGGCCACCACAGAGTTGATCACTAGCGCAGCCAACCCGCTGGTCAAGCGGGTTCGCGGCCTGGCAGACCGAAAACGCCGGCGACGCGAGGGCGCGTTCCTGGTCGAGGGTGTGCAGCCGGTATGGCGAGCGGTCGAAGCCGGTTGGGTGATCGACACGCTGATCGTGGTGCCCGGGCTTCTGCCGGATTCCGCGCTCGGCATGGTCGCGCAGCGGCGTGCCGCCGGGGACCGGGTGGCCGAGGTCAGCGCCGAGCTGGCCGGCCGGCTGACCGACCGCGACCGCCCGCCCGGCCTGTTCGCCGTGGTCCGCGCCCGGACCACCGGGCTGGCCGAGCTGCCGGTCCCGCCGGACGCGGTGTTCGTGGCCCTGCACCAGGCCGGCAACCCGGGCAACCTCGGCACCGTCGTGCGCACCGCCGACGCGGTCGGCGCGGCCGGCGTCCTGCTGCTCGGGGACACCGCCGACCCCTACGCGCCGGCCGCCGTGAAGGCCAGCATGGGCTCGCTGTTCGGCCTGCCGGTGGTGGCGGTGCCTTCGCCGGAGGACTTTCTCGGCTGGGCGCGCACGCACGGGGTGGCGGTGCTGGCCGCCTCGGGGTACGCCGCGGAGGCGCACTGGACGGTGGACTTCCGGCCGCCGCTGGCCCTGTTGCTGGGCAGCGAGGGGGAAGGGCTGCCGGACTCGCTGTTGGCCGCCGCTGACCGGAGGGTGCGCATCCCGATGGTCGGCACGGCCGAGTCGCTGAACCTGGCGGTGGCCGCCGGTGTGCTGCTCTACGAGGCCCGCCGTTCTTCCCTGACGGAAGGGCTCACCGGGTGAACTGGCTGACCTTCGCTTCCATGCCGGTCCTGGCGGCGTTCATCGGGTACGTGACCAAGCTGGTGGCCATCGAGATGATGTTCCGGCCGGTGGAGTTCCTGGGCCGACCGCCGCTGCTGGGCTGGCAGGGCATCGTCCCGCGCAACGTGGGCCGGATCGGCAGCGTCTCGGTGAACCTGCTGCTGGGGCGGCTGATCAACCCGAACCAGCTGCTGTCACGCATGGACCCGGCCGAGTTCACCGAGCAGCTGCGTGAGCCGTTGCAACAGGCGGTCACCGACATCGGCACCGACCTGCTGGCCAAGTACCAGCCGCAGCTGTGGGAGATGCTGCCCGATCAGGCGCGTTCACTGCTGCTGCGGCAGGTCGCGGCGCAGGCGCCGAAGGCGGTCGCCGAGCTGATGGCCGACTTCGCCCGCAACCCGGATTCCTACCTGGACACGCGGGACATGGCGCTGAGCAACCTGGCCGACGACCGGGGCGTGCTGAACCGGCTGATCCGCGACGTCGGCGGCCCCGAGCTGCGCTTCATCGCGCGCAGCGGGCTGTACTTCGGGCTGATCATCGGTCTGCTGCAGGCGTTGGTGTGGGGGCTCACCCACGAACCGCTGGTGATGCCGGTCTTCGGTGCTCTTGTCGGGCTGAGCACCGACTGGCTGGCGCTCAAGATGATCTTCTACCCGCGTGAGGAGCGCCGGTTCCTGTTCGGGTTGGTCCGCTACCAGGGACTGTTCCAGAAGCGTCGGATGCAGGTGGCGGGTGACTACGGCAAAGTGATCGCGGACGAGGTGCTCACCGTGCCGAAGATCGTGAACGCGCTGCTCACCGGTCCCCGGTCGGACCGCCTGCTCGCGCTGGTGCAGCGGCACGTGTCCCGGGTGGTGGACCGGCAGCTGGGCGTGGCCCGTCCGCTGGTGGTGCTGAGCATCGGTTCCGAGCGGTACCGGGCGTTCAAGGCCGACGCGGCGAAGCGGGCGCTGGACCTGCTGAACGCCCCGCCCGGCCGGGGACCGGACCTGGAGCCGGCGATGGCTTACGCCAAGGAGGCGCTGGGCGTGGAACGGACGGTGGTGTCCGCGATGCGCGCGCTCACCCCGCTGGAGTTCGAGTCGGTGCTGCGCCCGGCGTTTCGCCAAGATGAGTGGAAACTGATCCTGGTCGGCGGCATCCTCGGCGCGATAGTCGGTGAGCTGCAACTGTTGGTTCTGGTTGGGCACTGATCACCGAGGCGTGGCTCTCTGTCCCGGGTGCTCTCGACGACGCTATGGCTCTGCGTGGAAATACGCGGCTTTCGGTGCAGCGGCTCGCCGCACCGTCGGGTGACTCCGGCCAGGTCACCTGCCAGGTGCAGGCGAATGTCGCATATCTCCACGCAGAGCCATAGCGTTTGCGGGTGGGGCGGCGGGGAGAGCGGTGCGCGGACCGGCTGGTCAGCGTGCGGCCAGGCGCCGGAGGGAGACGGTCTCGGCGGCGCGGGCGGCGTGTAGGGGATCGTTCGGGTCGTGGACCCGGCCGTGGCGGGGGCGGAACCGACCGAATCGGCCTGCTGGAGTGACTGGATCGGGCGGGGTGGGGGAGGATGGTGGGGTGCCTAGTGCGTCGACCTTGTTGCTTTATGTGTTGGCGGCGTCCGCGCTGGTGGCTATCCCGGGGCCGAACCACATCTACATCGTGACCCGCAGCCTGAGCCAGGGACGGGCGGCCGGGCTGGTTTCGGCGCTGGGCGTGGAGTCCGCGACGTTGGTGTACATGGTCGCCGCATCGGTCGGGCTGGCGGCTGTCATCGCGTCCTCGGCGCTGGCCTTCGACACGGTCCGGTTCGTCGGCGCGGCGTACCTGATCTACCTGGGGCTGCGGGTGCTGCTGCGCCAGCAGCCGGTGGAGCTGACCGAGCTGGCCCGGCTGTCGCTGCGCCGGGTGTACCTGGAGGCGGCGGCGGTGAACCTGCTCAACCCCAAGGTGGCGCTGTTCTTCGTGGCCTTCCTGCCGCAGTTCATCGACCCGGCGCGCGGGCCGGTGGCGGCGCAGATCGTGGTGCTCGGGCTGATCATCACGGCGATCGGGCTGACCAGTGACGTGGTGTACGCGCTGGCCGCCGGGCAGCTGGGCGGCTGGCTGGGCCGGCGGCCCGGTTTCGCCAGGGGCCAGCGGATCGCCACCGGGACCACCTACCTGGCCCTCGGCGTGGCCGCCGCGTTCTCCGGCCGGCCGGCCACTCAAGGCACTTTGTAGGGCGTCCCGCTCCGGCGTCCACCGGCAGCGTCACCCCGGTGATGTAGCGCGCCCCATGCCGGAAATCTATCGCGAACAACTAACGAGCGGCGAAATAACGGTACAGATTATGCTGACCGCGTGAAGGCGCGTTCGGTTGTGTTCGACCTGTTCGGTGACTACCTGCGTTACCGGGGTGGCGCCGTGCCGCTGCGCTCGCTGGTGGCGTTGATGGAGTGCTTCGACGTGCCGGAGCCGACGGCGCGGGTGGTGGCCGCCCGGATGCGCAAGGAGGGCTGGCTGGAGAGCCGCCGCGACGGCCGGGAGACCAGCTACGTGCTCACCGACGCGGCCTGGCGGCTGCTCGACGACGGGCGTTCGCGCATCTTCGCGCGCGCCGACGGGCCGTGGGACGGCATGTGGAACATGGTCATCTACCAGGTCCCGGAGAGCGAGCGGGCGCTGCGCGAGCAGCTGCGCAAGCGGTTGTCCTGGCTGGGCTTCGGTGCGCTCTCCACGTCGGTGTGGATCAGTCCGCATCAGCTGGGCGACCGGGTCCGCGAGGAGTTCGCCGACCAGCCGGCGGTGCGGCTGGACATCTTCCAGTCCCGCTCGGACGGGTTGGCGGCGGACCGGGACATGGCCGACCGGGCCTGGGACCTGCCCGCGCTGAACCGGGACTACGCGAAGCTGCTCACCGAGTACCGGCCGAGGCTGGCCGAGTACCGGCGGAACCCGCCGACCGGCCGGGGCGCGCTGGTGGCGCGCATGCGGTTGATCCACGACTACCGGCTGTTCCCGTTCCGGGACCCCGACCTGCCGCCGGAGCTGCTGCCGGAGGGCTGGTCGGGCCGGGCGGCGCACGAGCTGTTCCTGGAGGTGCACGGCCTGCTGCGCCGGCCGGCCGAGGCGTTCGTGGACGAGCTGCTGGACGGCTGCGCCAAGGCCTCCTAGGTTCCGCAGTGCGGAATTTATAGCGAAATCTATCCGTTCGTTCTGATTTCGTTGTACGGTTGGACTCGCTGACGCAAGGAGTCCCACCATGGCCGCACGTACCGGACCGACCGTGGTCGCCATCTGTTTCCTGACCATCGTCTGTGACGGCTACGACCTGATCGTCTACGGCTCGGTGGTGCCGAGCCTGCTGGCTGAGCCGGACTGGCATCTCGGGCCGGCCGGTGCCGGTGCCATCGGCAGTTATGCCCTGGCCGGGATGCTGATCGGCGCGCTGGCCGCCGGCGCGGTGACCGACCTGGTCGGCCGGCGGGTGATCATGCTGGCCGGCATCGCCTGGTTCTCCGTGGCCATGGCGCTCTGCGCGCTGGCGCCGACGCCCGAGCTGCTCGGGCTGTTCCGGTTCGTCGCCGGCCTCGGCCTGGGCGGGGTGCTGCCCAGCGCGATCGCGCTCACCGTGGAGTACGCGCCACCCGGCCGCCGGCAGCTCTACAACGCGCTGATGTTCGCCGGTTACTCGGTCGGCGGCGTGCTCGCGGCGGCGCTAGCGCTGGCCCTGGTGGCGGAGCACGGCTGGCGGGTGATGTTCTGGATCGGCGCCAGCCCGCTGGTCCTGGTGCTGCCGCTGGCCGTCGCCTTCCTGCCCGAGTCGGCCAGCTACCTGGCGGCCAAGGACCGGCCGGCCGAGCGGGTGGGCCTGCGCGGGCTGTTCAGCGGCGCCCAGCTGGGACCGACGCTGCTGTTCGGCGCGGCCAGCTTCTGCGGGTTGTTGCTGGTGTACGGGTTGAACACCTGGCTGCCGCAGATCATGCGGGCGGCCGGCTACCCGCTCGGCTCGGCGCTGCAGTTCCTGCTGGTGCTCAACGTCGGTGCGATCGTCGGCGCGGTCGGGGCCTCGGCGCTGGCCGACCGGTTCGGCCCGAAACCGGTCACCGCCGCCGCCTTCCTGGCCGCCGCCGGGTGCCTGCTGCTGCTCACCCAGCGCCCGGCGACCGCCCTGTTGATGGGGGCGGTCGCGGTGGCCGGCCTGGGCAGCGTGGGCACCCAGATCCTGCTCAACGGCTACATCGCCGCGCACTACCCGGCCACCGCGCGCGCCTCGGCGCTCGGCTGGGCGCTCGGGGTCGGGCGGGCCGGGGCGATCGTCGGGCCGCTGCTCGGTGGTTGGGTGCTGGCCGCCCAGCTCGGTTTCGCCTGGAACTTCTACGGGTTCGCGGTGCCGGCGTTGGCCGGGGCACTGCTGGTCGCGTTCTGCCCCCGGGTGCCGAGGGTGCGGCGGGAACCGGCTCCCGAGGCCGTCGAGGTCGGGGGGCGGCGCTGATGCGGATCGCGGTGGTCGGCGGAGGCCCGGGCGGGCTGTTCCTCGCCGCGCTGGTGCGCAAGGCCGACCCGTCGATCGAGGTGACGGTGTTCGAGCGGAACCGGGCGGACGACACGTTCGGCTTCGGCGTGGTCTTCTCCGACCGCACCCTGGCCGCCATCCACCGGGCCGACCCGGTGCTGCGCGAGGCACTGGACGCCCACGGCCGGCACTGGGACGCCATCGAGGTGCGGCTGAAGGGCGAGCGTCTGCGTTGCGCCGGCAACGGCATGGCCGCGATCGTGCGCCGCACGCTGCTGCGCCTGCTGCAGGATCGCGCCCGGCGGTTCGGCGCCGAACTGCGGTTCGGCGCCGAGGTGGGCCTGGCCGACCTCGAGGACTACGACCTGGTGGTGGCGGCCGACGGCACCGGCTCGCGGATCCGCGACGAGCTGGAACCCGCGTTCGGTTCCCGGGTGGACACGGCCAGCGCGAAGTTCGCCTGGTTCGGCACCGACTACCGGTTCGACGGGCTGACCTTCGTGCACCAGCGGGGCCCGCACGGGGTGTTCGCCGTGCACGGTTACCCGATCAGCCACGACACGTCCACGTTCATCGTGGAGACCGACCAAGCGTCCTGGCGGGCGGCCGGGCTGGACGAGTTCGACGTGACCGCGCCGCCCGGACCCAGCGACACCCAGAGCCAGGCCTACCTGGAAGAACTGTTCGCCGACCAGCTGGACGGACACAAGCTGCTGGTCAACAACTCCCGCTGGGGCAACTTCCGCACCCGGCGGACCTCGCGTTGGGTGACGCTGGAACCGCGCCCGGTGGTGTTGCTCGGGGATGCCGCGCACACCGCGCACTTCTCCGTCGGCTCGGGCACCAAGATGGCCATGGAGGACGCGATCGAGCTGGCCCGCGCGCTGACCGCGCGGCCGGGGGACCTGCCCGCCGCACTGGCCGGCTACGAGGCGGCGGCCCGGCCCTCGGTGGACAAGATCCAGGATTCGGCTCGGCCCAGCCTGTCCTGGTGGGAACACTTCGGGCGCTACCACGACGCGTTCCCGCCGTGGCGGTTCGCGTACCACTTCCTGAGCCGCAGCATCTCCGACGCCCGGCTGGCCCGGCGGGACCCGGCGTTCGTGCGGCGCGTGCACGCGGAGTGGGTCGGTGAGCACGGCACGGAACCGCTGGAGACGCCGTTGGCGGTCGGCGGGCTGCGGTTCCCCGGGCGGCTGTTGACCCGGCTGCCGGAGAGTGCGCCGCTGGTCACCGCGCCGGACGACGACGCCGGCCTGCCGGCCGCGCTGGACCGGGTGGCCGGGCTGGTGGCCGGCGGCGCCGAACTGGTCGCGGTGCACGGCGGCGCCGCCCACACCCGCACCCTGCTCTGCGAGCAGGTGCGCCTGGCCCACGGGCGGGCGGCCGTGCTGGTGGATCCGGCGTCGGACGCGGACGGCGCGGTCACCGCGGTGCTGTCCGGCCGAGCCGACCTGGTGGTGGCCGGATGACCGCGGTCGCCCCGGCCAGGGCCCGGTTGGACGCGCTGTTCGCCCCGCGCGGCATCGCGGTGGTCGGCGCGTCGCGTGATCCGGCCAAGCTGGGCGCGGCCATGGCCCGTTCGCTGCGCGGGTTCCCCGGCCGGGTGGCGCTGGTGAACCCGCGTGACCCGGCGATGTTCGACTCCGTGGCCGCCGCGACCTCGGTGGCCACGGCGACCTCGGCGGCCACGGTGGCCGGCGAGGGGCCGATCGACCTGGCCGTGCTGTGCCTGCCCGCGCCGGCCTGCGCCGGCGCGCTGGCCGAGCTGGCGCCGGCCGGGGTCGGTGCGGCGGTGGTGTGCGCCGGCGGGTTCGCCGAGATCGGGCCGGCCGGTGCGGCACACCAGGACGCTCTGGCCTCGGTGGCGGCCGAGGCGGGGATCGCGCTGCTCGGGCCGAACACATCCGGGTTCTTCGTGCCGCACCACGGCCTGTGCGCCAGCTTCGTGCCCGGGGCGGCGGACGTGCCGGCCGGGCGGGTCGCGGTGGTCGCGGCCAGCGGCGGGGTGAACCACGCGCTGGCCTTCCTGCTGGCCGAGGCCGGGCACGGGGTGAGCCTCGGGGTGGGGCTGGGCAACGCCGCCGGGTTGACCGCGCCGCCGGTGCTCGACCACCTGGCCGAGGACCCGCGCACCCACGCCGTGGCGCTGCACGTGGAGTCGGTGGCCGACGGGCCGGCGCTGCTCGCGTCGGTCTCCCGGCTGGCCGCGCGCAAACCGGTGGTCGCGCTGGTGGCCGGCCGGCACACCGGCACCGCGGAGCAGCTGGCCGAGTTCGCCCGCTCGCACACCGGCGCACTGGCCACCTCCTGGCGCACCACGGTGGCCGCGCTGCGCCAGGCCGGCGCGGTGTGCGTGGCCTCCGAACGGGAGCTGGTGGACGCGGTCGGCGCCTTGTCGCTGGTCCGGTTGCCGGCCGGCCGGCCCGGGGTAGGGGTGCTCACCGCGCAGGCCGGCCCCGGGTTGCTGCTCCTGGACGAGCTGCACGGCCGAGACGTGGTGGTGCCCGCGCTCACCGGGGAGACCCGGTCGGCCATCGGCGAGCTACTGCCCCCACTGACCTTCCAGGGCAACCCGGTGGACACCGGCCGGCCCGGGCCGTCCTTCGGCCCGGTGTTGCGCGCGCTGTCCCGTGACCCCGGGGTGGGCCTGGTCGCCGGCTACGCCCTGGCCGAACCCGACGCGTTCGACCTGGTAGACGCGGTCACAGCGGCGGGGGCGGAGGTACCCGTGGTGCTGGGCGTCGGCGGCCTCGGCCCAGCCGCGGCCGCCATCAGGAGCGCACTGATAACCCAAGGCATCCCCGCCGCCCCCGACCCCGCCGGCGTCGCCGCCGCGGTCTCCGCACTCCTGGCTGACGCCATGGCCCCGCGAGCCGGTGCTCTCAGCACGCCGCGTCGGTGCTCTCAGCACACGGAGTCGAGGTTTCCCGGCGCCCCTCGGGACGGCGAAGCCCGCGACAGGAGCCGCGAGATCCGCGACAGGGGCCGCGAGATCCGCGACATGGGCTGCGGCGATCAGCGATATGACCTGGTGGAACCCGCGACATTCGCGGGTGGGGGGCGCGATATGGGCTGGGGGGACGCGCGACATGGGAATTGGGTGGGGGGCGGGCCTTGGGACGAGGACGTCGCTAAGGGGGTGTTGGGCGGGCTGGGTGTCCGGACGCCGGGGCGGCGGGTTTGTGATGGGCGGGAGAGTGCGCAGCGGGCGTTGGCGGAGTTGGGTGGGGCGGTCGCGGTGAAGGTGCTCGACGCGAGTGTTCGGCACAAGACCGAGGTCGGCGGGGTGCGGCTGGGCGTGCGGACGCCGGGCGAGCTGGACGACGCGCTGCGGGCGATCGGCGCACCGAGGGTGCTGGTGGAGGCGATGGCGCCGGCCGGCGTGGACCTGCTGGTGGGCGCCCGGCGGGACCCGGTGTTCGGCCCGGTGCTGCTGGTCGGGCTGGGCGGCACCCAGGCCGAGGCGCTGGCCGACGTGGCGGTACGGGTTGCCCCGGTCGGTCCGGAGGAGGCCGCCGGGATGGTCGGCGAGCTGGCCGGGCGCCGGCTCCTCGAGGGCTGGCGCGGCGGCCCGGTGCTGGACCGCGATGAGCTCGGCCGGGTGGTCGCCGCGCTCGGTGAGCTTCTGATGGAGAACCCCGGGCTGGACGAGATCGAGGTCAACCCGCTGCGGCTGACCGAGCACGGGCTGGTCGCGCTGGACGCGGTGCTGAGGAGTCGGGATGATCACGCCGATCGCTGAGGGGCTGGTGCCCTGGCCGGAGGAGTTCGTCCGGCGCTACACCGAGGCCGGCTACTGGAGCGGCCGCACGCTCGGCGAGCTGCTGCGCGAGGTGGCCGACCGCACGCCGGACGCCCCCGCACTGGTGGACGGCGAGGTGCGGCTGACCCACCGGGAGCTGGCCGAGCGTTCCGATGCGCTGGCCGAACGACTGGCCGGCCTCGGGCTGGTGGCCGGGGACCGGGTACTGGTGCAGCTGCCCAACGGCTGGGAGTTCGTGGTGCTCACGCTGGCCTGCCTGCGCGCCGGGTTGGTGCCGGTGATGGCGTTGCCCGCGCACCGCCGTGCCGAGCTGACCCACCTTGCCGAGCAGGCCGAGGCCTCGGCCATCGCCGTGCCGGACCGGCTGCGCGACTTCGACCACCAGGCGCTGGCCGCCGAACTGGTCGCCGGGGTGCCGTCGCTGCGCCACGTCCTGGTCGCCGGCGACCCGGCGGACACCCACCACGACCTGCGCGCGCTCGCCGCGCCCGGCGCCCGCTGGAGCGGAACCGGGCCGTCGGCCAGGGACGTTGCGGTGTTCCTGCTCTCCGGCGGCACCACCGGGCTGCCCAAGCTGATCGCCCGCACCCACGACGACTACGTCTACAACGCCCGCCGCACGGCCGAGCTGGCCGGGATGGACGCGGCGACGGGCTACCTGGTCAGCCTGCCGGCCGGGCACAACTTCCCGCTGGCCTGCCCGGGCATCCTGGGCACCCTGCTGGCCGGCGGCAAGGTGGTCATGCTTCCCTCGCCGGAGCCGGTCAGGGCGTTCGCCGCGATCGCCGCCGAGCGGGTGACCCACAGCGCGGTGGTGCCGGCGGTGGCCGCCCGCTGGCTGGAGCACGCGACCGACCACGGCGCGGCCCAGCTGGCCAGCCTGCGGGTGCTCCAGGTGGGCGGGGCGCGGCTGGCGGACGAGCTGGCCGCCCGGATCCGGCCGGTCCTGGGCGCGAGCCTCCAGCAGGTGTTCGGCATGGCGGAGGGCCTGCTCAACGTGACCCGGCTGGACGACCCGGACGACACCGTCAACACCACCCAGGGCCGGCCGATCTGCGCCGACGACGAGGTGCGGCTGGTGGACGAGCTGGACCGGGACGTGCCGGACGGCGAACCGGGTTCGCTGCTCACCCGGGGGCCGTACACCCCGAGGGGCTACTACCGCGCCGCCGAGCAGAACGCCAAGGCGTTCACCCCGGACGGCTGGTACCGCTCCGGCGACATCTGCCGGCGTACTCCGGACGGAAACCTGGTGGTCGCCGGCCGGGACAAGGACATGATCAACCGGGGTGGCGAGAAGATCTCCGCCGAAGAGGTGGAGAACCTGGTCTACCGGTTGCCCTCGGTGCGCCAGGTGGCGGCGGTGGCCATGCCGGACGCGGTGCTGGGCGAGCGGGTGTGCGTGTTCGTGGTGCCGAGACCCGGCGACACGGTGACCCTGGAACAGGTGCGCGCGGGCATGCTGGCGGCCGGGGTGGCGGCGTTCAAGCTGCCGGAGCGGCTGGAGCTGCGCGACGAGCTGCCGGTCACCAAGGTCGGCAAGATCGACAAGAAGGCCCTGCGCGCGGACGTCGCGGCGCGGCTCGCCGCCGTCTGACGTATTTCGATCATCACTTTTGGCCGGACACGTATGTCATTTGTCGGGCCCGTGAAGTAGCTCCTTCACCTGCGTAATCACCCGTTCGGCGGAAGGTTCGATTCCTTCCCTGGCCAGCCCTCGTTACAACGAAAAACAGGCGAACGGCCTGAAATCGCTATAAATCTCGAGGGCGAGGTTTCGCGTGAACTGGTGGAGCAGGCTCGGCATACTCGCGCTGTCCGGAACGGTGGCCGCGACGGTGTGCGCGACGTTGGGGCCGGCGATGGCGGAGTCGGCGGAACACGGCGGGCCCAAGGCGGGACCCGCGCTGCTGTACGCCGACCCGGCGAGCGCGCCGCAGCTGGAGAACACCGGCGTGTGGAAGGCCCGGCCGATCGGCGTCTGCCACTCCAGCGCCTACCGCGACGGCGAGTACGTGCACCAGGGCTGCGTGTACGACGACGAGGGCGGCGGCAACCAGTACCGCTGGCCGCTGGACACGCTGCTGCGCAACTACACCTACCCGGAGGACCCGGCCTACCGGCGCAACGCGGCGGACATCGTGGAGGTGCGGGTGCGCCCGCTGGCCGACGCCACCGCGTTCCGGGTCACCCTGAACACGATGACCGACCCGGAGCTGTACGGGCTGACCCTCGCGCTGGGCGACAGCGAGAAGCCGCAAGCCGTGCCGCACGGGGCCAACACCGTGATGCCGGCCGCCCGGTTCGTCACCGTGCACGGCACCACGGGCGACATCGTGGACGTGAACGACGGCGCGAAACGCCCCGAGCGGCCCGAGGTCGACGTGGACCGAAACCGCCGGCAGGTGGAGATCCGGGTGCCGCACTCGGCCTGGAAGCCGGGCGGCCACGAGCGGATCGCGGCGGCCGCCGGGCTGTGGGACCGGGGTACCGACCACTACCTGGTGCCCCGCACCAACGCCGACCGCACCCACCCGGGCGGCGCGGTGCTCGGTGACGCGCAGCCGTCGGCGTTCTTCGACGCGGCGTTCCGCTTCCACGAACCGTTCGAGGCGCCGTACCGCAACAACGACCAGCGCAAGGCGATCGCGCACGGGGACCTCAGCCCGTTCTCCGCCGACGTGGACTTCGGCAAGCTGGACCGGGGCGAGCGCGACGACAGCGCCATCCCCGACAAGGGCTACGTCACCCGGCTGTTCGCCAGCCGGTTCGAGAAGGCCCAGGGCCGGCGGCTGCCCAGCGACCCCGGCGGCCCGCCGCCCGGTTCGGGCACCCAGCAGGGCGGCATGCAGATGGGCTCGGGTTCCGGGCAGAAGGGCCGGTTCAGCCTGCAGTTCGGCTGGCCCTGCCGGGACGACTGCGTGCCGGACCTCCCCGGCCGGCTGCAGCGCTACCAGGTCTACGTGCCGGAGGCGCCGGCTCCCGAGCACGGTTACGCCTCGCTGGTGTGGACCAACGGCTACGCGCTGCGCCCGGGCGACGACGTGGCCGGGCCGAAGGACCTGTACCAGCAGTTCGCGCACCGGCCGGGGAACCCGACGATGGTGATCGACGTGGACGCCCGGGGCAACGACGAGTGGGGCTACGGGCAGGCCGGCGCGGCCATCTTCGAGGCCCTGGCCGACGCCCGCCGGCACTACGACCTGGACCCGGACCGCACCGCGATGGGCGGCTTCTCCAGCGGCGCCTACATGGCCAACAAGATCTCGCTGACCTTCCCGGACGTGTTCGGGCGGGCGTTCATCTGCGACGGCCTGGACGTCGCGCCGTCCTTCCCCGGGCTGAACGGCCTGGCCGACACCCTGGTGGTGGGCAAGCTGGCGGTGGACACGCTGACCAAGCACGAGCCGGGTTCCAAGCTGACCCCGCTGCTGCCCAGCCGGCGCAACCAACCGGTGATGGAGTGGTCCGGGCTGAACGACGACTTCATCCCGTACAACATCACCAGCGAGCGCGGCCGGGCCTACGCGGCCGGTGGCTACGACTACGAGTTCCTCAGCTGGGCCGGCTACTCCGCCGAGCACCTGGCCATGTGCAAGAACGGCATGTGGGGCCTGGCCACGAAGTGGATGGGCGACGGCAAGCGCACGCTCAACCCGCACCACGTCACCTACGTGCGCAACCCGCTGATGGACGACCCGGCCTCCGGCCTGGTCGGCGACCACGCCTACTGGCTGTCCGAGATCTCCAGCCGGGGCCGCCGGACCGGCACCATCGACGTGGTCTCCCACGGCCGCGGCCTGGCCGACGCCCCGGTTCCGGCCAAGCGCACCGAGCCCGGCCTGGCCGACGGCTCGATCATGCCGGTCAACCCCTATGTGCGCGAATACCGCCACCTGGCTGATCCGGTGCACGCCGAGGAGCGGGACGAGCTGGAGATCAAGGCCACCGACATCGACGCGGTGACCATCGACCCGGACCGAGCCGGCGTGAGCTGCTCCGCACGGTTGCACGCGAAAACCAACGGCCCGCTCGCGGTGACCTTGCGCGGCTGCGACCGCACGGAGCACTTCGACGGTTCCGGCCCGGCTGGTGCTCCGTACGACCCGATCGACCCGCTGTCCGGGGTGGCCCCGCCCAAGGGCGGCCCGCTGCCGGCGGAGTCGGGGAACGCGCCGCAGGCGCCGCTTTCGGACCTGCCGGCGCTGCGGTTCCCGCCGAACGAGGCCAACCCGAAGCCGAAGGGGTGACGGTTTGCGTCGGTGCCGGTTCTAAAGACGGCTTGGACGGCCGCGGTTGGGTTGGTCTGCCGCGGCTTGGGTGCCGGCCGGTGCGTTTCGTGATCAACAGGCACTCACGGTTGTTTTCGGCCGCCGGAATCGCGCTGGTTGCATGATGATCATGGACTACATGATCAACAGGACACCAGGGTCGCCCGGCCACGCCAAAAGCAGCCGCCATGTCCTGATGACCATGAACTGACCACCGGTGCCGTACCATCCGTAACTCTGGTTGCACGAGGGGAACCGCATAGGGGTTTGATCTTGGAGCAACCCCCAAGGCGTACCGGTCGTGAAACAGAAGTGGCGCAAGGGACGTCGCCGGCCCGCCCAAGCAAAACGCAACGGCCGGCACCCAAGCCACGGCAGACCAACCCAACCGCGGCTGTCCAAGCCGTCTTTAAAACCGGCACCGCCGCAAACCGGCGGGTGCTAACCGTTCAATGCCCGGTTCAACGCGGGCGGCACATCCCGGTGGTTGCGGATGCGGGCCAACCGACCCCCGCCCAGCCGGGCCAACTGGGCACCGAGATCAGCATCGTGCTCCCCGTCGGTCTCCAGCAGCACGTGCAGCGGTGCGAGGTCGGGAAAACGTGCGGCGGCATCGCGAGGGTCGGGGCCGGCGTTGTGTACCGCGTCGGAGAGCAGGATGGCGTGTCGGCGGCGGGCTCGCGCGGCGCCCAACTGGACCAGCCCGGTGCGCAGCGCGAACTCGACGTTGGTCAGGCCCTTGGCCGGGATGCTCAGCAGATCGTCCAGCAGCCGGGCTCCGCCGGTGGCCGGGCCCATCGCGCGCACCACGGCCGCGTTCTTCCAGAACGCGACCACGGCCAGCTCGTCCTGCCCGGACGAGGTGGCCAGCGCACCGGCCAGCGCGCCGACCGTGGCCGCCGCGATCCGGGTCTTCTCGCCGCGCATGGAGCCGGAGACGTCGATCATCAGGAGCACCGCGCGGGGCTGCCGTACGCGCTCCCGTACCAGGATGTCGGTGTCCTCGGGGATGGGCCGCTCGGTGAGCATCTCCAGCGTGCGGTCCAGGTCGATGTCGTCGGAGTTGTACCGGTAGGGCACCGTGGTCAGCTGGCCGGTGCCGCCGGTGACCGCGTCCGCCCGGTCCCGGGCCCGGCTCGGAGTGGCCAGCCGGGCGGCGATCCGCCGGGCCAGCGCGCGCACCTCGGCGCTGGCCACGCCGTCCTCGCGCACCTCGTCCAGGGTGTGCCGCTCGCCCTGCTCCGACGTGGCCACCCAGGCCTGCCCGGGCGTCTTCTCACCCGGCCCCGCCGCGCCCCGGTCCGAGCCGGTGCTCTCCATCACCGGACCGCCCGCGCCGGGGCGGAACACCAGCGGCGACTCGTCGAGGGTCTTGGGCTTGCGGCGCAGCGGGGCGCGGGCGGGTTTCCGATGCTCCGAAGGGCGCCCGGCCAGTCAAGTCGGTTCGGGCACCTGGATGGTGTGCGCGCCGGGCGCCGCCCGCCGGGGCGCGAGCACGAAGTGCTGCTCCCACAGCTCGCGGATGACCTGCTCGGGAGTCGCCTCGACGGCCTCGTCCACGGTGATCCGGCCGGACAGGGAGAGCAGCGCCGCGTCCAGCACCACCGCCCGGTAGGCGTCCTCGGGACTCAGACCGTTGCGGCCGGCGCGGATCTCGGTCAGGGGCGCGGCCACCGCGACCAGGTCGATCGCGCCGCGCACGCTGGACCCGTGCCGCACGTCCGGGTGCTCCCGGGTGGAGCGGGTGATCGCCACGGCATCGGCGACCAGCCGCTCGTTCTCGCACGAGGTGCGCAGCGTGACGATGCTGCGGTCCTCCTCCACCGACTGGTAACCCACCGCCAGCCGGCACATCCGGTCGTAGACCGCCTGGCTGATCCGGGTGGTGCCGATCGCGTCGAACGGGTTCATCGAGGCGACCAGCCGGAAGCTGTCGGACGCGTGGATCCGGCCCACCCTGGGCACGTTGACCTCGCGCTCGGCCATCGCGGTGAGCAGCGTGTTCAGCGTGTCCTCGGGTGCCCGGTTGAACTCCTCGACGTACAGGAACCCGCCCTCGCGCATGGCCGCGACCAGCGGGCCGGGCACGAAGTTGTCCGCGCTGTAGTCCTCGCGCAGTACCCGCGCCGGGTTGTGGTGGCCGACCAGCTTGGCCGGGGTGAGCTCCGCGTTGCCCTCCACGAAGTGCAGCGGAACGCCCCAGCAGCCGGTGATCGCGCGCAGGATGGTGCTCTTGGAAGTGCCCGGCGGCCCCTCCAGGAGCAGGTCCCGGCCGGCCACCACGGCCGCCAGGATGAGATCCAGCTCGCGCTCCCGGCCGACCACGAGCCCGGCCAGCTCGCCCCGCCGCGTCGCGAGCTCCGTCATGCGTGCGGAATCTTGTAGGGCGCCGCGGCGCCGGCGTCCACCGGCAGCGTGACGCCGGTGATGTAGCGGGCCTCGTCGGAGGCCAGGTAGAGCACCGCGTTGCTGATGTCCACCGACTCCACCCACGGCACCGGCAGCGCGTTCATCGCCTTCATCAGCTCGCTGGCGGCTTCCTTGGTGGGGTTCTCCACCCCGGGCAGGAACAGCTCGCGGATCGGCGCGTTGTCGATCATCGGGGTGTCCACCGTGGTGGGGTGGATGCTGTTCACCCTGATCCGGTGGGATGCCAGTTCAACGGCCAGGCCGCGCATCAGGCCGACCAGGCCGTGCTTCGCCGAGACGTAATGGGCCAGGTTGGGGTAGGCGACCAGGCCGGCCATCGAGCTGGTGATGATGATCGAACCGCCCCGGCCGCGCTCGATCAGGTGCGGGATGACCGCCTTCGCGGTCTTCCACACGCCGGTCAGGTTGATGTCGATCATTTCCTGCCAGGTGTCCTCGGACAGCTCCCAGGCCGGGCCGAAGCTGGCGATGCCGGCGTTCGCGCACACGATGTCGATCCCGCCGAACTCGGCGACCGCGTCCGCCACGACCCGGTCCAGCGCGGCGGAGTCCCGCACGTCGGCCCGCCGGGTGAGGATCCGCCGGTCCTGGTCCTCGACCGCCTTGGCGGTCTGCGCCAGGTCCTCCTCGGTGGCGCCGCCGACCGGCGAGGTGGCGAAGTCGGTGCACGCGTCCACCGCGACGATGTCCGCGCCCTCCTCGGCGAGGCGTATCGCGTGCGCCCGCCCCTGGCCACGTGCCGCCCCGGTGATCAGGGCGACTTTGCCCTCTACTCGTCCCATGCGGGTGACATTAGTGGGACGCCCAACCATGGGGGAGTGCACTTCCGTGGTCAGCCGCCGATGACCTGGACCTTGTCGCCGACCTGCAGGATGTTGAAGTACTTCTCCGCCTCGGCCCTCGGCAGCCGCACACAGCCGGCCGAGGGGCGGTCCATGGTGCCCTCGTGGAAGGCGATCCCGCCGGCGGCGAAGAACACCGCGAACGGCATCGGCGAGGGCAGCCCCTCCGGGGTCTTGTGCTCGCCGCTCTTGTGGTCCTTGTTCTTCCACTCCACGGCGAAGTTTCCCGACGGCGTCTCCTGGCCGGGGCCGCCACTGATGACGTCGATCGGCCCGCTGACCACCTTGGCGCCGTCGGTCAGCCAGGCGCGCTGGTCACCCAGGCTCACGCAGGCCTTGTAGCCGGTGGCGCACGGCGTGCCGGCGATCAGTGCGGGGGTGGGCGGCGCCGGTTGGGCGTGCGCGTTGCCCGTGCCGAGAACGGCGACGGCGAGCACGGCCAGGGGAAATGCGCGCGGCGGACCAACCAAGTCGACTCCTCGCGGACTCGTGGGGTGTCCCCGCGCCACCCTCGATCTCGGACCCGGCCGACGCTACGTACCCAGGAATTAGCTGACGTCCCGCCGCGGGTAAGCCGACGGCAAAATCGGCTCAGCGCCTGAGGGGGACCAGCAGGGTGAAGCTGGGCGGGGTGGCGCGGCTGAGGGTGAGCCGGCCGCCCTCCGCCTCGGCCAGGCTGCGGGCCAGCGCCAGGCCGATGCCGTGCCCGGTGGCCCGCTCGGACCGGCGGGTGAACAGCTCGGACTCCGGCAGCGTGACCCCGGCCCCCTCGTCGGACACGTCGATGGCCAGCGCCTCGGCCGCGTCCCGGACGGTCACCGTGACCGCGCCCGCACCGTGCGTGGCCGCGTTGTCCAGCAGCACGGTGAGCACCTGGCGGACCGCCGACGTGGACGCCATGGCGTCCGGCAGCGACGGCTCCACCCGCACCTGGAACGCGCGCCCCCGCACGGCCAGGCGATCGGTCCAGCCCCGCCGCAGCTCGTCCAGCACGGTCGCCAGGTCCAGCGGACTGGTGCTGGTGTTGCGGGTGTCGCGGGCCAGGGCGAGCAGCTCGGTGATCGTCTGCTCCAGCCGGTCCACGTCGTTGATCGCCGAGCCGATGGTGTCCCGGGCGCCGGCCAGGTCCTGGTCCGGCCGGTCCAACGCGGCCTCCAGGCGCAGCCGCAGCCCGGTGAGCGGGGTGCGCAGCTGGTGCGAGGCGTCGGCCGAGAAGGCCCGCTCGCGGGCCAGCATGCCGTCCAGCCGGCTGGCGGTGCGGTTCAGCGCCTGGCCGACCGCGTCGATCTCCGCGATGCCGACCGGGTCGATCCGCACGCTGAAGTCGCCCTCGCCCAGCCGGCGCGCCGTGCCGGACAGCTCCTCCAGCGGGCTGGCCAGCCGCCGGGCCGCCCGCCGGGCCAGCAGGTACGCCACGGCCAGCGCGATCAGCGCCAGCGTGGCGATGGCCAGCCAGGCCACCGCGACCTGCCGGTAGACGACGGCTCGCGGGCTGGCCGCGCGCACCGCGCCGATCACGTCCGTCTCGTGGGTGACCGCCACCGCGACCACCAGGTCGGTGCCGTTGGTGCCGGTGGCCGGCGAGCCGCTCAGGGCCTCGCGGACCAGCGGGTCGCCGCGCGGCCCGTCCCCGGTGACGCGGTTGCCGTGCGTGTCGTAGACGGTCAGCGAGGTGTTGTCCCTGGCTTCCGGGATGTCCGAGGGCACGTCGCCGTCGTTCAGCTCGCCGGACACCGCGATCGCGGTGGCGTCCGCCACCCGCAGCAGCTTGGACTCCTCGTCCAGTTGGGCGTACTGGGCGATGCCCAGCGCCAGGGGCAGCCCGAACAGCCCGATGGCCAGCGCCGAGACCAGCGCCGCCAGCCCGATGATCCTGGTGCGCACGGGGGTCAGCTCGGGGGTTCGAGCCGGTAGCCGTGCCCGCGCAGGGTCACTATGGCCGGCAGCTCGCCGAACCCGGCCATCTCGCCCAGCCGCCGGCGCAGCGCCGCGACGTGCACGTCCAGCGTCTTGGTCGGGCCGTACCAGTGCTCGTCCCACACCTCGGACATCAGCGTCTGCCGGCTGACCGCGACCCCCGGTGTGGCGGCCAGCCGGGCCAGCAGGTCGAACTCCTTGGCCCGCAGCGACAGCTCCCGCCCGGCCACGGTGACCCGCCGGCTGGCCGTGTCCACCAGCAGGTCGCCGATCCGCGACGGTTCCGCGTCCGGGACGCCCGGGCCGGCCCGGCGCAGGTGCGCGCGGATCCGGGCGAGCAGCTCGCCCAGCCGGGGCGGCTTGGTCAGGTAGTCGTCGGCGCCGGCCTCCAGGCCGATCACCACGTCCATCTCGTCGGTGCGCGCGGTCAGGATGACCAGCACGGTCGACGGCTGCCGGGTGCGAAGCTGGCGGCACACCTCCACGCCGTCCAGGTCGGGCAGCCCGAGGTCCAGCAGCACCAGGTTGAACTCCGAGGCCGCCGCCTCGGCCAGTGCGCCCTTGCCGGTGCGTCGCCAGACGACCTCGTGGCCGTGCGCGACCAGGCTGGACTCCAGCACGCTGCCGATCGTCTCGTCGTCCTCCACCACCAGCAGCCGGGACATTGGGGCAGCTTAGAGGTTCCGTCCCGACCTATCCGGAGAGCGGGGGCGGCTGCCCGTCCGACCGACCGGACGAGGCGGTTTAAAGATCGGCTTGGAGGGCGCGGCTGGGTGGTCTGCCGCCGCTTGGGTGCGGCCCCGTCGGGTTTCCGTCGGCGGGGTTTTCATGGTCAGGTAGCGGTGAGAGACCTTTTGCCGGTCGGAAACGTCTCTGCCTGCGACTTGACCATGAAGTGCGGTCGCGCGGCGGCAGACCACCCAGCCGCCGGCCGCTGCCGGCCGGACGGCACGGCCGCCGGCAGGGCCTGCTCCTCCACGGTGCGGTGGACTCGGTCTCGTTAAAGTACAACTCGTCACATTTACGAGTCTTCTGGTTCTCAAAGTGGCGTTCCGTGACCAAAGCGAGCGCCATGTGGCCTAGAATCGACGGCGTGGCGCTCGAACAGCAGAAGGCTGTCAAGCGAGTTTCGGCGAATCCCGAGGCTCGCTCGGCCGGCGACTTCCGCCGCCGCCCTCGGCGGCGGGGCCAGGCGCTGCACGAGGCGATCTACCAGGCCACCCTGGACGAGCTGACCGAGGTGGGCTACGCCGAGCTCACCATGGACCGGGTGGCCGCGCGGGCCAAGGCCAGCAAGGGCTCGCTGTACCGGCGCTGGCCCAGCCGGGTGGAGCTGGTCGTCGAGGCGGTCCGGCACGTCGCGCCGGAGATCACCCCGGTGCCCGACAGCGGTGACCTGCGGGCCGACCTGATCGCCCAGCTGGACCGGTTCGCCGAGGCGATGGCCGGGCCGCAGGCCGAGGCGGTGCGCGGCATGTTCCTGGAGGTCATCCGGAACCCCGAGCTGCTCGCGGCCTTCCACAAGCAGCAGCACGACACCCCGCGCGAGGCGATGGCCGAGATCCTGCGGCTCGGCGCGGTGCGCGGCGACGTGCGGCCGGAGGCGCTCACCCCGATGATTGCCGGGGTCGGCCCGGTGCTGCTGCGCCAGCACATGCTGCTCAACGGCGCGGTGATGACGCACCAGGAGATCGAGGAGCTGGTCGACGAGGTGTTGCTCCCGATCGTCCAGCCCCGGCCGGCCAGCTGAGAGTCCCTCGCCGTCCAACGGTTAGGGTGGCGGCCGTGCGGATTCTGCGTGCCGGCTCGATGTGCCTGCTCACCGGCGTGATCGGGGTGGTCGGGGTCTTCGGCTTGGCCGCCTGCGGCCGCGGCAGCGGCTCCACGCCCGGGTCCAGCCAGTCCACCGGCAGCGCCACGCCGTCGGCGGCGCCGTCCACCGCGCCGTTCATCCCGCCGGTGACCCCTAGCGTGACCCGCCCGCCCTCGCCCGGCATGCGTTCCCTGACCGAGTCCGAGAAGACCTACAAGACCAACTGCGAGCAGGGCCGGATCAAGAGCGGCTGCGAGTTCTTCACCGACGACGCGCTTCGTCTCCAGGGCATCGACCCCCGGGAGTGAGCAGCCGCTCGCTGCCCTCCCACAGCTCGGCCGCCTTCCCGGTGTCGTAGGACTCCTCCGAGGAACGGGTCCGCCGGCCGTTGGAGAAGTACGCGCCGGTCACCCCGGCCAGTTCCGGGTCGGTGACCAGCCGGGCCAGGGCGGCGCCGGACCGCGCGGGGGTGTGCGTGTTCAGCCCCGGCACCGCGATGAGCGCCGGCATCAGGTAGCGCCACGCGAAGGCCCGCACGCCCCGGTACCGCCGGGCCAGCCCGGTGCCCGGCATCAGCCCCGGGTCGAACGCGTTCACCGTGACCCGCGTGTCCTCGAGCCGGCGGGCCAGCTCGTAGGCGGTCAGCACGTTGCACAGCTTCGACGTCGTGTAGCGGCGGCGGCCGGCCGAGGGCGTGCGCTCCTCGTCGGTGTCCGCCGGCCGGGCCAGCGTCTCCGGGTCGGTGAACCGGGGCGCCGGCATGCCGGTCATCCGCTTCGGGTCGTGGGTGTCGCTGGCCACCAGTACGATCCGCGCCGGCTCGACCAGGCTCGGCAGCAGGTGGTTGACCAGCAGGAAGTGCGCCAGGTGGTTCACCGCGAAGGTGGTTTCCAGGCCATCCGGGGTGAAGCACAGGCCGAGCTCCTGCACCCCCGCGTTGGCCACCACCGCGCGCAGCGGGGGCAGCTCGCCGTCGGCCAGCCGCCGGGTGAGGTCGTCGGCGAACCGCCGCACCCCGGCCAGCTCGGCCAGGTCCAGCGGCAGCGCCGTGCACGGCGCCCGCTCGGCCAGCCGCTCCCGCGTTTCGGCCAGGCCCGGGCCGCGCCCGGTGACCACCAGGTGCCAACCCTGCTCGGCGGCCGCCACGGCCAGCGCGGCCCGGAGGCCGAGGCCCCCGGTCGCGCCGGTGATCAGGACGGTCTGGCTCATCACGTCTCCCGTCGGGCTCGGTGGATCGCGGCCGGCGCGAGCGCCCGCACCGCGAGGAAGAGGTCGGCGAACATCCGCCGGGCGTCGGTCTCTCCCGGCTCCAGCGCCACGGCGAAGAAGCAGCCGTCCGAACAGGCCACGGCGAACCGGGCCAGCTCCTCGGCGGCCGGCCCGGCCACCTCCGGCGGGTGCTCCGCGGCCAGCATCTCCTCGATCACCCGGCGAAACCGCTGGTTGGCGGTGTCCCGGACCCGGCGGACCAGCGCGGCGGCGTCCAGGTCGTCCGCGCTGTCCAGGGCCAGCAGGTAGAACAGCCGCAGGAAGGCCGGCTGCTCGGTCAACGCGTCCGCGCCCCGCTCGGTCAGCCGTGCGGCCTGCTCCTCCGCGGTCTCATCCGAGGTGTCGTCCCAGTCCGGCAGGGCGGCGAACCAGCGCCGCGCGCCGCGTTCCATCACCGCCGCGAGCAGCCCCTGTTTGCTGCCGAAGTGCCAGTAGATGGAGGTGGCGGGCAGCCCGGTCTCCCGGCAGATCGCGGACATCGCCGTGCCGGAGTAGCCGCGGCCGGCCATCAGTCGCTCGGCGGTGTCCAGGATCAGCTCGCGGGAGCGGTCGCCCCGCGCCTGCTTCCGGCTGGTGGTCACGACTGAATTGTAAGGATCGATACATACTTAACGCAACGCGCGAGCTCACCCGCGCACGAAGGCGGGTACCACGAACCGGCGCAGCATGTCCCGCTTGTACTCCTCGGACAGCTCGGCGTAGTCCGGCCAGCCGAGCAGTACGAAGTTCATCGAGATCAGCCAGCGGTAGGCCTTGCGCTCGTCGAAGTCGGCGGGCAGCGTGCCGGCGTCGGCGGCCCGCTTGAACACCGGTGCCCAGACCGTCTCGGC
Source organism: Actinospineispora eucalypti (assembly GCF_039543365.1). Lineage (NCBI taxonomy): Bacteria > Bacillati > Actinomycetota > Actinomycetes > Pseudonocardiales > Pseudonocardiaceae > Actinospineispora > Actinospineispora eucalypti. Next base: position 377,204 of record NZ_BAABJP010000010.1, read on the forward strand.
GAACGCGGTCGCGGTGCCCTCCGGCCGCATCAGCGTGTTGGTGAACTGTTCGCTGGCCGTGTGCAACAGGTCCAGGATGAACTGGTCGGAGTGGCCGGCGTCGGCGATGTACAGCAACCCCGCGACCAGCTTCTCGGCCAGCTCGTCGTGCTGTTCCAGCATCTGGTGCACCCGGCCGACCAGCTTGTCCGAGCGATGCTCCACGATGCTCTTGATCAGCGAGTCCCGGTCGCCGAAGTACCGGTACAGGGTGGGGCGGGAGATCCCCGCCGCCGCCGCGATCTCGTCCATCGTGACCCGGTGCACGCCGTAGCGTTCGAAAATCTGCTCGGCGACCTTGCGCAAGTGGGCGCGGGCCTCGGCGGCGTCCGCCGGCAGCGGGCGTGCGCCGCGCCTGGCCGGCATGTCAGTTCTCCCGGAGCACGTCGGTGCGCAGGAAGTCCAGCACTCCGGCGCAGAACACGTCGTTGTCGTCCCCGGCCACCATGTGCCCGGCGTCGGAGACGTCGTAGCGCTGCGCGCTGGGGATCAGCTCCCGCAGCTCCCGCGCGCCTTCCGGGCTGACCACCCGGGACTGCGCGCCGCGCACCAGCAGGGTGGGGATGTCCACCGACCGCGCGGCCGCCCGCGCGGTCTGGGCCAGCGTCTCGGTGAGCATCTCGTGCCGGTCGTCGTCCAGTCCGTGCGAGGTGAGGAACCGGGGGTCCCAGTGCCAGTACCAGCGGCCGTCCCGGTGACGCAGGTTCTTGCGCAGCCCGTCCGGGTGGGGTGGGCGCTGCCGGTGCGGGTTGTACGCGACGACCGCCTCGGCCGCCTCCTCCAGCGAGGCGAACCCGTCCATCCCGGAGAGCATGAACCGGGCGATCTCCTCGGTGCCGTCCGGCTCCATGGTCGGCGTGACGTCCACCAGTACCAGCGCCCGGGCGAACAGCGGGTCAGCGCCCTGTGCGAGCAGTGCGGTGATGCCGCCCATGGACGCGCCGACCAGGACCGGCCGCTCACCCATCGCGGTGGTCACCGCGCGCAGGTCGTCCACCATCAGGTGCAGCGAGTAGTCGCCGTCCGGGGACCAGTCGGTGTCCCCGTGGCCTCGGCAGTCCGGCGCGACGGCCACCCAGCCGTGCTCGGCCAGCCGCTGGCCGGTGCGCTGCCAGGAGTGCCGGGTCTGCCCGCCGCCGTGCAGCAGCAGCGCCACGCCGTGCCGCGGTCCGTCCGGTGCCGGGTCCCAGCGGTGCGCCGCGATGCGCACTCCGGCGCCGGTGAAGTTGACCTCTTGGGGCTGGCTGACCATTCGCTGATCATATCAATGAGACACATAACGTCCAGCGTCAACTGATTCTGATTCGTTCACGTCATCAGGATGGTTCAGTCACTCGAGCACGGTGGTTCAGTCACTCCAGCACGGTGGTTCGGTGACTTCAGCACAGTGGTTCGGTGACTTCAGCACGGTGGTTCGGTCGCATCTGGCGATCGGCGGCCGGACAAGCGTGATCACGGCCGGCAACCTTTAAAGCGCTACAGACGGTAGCCGTTCGGGGGCGACAACACTCCGGCGCAACGGGCCGTGCCCGAGCCGGCGCGCCGGCAACCGGTGCCGCCCAAACGATCTCTGAACAGCACCACCCGTGGACCCCCGGCCGCCAGGCGTCACTGAATCACCGTGCTGAAGTCACTGAACCACCGTGCTGAAGTCACTGAATCACTGTGCTGAAGTCACTGAATCACCGTGCTGGAGTGACTGAATCGCGGCTTGGGCGGCTAGTAGGGCGCTGTTCATGGCTATTTCGCCGCGCATGCCGGGGGCGGCGACCATGTCGCCGGCCAGGAAGATGCCGTCGCCCCGGGCGATGGCGGGGCGGTCGCGCCAGGTCTGGCCGGGTAGGTCGAGCGCGCCGGTGCGGCCGCGGGCGGTGGCGGTGCGGTGCCAGGTGAGGCGGTCGCGCCAGCCGGGGACGGCGAGGTCGGCGAAGCGTTCCAGGCGGGCGTGCGCCGCCGCGTTGGACTCGCCCTCGGTGACCGGCAGGTCCAGCTGGAACAGCGACTCGCCGGCCGGCGCGACCGTCCGGTCCTGCGCGCTGTAGCACTCGTGGAACCCGCCCTCGTCCAGGTCGAACACGATGAACGCGTCCTTGTGCGAGTGGCGCACGGCCAGGTCGAGCAGCACGCAGTGCCCGCTGCGCCAGCGCAGGGAGTCGTCGCGCAGCAGCGCCCGGGCCGAGGCCAGCTCGGTGGCCACAACCACCGGGCCGCCGGTGGGCAGCTCGGTGACCCGGGAACCGAGCTCGATCCGCACGCCCAGCTCGCGGGCCCGCGCGGCCATGTTGGCCAGCACCGCCGCCCAGCCGCCGACCACCCAGCGCACCGCCGGCGGCTTGGGCGCGAACACCCGGTGGAACAGGCCCCAGACGAACGCGGCGGACAGCCGGTGCGTGTCGGCGGCGTAGGTGGCCACGCTGATCGCATTGGCCGCCGCCCGCGCCGCGACCTCGCCGTAGTGCTCGGTCGCCCAGGAGCCGAAGTCCCGGTCCACCGGCGCCGGGCGGCGCCCGTGCATGATCATTTTCAGCATGCCGGCGGGTACGCCGAGGCGGAGCTCGCCGTCCCGGCGGAAGCCGAACCGGCGCGGCCCGCGCGGTCCGGGGTAGCCCAGCTTGCCGACCAGTTTGCGCTCGGTCAGCCAGGACCAGTGCGGCCCGTCGGCGTAGAAGACGTGTGCGCCCTCGTGCGCCACGTACGGCGCGGGGGTGGCCCGGCCGCGCCCGCCCAGGGTGGCGTGTGCCTCGTGCAGCGTCACCTTGGCGCCGGCCTCCGCGCAGGTGATCGCGGCGGTCAGCCCGGCCACCCCGCCCCCGATCACGGTGATTTCGGTGCTATTCATCGCGGCCTCCCTGCTGCCAGTGGCTGAGCTTGTCCGGGTTGGTGACGATCCACATGTGGCTGATCCGGCCGTCCTCGACGTCCACCCCGGTCACCGCGGTGACCTGGTCGTCGCGCCACATCACGATGCCGGGCCGGCCGTTGACGTCGGCCACGGTGATCCGCGAGCCGGCGTAGATGTCGGCCAGGCCGAGCATGAACCGGGCCACGTGGTCGACACCGGTGATCGGGCGCAGCGCCGCGCGCCCCTTGCCGCCGCCGTCCGAGGTGACCACCACGTCCGGGGCCAGCACGGCGGTCAGCGTGGCCAGGTCCCCGCCGGCGCAGGCGCGCAGGAACGCCTCGACCACCCGCGCGTGCTCGCCCTTCGCGGCGGCCGCCCGGTGCGCCGGCGCGGCCCCGCCCCGGATCCGCCGGCGCGCCGAACTGGCCAGCGCCCGGCAGGCCTCCGGGGTGCGGCCGACCGTCTCCGCGATCTCGGCGAACGGCAGGCCGAACACGTCGTGCAGCACGAACGCGACCCGTTCGGCCGGCGTGATGGTCTCCAGCAGCACCAGCAGCGCCATGCTCACCGACTCGTCCATGCTCACCCGGTCCGCCGGGTCGGCCTGCTCGGACCCGGCCAGCCCCCCACCGAGTGATCCGCCGACTGCCCCGCCGAGTGGTCCGCCGAGGTCCAGCCCGTCCGGACCCGGGGTTCCGGGCACCGGTTCGGGCAGCCAGACGCCGGAGTACCGCTCCCGCCGGGCCCGCGCGGAGCCCAGGTGGTCCAGGCAGATCCGGCTGGTCACCCGCACCTTCCAGGCCCTCGGCGAGCGGATGGCCGCCCGTTCGGCCGCCTCCAGCCGGTGCCAGCGCAGGTAGGTCTCCTGGACCGCGTCCTCCGCGTCCGCCATCGAACCGAGCATCCGGTACGCCACACCGCTAAGCAGCCGCCGCTCCTCGTCCATGTCACCTATGACGAGTTACCGCCTCCGCTTGTGAGGGGGTGTGACGCACGCCCCTGTATCTCCCGCGTGCGCCGAACTGGGCGCACGCTCGGCAAGCGCGTTCCGCGCTACCTGAGCACGGCGAGGGTTTCCTCGGAGACCTGCCACAGGCGCTCGGCGGCCTCCGGGTCCAGCGCATAGGCGGCCACGCCGCGCGCGCTGTTCGACTCGGTGGGCTCCGCCTCGTTGCAGTCCTCGAAGTAGCGCCCGCCGATGCCGTCCAGCAGCGGTGAGACGGCCAGCAGCACCGAGGTGGCCGCGCCCTGCTCCGGGTTCTTCCAGGTGAGCCGGTTGGCCAGCCGGGCGCGCATGGCCTCGAGCTCCTCCTCGGAGACGTGCCGCTGCAGCCGGGTGCGGATGCCGCCGGGCATCAGCGCGTTGGCCGTGATGCCGTCGTCGGCCCAGCGCCGGGTGGCCTCGACGGCGAGCAGCGCGTTCGCGGTCTTGGACTGGCCGTAGGCCGACCACGGCTCGTAGGCGCGCCGTTCGAAGTGGATGTCCTCGAACACCACCGGCGAGCGCAGGTGCCCGCTGGAGCTGACCGACACGATCCGGGCGCCACCGGTGGCGGCGGCCGCCTCGCGCAGCGCCGGGTACAGCCCGGTGGTCAGTGCGAAGTGGCCGAGGTGGTTGGTGGCGAACTGCAGCTCCCAACCCTCCGGGGTGCGGGTCTCGGGGGCGGCCATCACGCCGGCGTTGTTCACCAGTACGTGCAGCGGGCCGGTCCAGCCGGCGACGAACGCGGCCACCGAGGCCTGGTCGGCCAGGTCCAGGTGGGCCACCCGGACCGGCCCGGCGCCGGCGATCTCGGCCGCGGTGCGCTCGCCGGCGGCCAGGTCCCGCACGGCCAGGGTCACCTCGGCGCCGGCCCCGGCCAGGGCGCGCGCGGTCTCCACCCCGATGCCGGACGCGCCGCCGGTCACCACGATGCGCCGGCCGGTGAGGTCGACTCCGGCCACCACCTCGGCCGCGGTGGACGCCGCGCCGAACGGGGTAAGGATGCGAGTCATGATTTCTCCGCTTGGTGAGGGATAATGAATCGGAGGTGCCTCCGGTTCTTCTTCCGAAGATAACCGGAGGAGCCTCCGATTGCTACACCGTCGTCCGACCGGGGAGGTGTCTTGTCCGCCACAGGCGAGCGGCCGCTGCGCGCGGACGCGCGGCGCAACCGTGACCGGCTGCTGGAGGTCGCCGTGCGCGCGTTCTCCCAGGACGGGCCGGAGGCCACCCTCGAGGCGATCGCCCGGGAGGCGGGCGTCGGCATCGGCACGCTGTACCGGCACTTCCCGACCCGGGAGGCGCTGGTCGAGGCGGCCTACCGGAGCGAGCTGATCCGGCTCTGTGACGCGGCCCAGGAACTGCGGCGGGAGCTGCCGCCGGACGAGGCGATGCGGGCCTGGATGGACCGGTTCGTGGCGTACATGTCCACCAAGCGCGGCATGGCCGACGCGCTGCGCGCGGTGATCGCGTCCGGCGGGAACCCGTTCGCCGAGAGCCGGCAGCGGCTGGTCGCGGCGGTCACCGAGCTGATGGACGCGGGGACGGCCGCCGGCACGATGCGCTCCGACGTGCCGCCGGGCGACGTGCTCACCGGGCTGAGCGGGGTGACCCTGGCCGCCGGCGAACCGGAGCAGCGCGAACAGGCCGGCCGGCTGCTGGACCTGCTGATGGCCGGCCTCCGCCGGCGCTAGCCCGCTCGGCAAGCGCGTTCCGCTGGTGTCTCCCGCGTGCGCCTAACTGGGCGCCCGCTCGATGAGCGCGTTCCGCGCTGACTAGCTCTTCAGGCCCTCGATCAGGTGCATGGCGGCCGCGCCGAACTCGGCGCGGGCGGCGGCCACGTCGGGGGCGCGCGCGATGGACAGCGCCGCCTCGGTGAGCGCGCCCATCGCCATCTGGGCGATCGGCTGGGCGGGTCGCCGGGCGAACACGCCGGCCGCCATGCCCTGCTCGAACAGCGCCACGATCAGGCCCAGGAAGTAGGCGCTGTCGATCTCCCGCCACTTGTCCCAGCCGAGCACGGATGGCGCGTCCAGCAGCACGATGCGCTGCGCGGCCGGGTCCATGCAGCCGTCCAGGAAGGCCTCGATGCCGATCCGCCAGGCCCGCTCGAAGTCGTCGGCGGCACCGGCGACGGCGGCCACCACCTGCTCGACGATCTCCCGTTCCACCTGCTCGAACACGGCCTGGAACAGCTCACGCTTGCCGTTGTAGTGGTGGTAGAGGGCGCCCCGGGTCACCCCGGCCTCCCGCACCAGGGCCTCGGTGGAGGTGCCGGCGAAACCCTGCTCGGTGAACAGCCGGCGGCCGGTGTTGACCAGTAGCAGACGGGTCGCCTCGGACCGCTCCGCCTGGGTGCGGCGCTGCTGTCCGGCCTGGCCCTCGCTGCTGTCCACGGCGCGCACTCTAACCTCCACCCACTCTTGCTCTCACATACATACTGCATGTATGTTCACAGGCTATGGCGACCAGAGCGCGGAAATCATCGGTCATGCCCGACGCGGCCACGTTCGTCGCGGACGCCGAGCGGATCACCAACGAGCGCGACGCCGACGCCGTGGCCACGGTGTTCGCCGAGCGCGCCCGGTCCGAGGTGATCAATGACGGCGCGGTGGAGGTGTACCAGGGCCGGGAGCAGATCCGTCGCGCCTGGCAGGCGATCTTCGCCGGAATGGACGCGCACCGGCTGTTCGTGGCGAAGAAGGTGGTGGCGGCCGGCGACGGGGTGATCGTGAACACCTGGACCGCCCGGTTGAACGGCCGGGGAGACTCGCGGGGCATCGAGGTCTGGCGGTTCGACGCGGACGGCCTGGTGCACGACCACCAGCTGTACAACTACCTGTCCGTGCACCCCTCGAGCTCACTGGTGGCCCGGCTGCGGCTGGCCCTGGCCTACCCGCGCACCGCGCTGGACATGCTGCGTGCCCAGCGGCGGTTCGGGGTCTGGTCCCGGTGACCGAGGTCGCCGAGCTGATCGCCGGCCTCGGCGAGTACCGGGAGGTGGAGCTGCCGGCCGGCCCGCTGCGCTACCGGGAGCGGGGGAGCGGGCGGCCGCTGGTGTTCCTGCACGGCGGGCTGGCCAACGGGGACCTGTGGCGCGGCGTGGTGCCCCGGCTGGCCGCCGACTACCGGTGCATCGTGCCGGACCTGCCCAAGGGCTCGCACCGGCTGCCGATGCGCCCGGATGCCGACCTCGCCCCGCCCGGAATGGCCCGGCTGGTGGTGGACTTCCTGGACGCGCTCGGGCTGGACCGGGTCACCCTGGTGACCAACGACTCCGGCGGCGCGGTCGGCCAGATGGTCGCGGCGGCCCACCCGGACCGGGTGGACCGGCTGGTGCTGAGCGCCTGCGACACCTACGGCCAGCTGCCGCCGCGCTACCTCAAGCCGCTGCGCCTGCTGTGCTTCCTGCCCGGGGCGGGCGAGCTGATGAGCCGCGCCTGGCTTTCCCCGCTGGTACACCGCCCGTTCTTTGCCTCGATCGTCAAGCACGGCACCCCGCCCGAGGTGCTGCGCTCCTACCAGGAACCGCTGCGGGACGCCGGCATCCGCCGAGACTTGATCAAGTTCTTCCGGGGCTGCGCGCCCCGGCACACCCGGGCGGCCGCGCGCGGGCTGGCCACCTTCCCCCGCCGGTGCTGATCCTCTGGGCGGAGGGTGACCTGTGGTTCGCCCGCCGAAACGGCCGCCGGCTGGCCCGGGAGGTGCCGAACGGCGAGCTGCGCATCGTGCCGGACTGCCGGACGTTCATCCCGGAGGACCAGCCGGCGGAGTTCGCCGAGCTGGTGCGGGCGTTCCTGCGGCTACGCCGCCCGTGAGTGGCGAGTAACGCGATAGCGACACTCGCCACTCACGGGGCGCGCAGCGCCGGGGTGCCGTTCGTGGCGCCGGCCAGGAAGGCCCGTACCGAGGCGATGAACAGCTGCTCGGCGTCCCGCTCGTTGGAGCGCACCGCCTCGGCCAGATGGGGCTGCCGCTCGGCGTCCACGTTCGGGAATGCGGAGCGGGCCGACCCGGGCGCGGCGCCCGATTCTAGGCTCGATTCAACAAGGGCCGAGCCGATGGTGAGCCGTTCCAAGCCGTCGATGATGAGTACGTGCTGCGATTTCGGCAGCTCGGCGACTTCGTTGAGCAGTACGGCGGCCGTCTCGTACAGCGACGTCATGATGTCCCGGGGCAGGAACTGCACCAGTACGGGCGCGGCATTTCGGTGCCGGAGAATGGTGGCCCGGAAGTTGGTAGAGAGTTCTACAAAGTACTCGGTCCAGTGGTCACCGGACCGCCGTTCGGGTAGTTGGGTTTCCCGTACGACCCGGCGCGCGACCTCCGCCATGATCTCCGCGCGGTCCCGAAAGTGGTGGTAGAGCGAGGGCGTGCGAATGCCGAGCACGTCGCCGAGCTTGGGCATGCTGAAAGCCGCGTACCCGTCGGTATCCATCAGCTGGAGTGCGGTGTCGACGATCATCCGACGGCTCAACGTCGCGGGTGTGGTACGCGGCATGCCAGAAGTATGCAGCAACGCCCGCGCCGGACAAATCTTAATACCGAATTGCGTTAAGCGCATTTGACTAGCTACCGGCGCTTGCTTGCCCGGGTGTGGTCCGAGGCGCCCCGGCCAGACTGACCTAACAGTTTAAGGTAAATGTATGGTCATGTGCCCTGAGCGGTCCCCGAACGGTCGCGTACGTTGTCCGGCATGACGGCAGCGGAGCACCTGGTACAGGTGCAGCCCGCCGGCGTGGAGTTCACCGTGCCCGAGGGCGAGCCGGTGATGCGCGCCGCGCAGCGGCTGAACCTGCGCTGGCCGAACGTGTGCGGCGGCGAGGCGATGTGCGGTGTCTGCTTCGTGCGGGTGCTGGAGGGTGCCGAGCACACCAGCGAGATGAAGCGCGAGGAGCGGTTCCGCCTGGACTTCGTCGGCAAGGGCAAGGACGACACCGCCCGGCTGGCCTGCCAGCTGCGCATCACCGGCCCGGTAACCCTGTTCAAACGCGGCGTCCGTTAGCTGATCGCGACGCGCAGGCCCAGGGTGAGGAGGAGGGTGCCCATGATGCCGTCCAGTGCGCGGCGCACTCGGGGCGCGGCGAAGAAGCGGCGCAGTGAGCCGACCACCACGGCGACCGTCATCCACCACACCACGCTGGCCACCGCGCCGACCGCGGCCAGTGAGAGCGTGGCCAGGGTGCTCGCCGAGTGCGGCAGGAACTGCGGCAGCAGGGCCAGGAAGAACATCGCCACCTTGGGGTTGAGCAGGTTGCACAGCAACCCGTTCCGGAAGGCGCGCGTGGCGGACACCTCCGGCGGCGCCAGGGTGTCCAGTTCGGCGTAGCCGTTGCGGCGCACCGCCAACCAGGCGCGCACGCCCAGTACCACCAGATAGGCCGCGCCGGCCAGCTTCACCACCGTGAACGCCACCGCCGAAGCGGCCAGCAGCGCGGCCACTCCCAGCGCGATGGCCACCACCCAGAGGAACACCCCGCAGGTGATGCCGAGCGCGCACGCCATGCCCGCGCGGCGCCCGCCGAGCAGGGCGCTGCGGGTGACCATCACGAAGTCGGGGCCCGGCGTCATCGCGCCGGCCAGCACGACCAGTAGGAACAGTGCGGCGGTGGAGGGGGCAATCACGTTAGCCAGGGTAATCGGTTCGCCGCGTTCGGAGAACTAGAATAAGATTCTAGTCGTGTCGCCGACCACCCGCCCCGGCCAGGCGCGCCGGGCCGTGATCCTGGCCGCCGCGCTGGACTCGTTCCTCGAGCACGGCATCGCGGGCGCCTCGATCGAGGACGTGTGTGCCCGCTCCGGGGCCAGCGTGGGCAGCGTCTACCACCACTTCGGCGGCAAGGAGGGGCTGGCCGGCGCGGTGTTCCGGGCCGCGCTCGGCGACTACCAGCGGGTCTTCCTCGCCGCGTTGCGCGCGTACCCGGACGACGCGGCCGGCGGCATCCGCGCGGTGGTGCGCGAACACCTGCGCTGGTGCCTCGCCGAGGCGCCGGAGCGGGCCCGGTTCCTGCTGCTGCACGGCGACGCCGCGCGCGGCGACGGAGACGCCGCGGTGGAGCAGAACCGGGAGTTCTTCGCCGAGGCGCTGGCCTGGCTGCGCCGGCACGTCGAGCACCACCCGGACCTGGACCTGGCCTACGCGCTGTGGCTGGGTCCGGCCCAGGAGTACTGCCGGCTGCGGCTGACCGGCCGCACCACCAGCGACCCGGCCCGGGCGGCCGAGGTGCTGGCCGACGGCGCGGTGCGCGCGCTGTTCCCGACCGGGCCGACCGATCCGGCCAGGCCGACCGATCCGACCGATCCGGCCGATCCGACCGATCCGGCCGATCCGACCGGGCCGACTGATCCCACCGAGAGGAGACCATGATGGAGCGGACCTATGCGGAGGTGCTGGCGGCGGCCGAGCAGTCGGGCGTGGAGCTGGTGGCCACCGAGCACCGGGGTGACCACGCGATCGTCCGGCTGGCCGACCCGGACAAGCTGAACGTGCTGTCCGCCCCGCTCACCGTGCAGCTGCGGGCCGCGCTGGAGCGGCTGGTCATCGACCGCGATGTGCGTTCGGTGGTGATCACCGGGGCGGGCCGCGCGTTCAGTGCCGGCGGGGACCTGCGGATGATGTCGGAGGCCACCGAGCGGCTGCGCGACCCGGCGGACGTCGAGGGGGCCAGCCTGCCCTGGCAGTGGATCCGCTACCAGTTCGGCGGCATCGCGCGCCTGATCGCCCGGTCGGACAAGGCGTTCGTGGCGGCGCTGAACGGGCCGGCCGCCGGGGTGGGACTGGCGTTCGCGCTGGCCTGCGACCTCACGCTGGCCGCCCGGGGCGCGGTGCTGGTGCCGGCGTTCGGCAAGCTCGGCCTGCTGCCCGAGGTGGGCACCAGCTGGGCGCTGACCCGGGCGCTGGGCTACCGGCGGGCGTTCGCGTACTACGTCGGCGGGGAGCACATCGACGCGGAGCGCGCGCTGGAGCTGGGCCTGGTGAACGAGGTCGTGCCGGCGGAGGAGCTGTTGGCGGCCGCGCTGGACTGGTGCGCCAAGGTGGCCGCGCTGCCGCCGCACGCGCTGGCCATGGCCAAGCCGCTGCTGCGTTCGGCCGCCGAGCTGTCCTGGGAGCACGCGCTGACCATGGAGGAGTTCGCCGAGCCGCTGTGCTTCACCACCGAGGGATTTGCGAACGGTGTTCGCCAGGTCATCGCGCAGACCTCCGGCGACGGACAGTGAATTGAAATTCACACGCGACCCGCGAGGCATAAACTAAAAGTTGTAGATAGAGTGCTTTAAATCTGCAAGCGTGTCGCCGAACATGCCGTGATGCCTGGTTGACGTGCTGCGCGGCGGCATGTAGAGGTTGATCTGGCGGTTCGTCGGTGGGCGTGATACCGGTGACAGATTTGTCGCGAAAAATGCGCGCAAGCCCTAGCGGGGCGCTGCTTGCCCGTTAAACAATGGGCGCGTCCGGTGAGGGAGCCGCATGACCGACAACGTCGAGCTGAGGCACATGCGGGCCTTGGTCGCCATCGGGGACGAGTTGCACCTCGGCCGTGCGGCGCGCCGGCTGCACATCACCCAGCAGGCGCTCGGCGCCCGGCTCCGCGAGCTCGAGGAGGAGCTGGGCGTGCGGCTGCTCCACCGCATCGTCGGCACCGTGGAGCTGTCCGAGGCCGGCCGCGAGCTGCTCGGCCACGCGCGGATGATCCTCGCCTCGGTGGACAGCGCCTGCCGCCAGACCCGGCGGGCCGGCCGGGCCCAGCCGGGCGAGCTGCGGCTGGCCTACACGCCGAGCCTGGCCCCGGAGACCCTGCCGCACGTGGCCGCCGCCTTCCGCGCCGGCTCGCCGGGCATCCGGCTGAGCACCTGCGAGATGTGGCAGCAGGAGGCGACCCGGGGCGTGGCCGAGGGGCTCTACGACGCCGGCATGGCCCGCCACCCGGCACTGCCCGAAGGGCTGGACTGCCGGGTGGTGCGGGCCGAGCCGCTCGGTGTGCTGCTCGGCGGCGGGCACCGGCTGGCCGCGCTGGACCGGGTCCCGGTGCGCGCGCTGGCCGACAGCGTGCTGGCGATCTGGCCCCGGGACATGTCGCCCGGCTTCTACGATGCGGTGGCCGCGCTGTTCCCCACCAACCTGGCCGCCGGCCGGGTGCGCGAGATGGAGAACTTCGGCTCGGACGTGCACGCCCGGATGGAGATCGCCTCCGGCCGCGCCTTCCAGCCCGCCTTCGAGACGCAGCACGACTGGTTGCCGCCGGGCTGGGTGTGGCGCCCGCTGAGCCCGAGCGCGACGATCGGCGTGCACCTGTTCTTCCGCGCCGGCATGCGCAGCCCGGCGCTGTGCGCACTGATCTCCGCCGCGCTGACCACCGCCGCCGCCCGGGGCTGGCTCGCCACCGAGGAGCCCTCAGCCGGCTACGCCGCCGGCGCCAACTGATCCGGCCCGCGTCTCAACGGGATAGCCCGTAGGACGACTGGCCGTAGCCGGCGGGCCTGGCTACGGTCGGCTGGTGACGGTGCCGGAGGAGATCACAACGGAGTGGTTGACCGGGGCGCTCGGCCGGGCGGGGGTGCTCGGCGAGGGTGCGCGGGTGGTGGCCGCGAGCGGCGACCGGATAGGAACGGGGCAGGTGGCGCGGAACGTGCGCTACCAGCTGGAGTACGCCGGCGGCGAGGGGCCGCGCTCGGTGGTCGTCAAGTCGGCCTCGCCCGACCCGACCAGCCGGGCGGTGGCCACCCAGATGGGCCTCTACCTGCGCGAGGTGAGCTTCTACCAGGAACTGGCGCCCAAGCTGGGCATCCGCACCCCGCGTTGCTTCCACGCCGAGTCGGACGCGGAGACGCACGGGTTCGTGCTGCTCATGGAGGACCTGACGCCGATCGAGGCGGTGGACCAGCTGACCGGGTTCGGCCCGGACCACGCCGCGCTGGCCTGCGCGCAGGCGGTGGGCATGCACGCCCCGCTGTGGGGCGACGACTGGGCGGCCGCCCGCCCCTGGCTGGGCGGCACCGGCGGCGGCCCCGGTGAGCACGCCGGCCCGGAGCACGCCACGCTGCCGCTGGTCCAGCTGGTCCAGGGTTTCCTGGAGCGCTACGCCGACGCGCTGAAACCGGACACCCGGCGGGTGATCGAGCGACTCGGCGCGCGGGTTCTCGACGTCACCCGGCCGAGACCGGGGCCGCGCACCGTGCAGCACGGTGACTACCGGCCGGACAACATGCTGTTCGCCGGGCGGGGCGGGGAGGTGCCGCTGACCGTGGTCGACTGGCAGACCGTGGCCTGGGGGCCGGCGCTGGTGGACATCGCGTTCCTGCTCGGCACCAGCCTGGGCGTGGAGGCCCGCCGGACCCACGAGCGCGACCTGCTGCGGGACTACCACGCCGGGCTGTGCGCCGCCGGGGTAACCGGCTACGGCTGGGACGAGTGCTGGGCCGACTACCGCCGCCACGCCTGCTACGCGGTCACCTTCCTGGCCCCGGCCGCCATGCTGGTGCAGCGCACCGACCGGGGGGACGCGATGTTCCTGGCCGCGCTGGACCGGGCCTGCGCCCAGATCACCGACCTGGAGTCCGAACAACTTCTGGAGAGTTCGTGCTGATCCCCTTCGACGACTACCCGGTGCACCAGACCGCGCTGCCGCTGGCCCAGTCCGGCGGCGGCAACCCCGACCACTACGACCGGTTCTGGTTCAACGGCTACACCGAGGACTTCTACTTCGCGGTGGCGCTGGGCAGCTACCCGAACCGGGGCGTGATCGACGGCGCGTTCGCCGTGGTGCACCGGGGCGAACAGCGTTCCGTGTTCGCCTCCGGCCGGGCGCCGGTGGACCGGGCCCGCACCGAGGTGGGGCCGATCCGGATCGAGATCGTGGAGCCGATGCGGGTGAACCGGGTGCGGGTGAGCGCCCCGGAGCACGGCCTGGAGGCCGACCTGACCTTCCGCTCCCGAACCCCGGCGCACGAGGAGCCCCGGCAGACCCGCTACGCCGGGGCCCGGCTGAACATGGACGTCACCCGGGCCACCTCGCTGGGCAGTTGGACCGGCGAGATCAAGGTGGACGGCGAACCGGTGGCGTTGCCGGACACCTGGTTCGGCACCAAGGACCGGTCCTGGGGGGTTCGCCCGGTCGGGCTGCCGGCGCCGGCCGCGCCGGAGCCCTCGGCGGCGCAGTTCTTCTTCCTCTGGGCGCCGCTCAACTTCGACGACTGCGCGCTGCACTACATGGTGTTCGAGGACGCCGAGGGGGTGCCGTGGGCGGAGACCGGCGCGCGGTTGCCGCTGATCGGCCCGGACGACCCGGTGACCGACGCCTCGGGCGTGCGGGAGCTGGCCGCCCGGCACGCGATCCGCTGGGCGCCCGGCACCCGGAGGGCCGCGAGCGCCGCGCTGCGGCTGGCCGGCGACGACGACCCGGTGCAGCTGGAGCCGCTGCTCACCTTCCGGATGCGCGGCGCCGGCTACTTCCACCCCACCTGGGGGCACGGGCTGTGGCACGGCGAGGCGGTCACCGGCGCCGAGCGGCACCGGGTGGAGGAGCTGGACAAGCTGGCCCCGGACCACGTGCACATCCAGCAGGTGGTGCGGGCGCGCTGGGGCGGGCGCACCGGCATGGGCGTGCTGGAGCAGATCGTGATCGGCCCGCACGCGCCCAGCGGGTTCACCGAGTTCCTGGACGGCGCGCCGGAACGGTGACCTATCGCGCCAGGTACCGGCCGAGCGCGGCCGCCGCCAGGCCGAGCAGCAGGCTGACCAGCAGGTTGGCCGTCGCCGCGATGGGGCGGCGCTGCTCGGCCAGCCGCTGCGAGTCCAGCATCCAGGTGGAGAAGGTGGTGTACGCGCCGAGTGTGGCCGTGCCGACCAGCAGGGTCGCCGTGCGGCCCCAACCGGCCGCGTTGACCGCGCCGAGCAGCAGCGCCCCGGACACGTTGACCACCAGGATGCCGTACGGGAATCGCCGGCCCAGCCACGCGGAGACCCGCCCGTCCAGCGGCAGCCGCAGCACCGAGCCGAGCCCTCCCAGCAGCACCACGCCGATCCACACCACGGGGCTGATCATGCGCGAACCGCCCGCCGCACCAGGACGCTCGCCGCGTGCGCGACCAGCAGCCCGCCGGCCAGGCTGGCCGCCAGGTAGCCGGCGAGCAGCCGGTACGCGCCGTCGTCCAGCATCCCGAGCAGCTCTACCTGAAGCGTGGAGAACGTGGTCAGCCCGCCGCACACGCCGGTGCACAGCAGCGGGCGCACGTACACGGGCGCCGGCCGGTGCTCCAGCCAGGTCGCCCACCAGCCGAGCAGCCCGGAGCCGACGATGTTGGCGATGAACGTGGCCCACGGCCAGTGCCCCGCCCCCGCCGGCACCCCCAGCACCAGCGCCGCCCGCCCCACCGTCCCCAGACTCCCCCCCACGAACGCCGCCCCAACCACCCGCCACTCCGGCACCCGAGCCCCCTCCCGTCCGTGTCGCGGATTCTGCCAGCCCATATCGCTCGTCCTCCCGGGCCATATCGCGCCTCCTGCCACCCCGTGTCGCGGATTCCGACACACCGACGATTGAGGTGACCGAACCGTGTTGACCCCCGTACTGCGCGACCGGCTGCGCCTGCCGTTGATCGCGGCGCCGATGACGGCGGTGTCCGGGCCGGAACTGGTGATCGCGGCCTGCCGGGGCGGGGTGATCGGGTCCTTCCCCGCCCACAACGCGCGCACCACCGAAGAGCTGGACGCCTGGCTCACCCGGATCGCCGCCGCCCTGGACACGGACGGCGCCCCGGTCGCGCCCAACCTGGTGGTGCACCGGAGCAACCCCCGGCTGGCCGACGACGTGGCTTGCCTGGCCCGGCACCGGGTGCCGCTGGTGATCACCAGCGTGGGCTCCCCGGCGGCGGTGCTCGGCCCGCTGCGGGACGCCGGCTGCCTGGTCTTCGCCGACGTGGCCAGCATGCGGCACGTGGACCGGGCGCTGGCGCTGGGAGTGGACGGGCTGGTGCTGCTGACCGCCGGCGCCGGCGGCCAGACCGGCTGGCACAACCCGCTGGCCTTCCTGCGCGCGGTCCGCCGCCGGTACGACGGGCCGCTGGTGCTGGCCGGCGGGATCGCGGACGGCGCCGCGCTGCTGGCCGCCCAGGTGGCCGGCGCCGACCTGGCCTACATGGGCACCAAGTTCATCGCCACCGAGGAGAGCATGGCCGGCGCGGAGTACCGGGCCGCCCTGGTTGCGGCCACCCTGGACGACATCACGCAGACCTCCGGGCCGACCGGCCTGCCGGCGAACCTGCTGGCCGGCAAGGTGGACCCGGACGCCGGCGCCGGGCAGTCCACCGGCTTCCGGTTCGACGTGATCGCCGGGGCCACGGAGGTGTGGGCGGCCGGCCACAGTGTGTGCGGGGTGGACGCGGTGCTGGGCGTCGCCGAGCTGATCGAGCGGACGCACCGCGAGTACTCGGCGGCCGCCGAGGCCATGACCCGAAACCACATATACTGAGTTCAATGGTTACGCCCTGGGACGAAGAGCGGCTCATCGGCGGCCACCCGGTCCTGGATCTCACGAACACCGTCTTCGACCGGGCGCACCCGGCGGAGGACAACGAGCTGCTGAAGACGCCGTCCGACGTGCTCGCCTGGTGCGCGTCGGCGGGCATCGGCTCGGCGGGCATCGGCTCGGTGGGGATTGGCTCGGTGGGGATTGGCTCGGTGGGGATTGGCTCGGCGCGGCCGCCTTCGGTCGAGGAGGTCCGGGCCGTGCGCGAACAGGTCTGGGCGGTGTTCAACGCGATGGCGCACGGCGAGCCGGTGCCGGCGGAGCCGTTCGGCGCGCTGCTGGAACGGGCCGGAACCGGCGTGCGCGCGGGTCAGGCCTCACCCGAGGGGTCGATCCCCGCGTATCTGGCGTTGCTGGCGGTCCAGGCCCGGTTCACGCTTCCGCCCGAGCGGGTCCGGTCCTGCGGAAGATGTGGCTGGCTGTTCCTGGACTCCTCGCGGGGCGGGCGCCGCCGCTGGTGCAGCATGAGCACCTGCGGGAACCGCGAGAAGGCGACCCGCCACCGCCGGGTCAGCGCGTCCGGAGCTTCCGGCGCATGATCGGGCGATCGCTCTTGCGCCGGGCGACCTCGTGGAACCCCGCGTCCAGGAAGGCGCTGGCGATGCCGGTCATCGCGGTGTCCGCCCCGGCGCGCCGCCCCTCGCGGGGTTCGATCGGGTAGCCCTCGGCGACCGGGTAGCCCTGGCCGGCGGCGTGCTCGCAGACCGTGTCCAGGATGGCCGGCAGCAGCCCCGCGCCGCGATGCCGGCGGTGCACGTAGATGCAGGTGATCGCGCAGACGGGTTGGTCATCGATGCTGGCCAGCAGCGGCGATCGCCCCAGCCGGGCGAAGGCGGCGCGTGGCCCGATC
Organism: Actinospineispora eucalypti; assembly: GCF_039543365.1. Classification (NCBI taxonomy): domain Bacteria; kingdom Bacillati; phylum Actinomycetota; class Actinomycetes; order Pseudonocardiales; family Pseudonocardiaceae; genus Actinospineispora; species Actinospineispora eucalypti. The sequence continues at coordinate 394,441 of NZ_BAABJP010000010.1, forward strand.
GAGCACCAGGCGACCGGTTCGTCCTCCTGGTAGACGACCACGCCGGGCGCCGGTTCGCGCTTGGCGAGCTCCCGCATCGCCCGCCGGTTGCCGTCGCCCTTGCGTTCCATGAACTCGGCGATGGACAGCCGCCAGTGCATGCACCAGCAGCCGCTGGCACCGCCGTTGGCCCCCATCACCGCCTCGAAGTCGCCCCAGGTGTCCTCAGTCAGCTCCTTCACGTCCATCACTGCACCGCCTAGTAACCGACATTGTGTCGTTTACAGGTTACTCGTAGCAGTCCTGGTCCGCGAACTGGACGGCCACGTGGGCGACCTTCTTGTCCTGGCCGATCTCGATCCGGTACCGCGCCTTGGGGTTGCCGGCCGGGGTCACCTCGGCGCGGCCGTAGTTGTCCAGGTCCTCCTGTTTGTTGCCCGGGTAGGTGCGGATCAGGTCGGCCGAGGTGGAGCCGGCGCCGATGCCCTCCGGCGTGCGGGTGCCCAGCGGACCCTGGATCGCCGCGATGCCCAGCTTCCGGGAGAACATTGCGTAGGTCTCGTCGTCGCCCCGGTTGTCCTTGAACCGGGCGGTCACGCAGCCGGCCTCGCCCTGGAACGGTTCGAACGGGCCGATCAGGCCGGTGGCCAGCGCCTGTTGCTGGGTCATGCCCAGTTTGAGCGGGCCGAACCCGTGGGCGTCGACGGCCGGCGCGGGCGCCGGCGCCGGGGCGAGCAGAACGGCGGAAATCAGGGTAAGGATCTTCACCCGGCGATCATGTCACCCGAATGCGCAACCGGCCAAAGACCTCGCACCCCTGAGCAATAGCCCAACTCGCCGCCCCACAGCCGATTCAGTGTCTTCAGCACGCTGATTCAGTCGGTTCGGCAGGCCGGTTCAGCCGCTTTGGCAGCGCGCGCGGGTGCCGGGTCTGTGTGAGACTGCCGAGGTGGGGCTGGATCCGAGGACGCCCGTGATCGTGGGCGTGGGGCAGGTCAACGTCGCCGAACCTCCGGCGCCCGAGCCGCTGGAGCTGCTCGTCTCGGCGGCCCGGTCGGCCGCCGCCGACGCGGGCGGAGCCACCAACGGCGAGCGACTGCTGGCGGGGTTGGACGCGATCCGGCTGGTGCCGTCGTTGACCCGCCACTACCCGGATCCGGCGGCGCTGCTGGCCGAACGGATCGGCGCCGACCCGAGGCATCGGGGCATCACCTCGGTGAGTGGTCACCAGCCGCAGGCGCTGGTCAACCTGACCTCCGCGCAGATCGCGCGCGGCGAGCTGGACGCGGCGCTGATCGGCGGCGCGGAGGCCTGGCGCACCCGCAACGCGTACAAACGCGCCGGCGAGCGGCCGCAATGGTCGACTCAGGACGATTCCGCTCGGCCGACCGAACGGTTCGGCGAGGACAAGCCGTTCTTCGGCCCGGCCGAGGTGGCCGCCGGGGTGAGCCGGCCGACCGACATCTACCCGATCTTCGAGACCGCGCTGCGGAGCAAGCTGGGCCGGTCCTCCGCCGAGCACCACAAGCGGGTCACCGAGCTGTGGGCGGAGTTCGCCCGGGTGGCTGTGGACAACCCGTACGCGGTGCTCCGTGAGGGTTACACCGCCGCGCGGATCGGCACCCCCGGCCCGGACAACCGAATGATCAACTATCCCTACCCCAAGCTGATGAACTCCAACAGCTCGGTGGACCAGGCCGCCGTGCTGCTGCTCTGCTCGGTCGAGCGGGCGCGGGCGCTCGGCCTGCCCGAGGAGCGCTGGGTCTTCCCGGTCAGCGGTGCCGGCGCGAACGACACCGACACCCCCGGCGCGCGTCACGAGCTGGCCGCGTCACCGGCCATCCGGCACGCCGGTGCGGCGGCGCTGCGCCTGGCCGGGATCACCCCGGACCAGCTCGACATCGTCGACCTCTACTCCTGCTTCCCCTCGGCGGTGCAGGTCTCGGCGGCCGAGCTGGGGCTGCCGCCCGGCCGGCCCCTGACGATCACCGGCGGGTTGACCTTTGCCGGCGGCCCGTGGTGCAACTACCCCGCACATGCCATCGCCACCATGGCCGGGCTGGTGCGGGAGCGCCCCGAGTCGTACGCGTTGGTCACCGGGAACGGCGGGATGCTCACCAAGCACGCGATCGGCGTCTACGCCGGCCGGCCGAACGCCGCCGGCTACCGGGTGGAGGACGCCCAGCCCCTGGTGGCCGCCGAACCGACCCGCCGCTCCGCCCCCGAGGACTACCGGGGCCGCGCCGTGGTGGAGGGCTACACGGTGGCGCACGACCGCGACGGCCGCCCCACCGGCGCGATGATCGCCGCGCTCACTCCCGCCGGCGACCGCGCCTGGTTCGCCCGGGACGACGCCGAGACGCTGGCCCGCGCCCTCACCGGCGAGCTGGACAACGCCGAGGTGACCGTCTAGGCGCTGGCATGCGCGCAGAGGCAGCGGAAGCAGGTCTCGGCGAAGACCCGGACGGGGTGCCGGTCGTCGTCCGCGCGCCAGATTACCGCGAGCTCGGCGGGGGAGAGGTCGGGCACCGGGCGGTAGACCACGTCCGGGCGCCGGTAGATCTCCGTGTTGCCCTCGGCGAGCAGCGCCACGCCGAGCCCGGAGGCCACCGCCTCGAACGTCTCCTCGGCGGTCTGCGCCTCGGTGACCACGGTCGGCGGGGTGGCCCGCTGGTCGGCGGCCAGCCAGAACCGCCGGGCCGGGCCGGCCGCCGAGGGCAGCGCGATGAACGGCTGGTCGGCCAGCTCGGCCAGGGCCACCGCCGGCCGCCCGGCCAGTGGGTGGTCCGCCGGGAGCGCCACCCAGCGGGTCTCGGTGGCCACCACCCGCCAGGCCAGCTGCCCGGAGTCCGGCACCGGCAGCCAGGCGATCGCCACGTCCGCCTCGCCGTCGGCCAGCCCCGCGGTCGGGTCCCGCCAGGAGATCTGCCGGAAGCGCAGGCGCCACTCCGGGGCCAGCCGGGCCATCCGCTCGGTGACGTCGGGGATCAGGCCGCGCCCGATCCGGGTGTGGAAGCCGACGGTGAGCGCGCGCTCGGCGGCGGTCTCGGCCACGGCGCGACGGGTCTGTTCCCACTGGGCGAGCAACTGCCGGGCGCGGGGCAACAGTGCCTCGCCCGCGCTGGTCAGGGCCACCGCGCGCCGGTCCCGGTCGAACAGCTTGACCCGCAGCGCCGCCTCCAGCTGCCGGATCTGCTTGCTCAGCGCGGGTTGGGAGATGAACAGCCGCTCGGTGGCGGCCCGGGTGAAGTTCAGCTCCTCGGCCAGCGCGACGAAGTACCGCAGGTCGCGCAGGTGGGCATCCATAACCACAGGCTATTACAGAAGTGCTGGCTGGCGGCGGGTCGGCGTGGCCACCATGGAGATCATGGAGCTGGGTGTCGCGGGGTTGAGCGCGAAAGCGGTACTGGGGCCGGCCGAGACGGCGCGGCTGGCCGGGCGGGCCGAAGAGCTGGGCTACTCGTCCTGGTGGGCCGGCGAACACGTGGTGTTGCCCAGCCCGCGAACGCCGGACGCGCCGATGGAGCCCACCGACCCGATCCTGGACCCGCTGGTGCACCTGAGCTACGTCGCCGCTTTGACCAGGCGGATCGAGCTGGGCACCGCGATCGTCATCCTGCCGCAGCGCAACCCGTTGGTGCTGGCCAAACAGGCGGCCAGCCTGGACGTGCTGTCCGGCGGCCGGCTGTTGCTCGGCGTCGGCGCCGGTTACCTGGAGCCGGAAATGACCGCGCTCGGCGTTCCGATGGCCGACCGGGGCCGTCGAACCGATGAGTACCTGGACGCGATGACCGAGCTGTGGACGTCGGCGGCGCCGGCCTACCGGGGTCGGTACGTCTCGTTCGAGAACGTGGACGCCCATCCCCGGCCGGCTCGGCCGGGCGGCCCCCGGATCGTGGTCGGCGGCCACAGCCCGGCCGCCTTCCGCCGCGCGGTGTCCCGGGGTCACGCCTGGTTCGGCAACGGTGGCCCCGACGACCTGCCCCGGCACCTGGAGGGCCTGCGCCGGGCCGCCGGCGAGGTGGACCGGCCCGCGCGCCTCGGCCCGCTGGAGATCATCTGGATGCAGGTCGATCCGGTGGACCTGGACGCCGGCGCCACCCGCCGCTACGCCGACCTCGGAGTGGACCGCCTAGTCGTCTACCCGCTGCCCCTGGCCGACCCGGGCGACGTCGAGCGCTTCCTGGAACACCACGCCGCCCTCCCGCGCTGACGCTTGAGCACGCTTTGGCTCTGCGTGGAGATATGCAACGTTCAGGCACTTGATTGGAGAGGATCGCGATGCGAGCCCTGGTACATGACCCCGAGGCGGCCGGTGGGCTGCGCTTCGCCGAGGTTGCGGAGCCGGACCCGGTTCCGGGGCAGGCACTGGTGGAGATCCGGGCCGTCTCGCTCAACTTCGGCGAGCTGAAGTATCTGCCGCGCAACCGCCGGCCCGGCGAGATCCCCGGCTGGGACGCCGCGGGCGTGGTCGTCAAGGCGGCCGGCGACGGCTCCGGGCCGCCGGTCGGCGCCGGCGTGGTCACCTTCGACTGGCTGGGCGCGTGGGCGCGGCGGCGCGCGGTGGATACCGCCAACCTGGCCGTGTTGCCGGAGGGGTTGGACCTCGGCGCGGCCAGTGCGCTGCCGGTCGCCGGGGTCACCGCGCTGCAGGCGCTGCGCGCGCTGGGCGCGGTGATCGGCCGGCGGGTGCTGGTCACCGGGGCGTCCGGCGGGGTAGGCCGGTTCGCGGTGCAGCTGGCCGCGCGGGCCGGAGCGGAGGTGGTTGCCTCGGTGGGCAGCGCGGCCCGCGGCGAAGGGTTGCGCGAGCTGGGCGCGGCGGAGATCGTCACCGATCTGGACCAGGTCGACCGGCCGTTGTTCGGCGTGCTGGACAACGTGGGCGGCGGGCAGCTGGCCCGCGCGTTCGGGCTGCTCGAGGCGGGCGGTTCGGCGCAGAGCATCGGCAAGGCCTCCGGCGAGGCCACCACCATCGACTTCGAGGCGGAGCGGCTGCGCGGCGGGCGACGCCGGCTGGAGCCGTTCACGGTCACCGCGCCGTTCGGCGCCGACCTGGCCTACCTGGTCCGGCTGCTCGCGGACGGCCGGCTGGATCCGCAGATCGGCTGGCGCGGTCCGTGGGAGCGCGTCACCGAGGCGGCCGACGCCCTGCTGTCCCGCCAGATCCTCGGAAAGGGCGTCCTCGACCTCACCTGACCGGCCTCCGACCGGTGCCCGTCCGCCCCGGGGACATTTGCTACGCACCGTGACAACCGAAACGGCTTCCGATGAAATCCGCGCCTGTTTGCTGGTCGAGTGCTGGCTCAGTCGGGTCCGGCAGCGAAAAAAATCGGACTGGACCAGCGCTCGATGAATACGGTCACGTGGCCGACCCGCGATCTGACCACGTGGCGTAACCACAACGCGAACCCGCCGAGCGCGATGGAAAGGGCCGTTCGAGGCTCCCGGATGACGGGCCTCCCCGCGCCGTCCAAGCCGGAATGGGAACGGCGCCGGCTTCAGCCCGACAAAGATCAAGCTCGGCCTCGGGAGTCGAGGTGCGGCCTTGGGAGTCGGAGCGCGGCCTCGGGAGTCGGAGTGCGTCCTCGGAAGTCGGAGCGCGGCCTCGGGAGTGGGGGTGCGGTTGCGCCCTGTCGGGTGGGCGTGCGGCCGGGGGCCGGTGTGAGTGTGAGCGGCGGGTAACGGGGGTGGGTCGTTCGGGTTGCCGGGGTTGACGCGTCCGGCATCCATAAATAGTTTCTAATGACATTATTTCAGGTGACAGCATTGGGGTGGCGCACATGCCGACCTACGGGTTCAGCTGCACCGGCTGCGGGCCGTTCGAGGTGCGGTGCGCGATGGCCGAGTCGGACGACCCCCGCCGTTGCCCCCGGTGCGCAGGCCCGGCCCGCCGGCGGTTCGGCGCACCGGGCCTGCGCACGCTCGCCCCCGGCATGCGCCGGGCGCTGGACGCCCAGGAACGCACCGCCGACCGGCCGGACGTCGTCACCTCGATTCCGCAAAAGACGTCCAAGACCCGGATCACCAGAGACCCTCGCCACCTCAGGTTGCCCCGCCCGTAGGCACCAAGTCCGTAGGGAGCGTCAGATGCCCGACGTCGTCTTCAGCGTGGACCAGGCCCGTTCGATGGCCCAGCAAGCCGCGCCCGGCCACAACCGCTGGCACCCGGATATCCCGCCGGCGGTGCGGGTCCGCCCCGGCCAGGACATCCGGGTGGAGTGCCGGGAGTGGACCGACAACCAGATCGGCAACAACGACTCCGCCAACGACGTGCGCGACGTGGACCTGACCCGCGCGCACATGCTGTCCGGCCCGATCTACGTGGAGGGCGCCGAGCCGGGCGACCTGCTCGTGGTGGACATCCTGGACCTCGGCCCGGTGCCGCAGCAGATCGGCGACGCGCCCGGCCAGGGCTGGGGCTACACCGGGATCTTCAGCAAGGCCAACGGCGGCGGCTTCCTCACCGACCGGTTCCCGGACGCCTACAAGGCGATCTGGGACTTCTCCGGCCAGGCCTGCACGTCCCGGCACATCCCCGGGGTCAAGTTCACCGGCATCACCCACCCCGGCCTTTTCGGCACCGCGCCCTCGCCCGAGCTGCTGGCCCGCTGGAACGCCCGGGAACGCGCACTGATCGCCACCGAACCGGACCGCGTGCCGCCGCTCGCGCTGCCGCCGCTGGAGGAGCAGACCCTCCCCGGCTCGGCCACCGGCGAAATCGCCGCCAAGATCGCCCGTGAGGGCGCCCGCACCGTCCCGGCCCGGGAGAACGGCGGCAACCACGACATCAAGAACTTCACCCGGGGCAGCCGCGTGTTCTACCCGGTGCACGTGCCGGGCGCACTGTTCTCCGGCGGCGACCTGCACTTCAGTCAGGGTGACGGGGAGATCACCTTCTGCGGCGCGATCGAGATGGGCGGCTTCATCGACTTCCACGTCGACCTGATCAAGGGCGGGATGGAGACCTACGGCGTCACCACCAACCCGATCCTGATGCCGGGCAACGTGGAGCCGCGCTACTCGGAGTTCGTCACCTTCATCGGCATCGGGGTGGACCACACCACGGACACCCAGCTCTACAACGACGCCACCGTCGCCTACCGGAATGCCTGCCTGAACGCGGTGGACTACCTGACGAAGTTCGGCTACAGCGGCGCGCAGGCCTACCTGCTGCTCGGCGCGGCGCCGATCGAGGGCCGGGTCAGCGGCGTGGTGGACATCCCGAACGCCTGCTGTTCGCTCTACCTGCCCACGGCGATCTTCGACTTCGACATCAGGCCGTCCGCCGCCGGGCCGGTGAAGGCCGACCGGGGCAGCTGCGCGGTGAGCTCCTGATGGGCCCGGACGCGCCGTACCAGGTGCACGAGGTACCCGACTTCACCCTGGAGTGCGGGGCCACGCTGCGCCCGGCCAAGATCGCCTACCAGACCTACGGCGAGCTGAACGCCGACAAGAGCAACGCCATCGTCTACCCGACCTGGTACTCCGGCCGGCACTGGGACAACGAGTGGCTGATCGGCTCCGGGATGGGGCTGGACCCCGAGAACTGGTTCATCATCGTGCCGAACATGCTGGGCAACGGGTTGTCCAGCTCGCCGTCCAACACCCCGCCGCCGTGGGACCGCGCCCGGTTCCCGAAGGTGAACGTGCGGGACAACGTGGCGCTGCAGCACCGCCTGGTGACTGAGGTGTTCGGCATCGAGACGCTGCAGTTGGTGCTGGGCTGGTCGATGGGCGCGGGCCAGACCTACCAGTGGGCGGTCAGCCACCCGGAGATGGTGCGGCGGATGCTGCCGTTCTGCGGCTCCTCCCGCACCGCGCCGCACAACCAGGTCTTCCTGGACTCGCTGCGCACCGCGCTACAGGCGGACGCGACGTTCCAGGGCGGCTGGTACGAGCCGGAGGCGCTGCCCGTGCGCGGGCTCCGGGCGTTCGCCCGGATCTACGCCGGCTGGGGCTTCTCCCAGGCGTTCTACTGGGACGAGGTGTGGCGCGAACTGGGCTTCACCTCGCTGGAGGACTTCGCGGTCGGCTTCTGGGAAGGCTTCTTCCTGGACAACCGGGACCCGAACAACCTGCTCACGATGTTGGACACCTGGTGGACCGGGGACGTGGGCAGGACGCCGGGGCACGACTCCACGGAGGACGCGCTGGCCTCCATCAAGGCCAAGGCGATCGTCATGCCGGCGGAGAAGGACCTCTACTTCCCGCCGGAGGACGAGCAGTGGGCGGTCGGCCACATGTCGAACGCCGAGCTTCGGGTGATTCCCGGGGTGTGGGGGCACTTCGCCGGCGGCGGCGCCAACCCGGTGGACACCGCGTTCATCGACGCCGCCGTGAAGGAGCTCCTGGCGTCCTGAGCGCTATTCGTCCACCAGGTCGGACCGGCTGGTCTCGGGGGCCAGTTTCAGCGCGACCAGGGTGAGCAGCAGCATGGCCAGCACGTAGACCGAGACCGCGTAGGCGGTGTGGAACTCCCGGACGAGCGCGATCGACACGATCGGGGCGATCGCGCCGCCCAGGATGCCGGCGAGCTGGTAGCCCATGGAGGCGCCGCTGTAGCGCAGCCTGGTGCTGAACAGCTCGGAGACGAACGCGGCCTGCGGGCCGTACATCGCGGCGTGCGTGACCAGCGCTACCACCGTGGCCAGGATGATCACCACGGAGGATTTGGTGTTCAGCAGCGGGAAGAAGGCGAAGGCCCACACCGCCGCGCCGATCGCGCCCGCCGCGTACACCGGACGGCGGCCGTACCGGTCGGACAGCGCGCCGAACAGCGGTATCAGCGCCAGCTGGCAGGCCGAACCGATCAGCACCGCGTTGAACCCGACCGACCTCGGCAGCCCCAGGTTGGTCACCACGTAGGTCAGGATGTAGAGCGTGAAGGTGTAGAAGGCCACGTCGGTGCCGACCCGGGCGGCCATCGCGACCAGCAGCTCGCGCGGGTGCCGGCGCAGCACCTCGACCAGCGGCTTCTCCGCCTTCTGCCCGCTCTTCGCCAGCTCGGTGAACGCCGGGCTCTCCGCGACGGTGGTGCGGATCCACAGCCCGACCAGCACCAGCGCCCCGGACAGCAGGAAGCCGACCCGCCAGCCCCAGGACAGGAACTCCTGCTCGGGGAGCACCGCGCCGAGCACGCCGAGCACCCCGGCCGCCAGCAGGTTGCCCATCGGCACGCCGACCTGCGGCCAGCTGGCGTTGAACCCACGCCGCTCGGGGTCGCCGTGCTCCATGGTCATCAGCACCGCGCCGCCCCACTCGCCGCCCAGGCCGAGGCCCTGCAGGAAGCGCAGCAGGCCGAGCAGGATCGGCGCCCAGACGCCGATGGTGGCGTAGGTGGGCAGCGCGCCGATGAGGAACGTGGCGCCGCCCATCAGCACCAGCGTCAGGACCAGCACCATCTTGCGCCCGACCCGGTCGCCGAAGTGCCCGAAGACGATTCCGCCCAGCGGCCGGGCGATGAACGCCACCGCGTTGGTGATGAACGCGAGCAGCGTGCCCACCAGCGGGTCGAACTGCGGGAAGAACAGCTTGTTGAACACCACGGCGGCGGCCGCCGAGTAGAGGAAGAAGTCGTACCACTCGAGCGATGTGCCGATCAGGCTGGCCACGATGACCTTGCGTGGGCTACGTCGCTCGATGGTCGCCGGCTGTGTCATGGCTGCCCCTCTCGGCCGGGCCGTTGCGTAGACTATAGAGATCGTTCAACAATCCGACAAGAGTCAACTTCCCTGTTCGGGAATATCTTGTGGCGGTGCCGGACCCGCCTGGACACGATGGAGACATGCGGAATGATCCGGCGTCCCGGGTGGGCCGTCGTTGGGTGCGTCGATTGTTGGTTGTGGCGTTCGCCCTGGTCGCGGCGGTGTTGGTGGGTATGGGCGCCGCGCTGGTGGTTCCCCGGCTCTCCGAGCACGCCGCCGCCCCCAGGCCGCCGGATCTGGCGCCGGCCGCCGAGCCGGCCGCGCCGCACCCCGGGCCGAGGGCGACGGCCGAGTGCACGGTGCCGGAGGAGAACGACGACGAGGACTCCGAGGACTCCGACGACGACCGCCGGTCCGAGTCCGCCGAGCGCCGCTGCATCGGTGAGCTACCGCTCGGGGCCAAGCGCAGCCTGCGCTACTACAGCAGCTACCCGCTGAGCGGGAACCCCGAGGTCACGCAGGCGATCGTGGTGGTGCACGGCGCCGGCCGCAACGCCCGGTCCAGCTTCACCGGCATGACCCAGGAGGTAGCCGGGCAGCGGGCGAGCGACCGGACCCTGGTGCTCGCGCCGTCCTTCCAGACCAAGGAGGACGATCCGGCCGGCAACGAGGCCCGGTGGACCGACGAGGCCTGGAAGGAGGGCGGGGACGCGACCAAGCCGGCCGGGGTCAGCTCGTTCGACGCGATGGACAAGATCTTCGACCAGCTGGCCGACAAGTCCAGGTTCCCCAAGCTCAACCGGATCACCCTGGCCGGGCACTCGGCCGGTGGGCAGTTCGCCCAGCGCTACGCGGCGGTCGGCCAGGCCCCGGACCGGCTGAACGGCGTCGCGGTGAACTACGTGGTGGCCAACCCCTCGACCTACCTCTACCTCAACCCGGAACGGCCGGACCTGACCGACGCGGCCGGCAAGCGGTTCGCCGTGCCGAAGACCTCGTGCACCGACTACGACGCCTACAAGTACGGCCTGCGCGACCGGGACCGCTACGCCGGCGGCGAGGACCCCGCGCAGATCATCCGGCGGTACACCACCGCGCGGGTCACCTACCTGTCGGGCGAGCAGGACGTCGAGTCGGAGGAGTTGGACACCGACTGCCAGGCGATGCTGCAGGGGGCGAACCGGTTCGTGCGCAGCGAGCTGTACCTCAACTACATGAAGACGTTCTTCCCCTCGGCCCCGCACAACCGGGCGGTGGTGCCGGGCATCGGCCACGACCGGGCCGACATGTTCGCCTCGGAGCAGGGCGTTCAGGCGCTGTTCGGCGGACCGAATCCAAATGGTGCACCCATTCGTTGATCGCGTGTCGTCTGTGGGTGCGTTGGGCTCGGAGGTGTCTGCCTTGACGGCAGCGGAAGTGGTTGAACAGTCACTCGTCGAGGTTGAAGCCGGCGATGAGATCATCTGGTGGGAAAGTGAAGGAACGGCCGTCCGGGCCGCGCTGAACGAGCATTTCGGTGCCGAGATCCCCGGTGGAGAGCTCCCGGAGTCGCCCGACCCGGCCGCGATGCGGGCTCAGCTCCGGGCCGCCGCACCCCGGCTGACCGCGATCATGGACCGGGTGTCGGCCGCCTTCGCCGACGGTGCCGCCTCGGTGCTGGTGCCCTCGCTCGGCGTGGCCGGGGCGGACCCGGAGGACCAGCGCACCGCCCTGTACACCGTGGCCGCGATGCTCGGTGACGTGATGGCCAACCATCCGGACGAGAGCGTTGTCTGGGACGTGCGGAACCGGGCGCTGGAGATGGCCAACCGGCCCAAGGCCTCGGACAGCGACCGCGCCGCCGGCTACCACACCGACGCCGGCTACCTGCGCGTCCCGCCGAAGTACTTCCTGCTCTACGCCGCGCACGCGGCCACCTGCGGCGGCGGCATCTCGCTGCTGCGCGACGGCCGCACGCTGAAGCGCCAGCTGCTAGAGACCGAGGAGGGCCGCGAGGCCGTCGCCGTGCTCAGCCGCAATGTGCCGAGGTGGATCCCGTCCAAGTACGGCGACGTGTCCTACGCCGAGCCGGACGGTTTTCAGTACACCCCGGTGATCGGCGAGAAGCCGATGTGGCGGTGGACCCCGGGCCGGACCCGTCCGGGCTCCAAGCGCTGGGGCGAGGCGCGCCCGAGCGATGAGCTGGTCGCCCGCGACCCGGACTACTCGGCCGACAAGATCATCGCCGCACTGGAGACCGTGTCCAAGGTGCTGAAGAACGGCACCGACGAGATTCGCCTCCCCGTGGCCACCGACGGCCTGCTGGTCATCGACAACCACCTGGCCCTGCACGGGCGCACCGCCTTCAAGGACCAGCAGCGCTGCTACCTGCGCATCCGCTTCCACGAAGCCGCCAACTGAGCGGCTGCGTCGGCGCACCGAGCAGTGTTGCTACGATTGCTACGGAGGTCGCCGATGTCGAAAACGATCCCGCACCGAGAGTTGCGTAACAACAGCAGCGAGGTGCTCCGGGAGGTCCAGGCCGGTGAGACCGTGTACGTCACCAACCGTGGAGAGGTTGTAGCCGTCCTGGTGCCGCCTCCTCGGGCGGCTGGTGCGCCTCCCCGGGTCCGCCGCGCCAGGGTGCGCGGCGGGTTCGCCGCGCTTCCCCGGGAGCGGATCGAGGAACCGTTGCAGGCTGTCCTGGACGAATTGCGCGGCGATCGTTGATTCTTTACGTGGAGACCTCAGCCGCCGCGAAGCTACTGGTCGAGGAGCGGGAATCCGGGCGCATGGCCGCCCGCATGGATTCCGCTGTGGACCAGGACGACGAGCTGATATCCAGCATGCTCTTGGAGACCGAGCTGCGCAGAATCGCTGTCCGGCTCGGGCTCAGTCAAGGCAACGTCACCGGGTTGCTCGACCGGTTCGACCTGATAGAGATCGACCGCGCTTTGTACCGAGAAGCCGGTCTGCTTCCTGGGTTGCACCTGCGCAGCCTTGACGCGCTGCATCTCGCGGCCGCGTTGAGGGTGGGTGCCGACGTCATGGTGACGTCTGACCAGCGTCAGGCCGACGCGTGTGCCGCGTCAGGCCTTCCTGTCCTCGCGCCTTGAACCCCCTCGGCGCCGTGCTGGTCAGACGGCGCGCAGTTTGGGGGGTTGGCGCTTGGGGTGTTGGGGGACGTTCTTGCGGTCGCTGACGATCCGGCCGCCGCGCAGCCGCACGATGCGCCGCGCGCAGGCGGCGGCGTCCTCGTCGTGGGTGGCGTAGATGACCGTCCGGCCGGCCTGGTTCAGCTCGATGAACAGCGCCATCACCTCGGCGGCCGACTCGGCGTCCAGGTCGCTGGTGGGCTCGTCGTCCAGCAGCACGGGCGGGTCGTTGATCAGCGCCCGGGCGATCAGCGCCTTCTGCTGCTGGGCGGCGAACAGCTCGATCGGCATGTCGTCGTAGTGCCCGCGCAGGCCCACCCGGTCCAGCGCCTCGCGGGCTCGGCGACGGCGCACCCGGCGGGTCCGGCGGTAGATCAGCGGCAGCTCCACGTTCTGCTGAACGGTGGAGTTGGCGATCAGGCTGAACGTCTGGAACACGAAGCCGATCTTCTGCCCGCGCGCCCTGGCCAGCTGGCGCTTGGACAGCCGGGTGATGTCGGTGCCGTCCAGCAGGTAGCGGCCCTCGTGCGGCGGGTCCAGGCAGGCCAGCACGTTCATCAGGGTGCTCAGCCCGGAACCGGAGGGGCCGGTGATGGCCACCATCTCGCCGGCCTCGATGCGCAGCTCGATGTCCTGCAGTGCGTGCACCGCTTCCCGGTCGGTGTTCCGGTAGGTCCGGCCGACGTGTTCCAGCTGGATCATCTGTGATCCTTTCCAGCCGCTCTAGTGCCCCGTAAACACTAGGCGCTGATCCGTTCGGCACCGCCCCGGCGGTCGGTGATCTTGTCGTCGCCGCGGATCTGCCCGTCGCGCAGCCAGATCCGGCGGGTGCAGTACTCGGCGACGTCGTCCTCGTGGGTGATGATCACGATCGTCGCGCCGGCCGCGTTGAGCTCGGTGAACAGCTCCATGATCTCTTTGGTGGACTTCGCGTCCAGTGCGCCGGTGGGCTCGTCGGCCAGGATGATCGCCGGGTCGTTGATCAGCGCGCGGGCGATCGCCACCCGCTGCTTCTGGCCACCGGACAGCTCGCTGGGCAGGTGTTTGAGCCGGCTGCCCAGGCCCACCCGCTCCAGCGCCTCCCTGGTCTTCGCCGTGCGCCGGCGGATGCCGTTGTAGACCAGCGGCAGCTCCACGTTGCGCATGGCGTTGGTGCGCGGGATCAGGTTGAACGACTGGAACACGAAGCCGATCTTCTGTCCGCGCGCCTTGGCCAGCTGGCGCTTGGACAGCTTGGTCACGTCGGTGCCGTCCAGCAGGTAGCGGCCTTCGGAGGGGGCGTCCAGGCAGCCCAGGATGTTCATCAGCGTGCTCTTGCCGGAGCCGGAGGGACCCATGATGGCCACCATCTCGCCCGGGCCGACGTGCAGGTCGATGCCGTGCAGGATGGTCACCTGGCCATCGGCCATCGGGAAGGACCGGGTAATGCCCTCGAGGCGGATCATTCCACTCCTTGTCGTTGCGTCTTGCACGATCACTCGAAGCGGAGCGCGTCGATGGGCTCCAGTCGTGCGGCACGCCAGGCCGGGTAGCTGCCGGCAAGCAACCCGATCACCAGGCTAATGCCGAACGCGAACACGACGGGTGTCGCTGACAACACCGGATCGAACGAGCTGAGGAAGCCTTGAGTTCCCAGCAGCGGCACCAGCCGCTCGGTCAGAAGGATCATCCCGACGCCCAGCCCGACCCCGAGCAGCCCGCCCAGCCCGGCCATCGTGACGGCCTCCAGCACGAACTGGCCCATGATGGCGAACCCGCTGGCGCCGACCGCCTTGCGCGTGCCGATCTCCCGGGTCCGGTCGGTCACCGAGACCAGCATGATGTTCAGCACGCCGATCGCGCCGACCAGCAGCGACACCGCCGCGATGGCCGGCACGAAGTTGGCGATCAGCTGGCTGAGCTCGTTGCCGCCGATGCCGTTGCCGAACACGCTGGGACCGGGCGACCCCGATGGGCATGACGACGGTGTTGTCGCCGGCCGCGCCGTAGGACCGCAGCACGCCGATGACCTCGAACAACGCGTGGTCGATGCGCAGCTTCCGGCCCAGCGCGGCGTGCGGGTCGGGTCCGTAGAGGGCCTCCGCGACCAGCGGTCCCAGCACCACCATGTGGCGGTCGGCGCGGTCCTCGGCCGGGCCGAAGAACCGGCCGGCGGCCAGCGTCTTGCGCTGGGTGGACAGGTAGTTGTGGCTGGTCCCGGTGACCGTGGCCGACAGGTAGTGGGCGTCGGCGGTGGAGGCGGTGACCGCGGGCCACCTGGCCGGCGGCGCCGGTAGTCGCCCCGGTGACCAGCGGCACCAGCTCCGCGACCTGGGGAATCTTGGCGATCGCCTTCATGTCGGTGTCGGTGAGCGGCATGGTCAACCCGGAGCGCAGCTTGTGCGAGCGCAGCCCGCGCAGGGCGATCACCAGAATGTCTTGCAAGATCACGTAGCCGAGTCTCGGCGGCGTCCCTGCAGGCAACCCCGAACCCGGCCGCACGCGACCTGAAAACCAGGCTGAGAAACGCTGAGGAGGCGTGGCGCGGATCACCCTGTTCGCCCGGCCGGCGGCGCCCCCGGCATGATCGCCCGGTGGCCTTCCTCCGGCAGTTCGCGATCATTGTTGACGACTACGACCCGGCGATCCGGTTCTTCGTGGACGTGCTCGGCTTCGAGCTCGTCGAGGACTCCCCGGCGACGACCAACGACGGCCGCCCGAAGCGCTGGGTGGTGGTGCGGCCCAAGGGCGGTGAGACGTCCATCCTGCTGGCTCGCGCGGACGGCCCGGTGCAGGCCGAGGCGGTCGGCAACCAGGTCGCCGGGCGGGTCGGGTTCTTCCTCGAGGTCGACGACTTCGACGAGACCTACCGGCGGATGACCGGCGCCGGCGTGGAGTTCCTCGGCGAGCCGCGCGACGAGCCGTACGGCCGGGTGGTCGTGTTCCGCGACATCGCCGGCAACCGCTGGGACCTGCTGGGTCCGGCTTAGCGGGCATCCTCGGGCAGCGCATCCGACCGCGCCGTCCAGGCGATCTTGAGAAACTGGCACCGGCCGTCCGCACCGGCCCCAGAATGCGAAGATGCGCCTAGGCGGCCGGCCGGGCGATCGCGGTGACCAGCCGGTGCACCACCGGGCGCAGGATCCGTTCCTCGAAGTCGCGGCGGGGCAGCGCGAGCTGACCGGCCAGCAGCCCGCCGATCGCGTTGATCAGCCGCGCGGAGTCCGCGCGCGGGTCGGTGGAGCCCAGCTCGGTGAGCGCCTTCTCGGCCAGCCGGGCGAAGGCGCGCCCGCGTTCGGCGAGCACCTCACGCAGCTCCGGGGTGCGCGAGGCGGCGAGCTGCAGCTCGAACGTGGCGATGCCGACGTCCCGGTCGCCCTGCACCATCACCGACGCCAGCACGCACAGCCGGTCGGTGAACGCCTCCGGGTTGCGCGCGTGCCGTTCCAGCTGCGACCAGTACGGCTGCAGCAGTGCGGCCTGCCGCCGCATCAGGTACTCCAGGGTCTGCTGGAGCAGCACGTCGCGGGAGCCGAAGTGGTGCACCACCGCGCCCGGCTCGGCGTTGACCTCGGCGGTCACCGCCCGGTGGGTGACGCCGGCGGTGCCCTCCCGGGCGATGATCCGCACGGTGGCCTCGATCAGCTCCTGGCGCAGCCGGGTACCCCGCCGGATCCGCTCATCAGCGGTATCGCCGTTCGACCGGCGGAGATGGACAGCCACAAGATGATCTTATGGACCGCCCGGGGCCGCTCCCGCCGAATTGCGCCCGCCCTCGGCGACCGGGGCCAATCCAGAGACGGTCGGCAGGCGAAGTGAAACCTCCTGGCCCGGCGCCGCCGGGCGATGAGTTCGCCCCCGGCCGCGAGTCTCACTTGGCGAACCCCCGTGGCGGAGCTAAGGGAGAAGCCGTGAAGGACGACATCTGGCCGATGGTGCACGCGGAGCGCGCGGCGCTGATCGACGACCTCGCCCGGGTCGCACCGGAGCGGTGGGAAGAGCCTTCGCTCTGCCCCGGGTGGACCGTGCACGACGTGGTGGCGCACATGGTCGACGTCGCCCGGACCACCAGGCTGGGCTTCGTGGTCGGCCTGGCCGCGGCGGGCTTCGACTTCCACCGGCAGAACCAGCGCGGGGTGGCGCGGGAACGGGGCGCCTCCCCGGCGGAGACGCTGGAGCGGTTGCGCGAGGTGGCGTCGCGGACGTCGACCCCGCCGGCGCCGCTGGACACCCGGCTGGTCGAGGAGGTCGTGCACGGCGAGGACATCCGCCGGCCGCTGGGCCTGACCCGGTCCTACCCGCTGGAGGCGGTGGCGCGGTCGCTGCGACTGCAGGCCCGCACGTCCGCGTCCTTCGGCGGGGCCAAGGAGCTGGTGGCCGGGGTCCGGCTGACCGCGACCGACGCCGACCTCTCCATCGGGGAGGGGCCGGAGGTCAGCGGGACCGCGCTGTCCCTGCTGCTGGCCGTCTCCGGGCGACCGGTGGCGCCGGACGAGCTCGCCGGGCCGGGGGTCGCCGCGCTGGCTACGAGCGGAAGTGGATGACCTCGTGCGCACCCCGGTCCAGGGGGACCGTGCGCTCGACCGTCCAGCTCGCGGTGTCGATGACTGTCATGTTGGCGTCGTTGGCGTTGTCCACGAAGACCCGGCGGCCGTCCGGGCTGGAGGTGATGCCGAGCGGCCCCGCGCCGACCTCCACCTGAGCCACGATCTTCCGCGCGGCCGGGTCGTACACGCTGACCGACCCGGGAACCGGCCGCTGGAAGCTCCACCGGCTCAGGTGGAAGTGCGAGATGACCACCAGGCCGGTCTCGGTCAGGTGCATGCGGTGCGGGTTGTCCGGGAGTTGCACGCTGTGCCGCTCGGTGTCCGTGGCGGTGTCGATGACGTGCAGCAACGGCCGGCCCCGGTCGCAGGCGTAGAGCAGCCGCCCGTCCCGTGACACCTCCAGGTCCTCCGAGCCGTTCGGCATCGGGATCTTGCCGAGCAGCCGGTCGGCCGTCAGGTCCAGCACGGATACGAAGCTGGCCTCCTTGTTGCCGGTGTAGGCCTTGCTCCGGTCGGGCAGCGCGGCCAGCCAGTGCGGGCCCGGTGCTTCGGTGGGGATGTGCCCGGTGACGGCGAGGGTGGCCAGGTCCAGCCCGGCCACGCAGCCGCCGTGCGACTCGCAGGCCAGGTAGAGCCGGTCGCGCACCGGGTCCAGGTACATGTCGTGTGGGCCGGCGTACGGCGAGATGTCGACGATCTCGGTGATCCGCCACTCGGCCACGTCGATCACCACGATCTCGGCGCCGTGCGGGCCGTGCTGGTCGTAGAAGCCGTCCCGGTAGGTGATCGCCACGTAGAGCCGGTTGCGGCGCTGGTCGAACACCAGCATGTGCGGCTCGGGCGGCGTCTCGATGCGGGCGACCTCGGTGTAGTCGTCGGCGTCCAGGGCGATCACGGTGTGGCCCAGCTGGTTGCAGGTGGCCAGGTAATTGGTCATGACGAATTGGTACCGAGCAATTGGCCGCCCGACTACGGCCTTTGTCGGAATACGAGGATTTCCCGCCGTGCAGTTGTCATTTCCGGAATTGGTTGTTGCGCGCGGTGAAAGGGCGCGGCGGTCATGGGGGACCGCCGCGCCCGAGCCCGGGTCAGGTGCCCTGGTGGCCCTGTTCGAAGCGCTCGTGCCGCTCGGCCCGCTGCTCGTGGCGTTCCGCCTCGAGACGGGCGCGCTCGGCCTTCAGCTCCTCCTCGGACTTGCGCTGCTGGGCCTGGCCCTCGCGGCGCAGGTCGTCGCTGCCGGTGACGCTGCCGGCGGCCTCCTTGGCCTTGCCCTTCGCCTTTCCGAAAAGCCCCATTGGAGTCCTCCTCTTTGTCCTCGACTGCTCGGACGACCAGGGGCATACCCGCCGCGCGCCCCGATATGCGCCGGGTGGCGTGCGTCTCAGAGCACGACCGCGACCAGCACCAGGACCAGCACGATCACCGCCGGCGCCATCAGCAGGAGGGTCAAGATCCGGACGGCGGTGACCCGCTCCGCCGCCGGTGACCGGCTTCCCCGGGGCCGGGTGTTCCCGGGCGGCCCGAGCTCGGCGGCGCGCAGGGCGTTGCCGGGCGACCGGTACTCCAGCACCGGCGGGTCGTGCGGCGCCAGGGTGGTCGAGGCCAGCCCCACGGGGGCGTTCACCACCTGGTACACGCTCACGCTCACCGCGCGGCCGGCGGGAATCTCGAACACCGCCGTGCCCCACGGCAGCACGTGGTTGAAGCCGTCGATGTTGACGTGCACCGTCGGGCCGCTCCACCACCGGCTGCCCCACAGGGTCACCGTGAGGGTCCGGACCCGCCCGTCGTGCCAGCCGGCGTAACGGATCGGCAGGCTCTCGTTCATCGGTCGCTCCCATCGCCCGTGGTCTACGTGCATTGGGACCCGACCCGGTGCCGAAAGGTTGGGGCTACCGGTTGATGATCACGATATAAAAGATGGCCTGTTCGCTATCGGACGGATTCTGGAACCGGTGGTCCCGGGCTTACCAGGACGCGCGCCGGTACTTCGACCTCGAACCGCCGGACCAGCGGGCCAGTCCGCGGTGACCGCCGCCTCCTGGCCTGCTGGGCGCTCGATACATGATCAGCAGGGCATGGTGGCCGTTTCCGGGCGTCGAGGCGACTCTCATGTCCTGATGACCATGCAAACGGTGATCATCAGGCAACCAGGGCGGTTGTGGCGGCCGGAAACCACGCTGGCTGCCTGCTGATCATGAACGTGACGGCGGTTCTCCGAGCCGGCGAACTGTCGGGGCGTGCTTCGTGCCCGGGGTTCCGGGCCAGTTGAGCTCCCCGGGCGTGAAGCCGGCGGCGTGGACCTGCACGATGACGTCGTTCTCGGCGGCGTTGGGGTACGGCATGTCGGTCAGCTCGAGCCCGTCGATGCCGGCGTCGCGGTCGTGCACGGTGATGGCTTTCATGTCGGTCCTTTCAGCTCGGCCAGGCCGAGCCGATGATGCGCTCGACGGTGGTCGTGCGCCGGTAATCGGGGATGAAATGCTCGAGGACGTCGGAGTTCACGGTCCCGTTGGTGGTCTCCGGGCGGTCTTTCTGCCCGTCGAAGTAGGCCCGGAGGAACTCCTTCTTGAAGTCGCCCCGGGGATGGGCGGCGAGAATTTCCCCGACCCGGTCGGCGTCGAGCCCGTCCAGGCCGAAACCGAGCACGTCGGTCAGCACGCCGAGGTACAGGGAGGCGATCTCCGGACCCATCCGGTCGGGAATCCCCGGCGTCGTGTGCAGGGCGATCGCTGTCCACACGGTGTCCGAGGCAGCCGGTGAGAAACCGTGCTCCACCAGGAACCGGCGCGCGTGGTCGGCCCCGTCCACCTCGAAACGCCGCTGGACGTCGGAGAACGGCGTCAGCAGGCCGGTGTCGTGGAACAGCGCGGCGAGGTAGAGCAGCTCGGGATCGGGTTTCACCCCGAGCCGGCGCGCGTGGATTTCGCCGAAGAAGAAGACGCGGAGGGAATGGTGGTAGATGAGGGGGCTGGTCGTCTCCCGGATGAGGCGAGTCGCTTCGGCGGCCGCCGCCGTCTCCGGAATCCGTATCCCCGCGATGACCTCGGACATGTTAGCCATGCTGCCGATCGCGCCCCGGCCGACGCCGCCTCCATCCGGCCAGGAATCCCTTAAATCCGGACGGGCGAAAACGGTGTGCTACCAATGCGCCGTGCCCCGCCGCGTCGCCGTCCTCGTCTACGACGGGGTAACGCTGTTGGACGTCGCCGGGCCGGCCGAGGTGTTCCAGGAGGCGAACCGGTTCGGGGCCGACTACGAGATCGCGCTCTTGTCGCCGACCGGTGACGACGTCACGTCGAACCTCGGCATCAGGGTTGCGGTCGCCGGTTCCGTCGCCTCCGAGCCGGCGCCGCACCTATTCCTGGTGGCCGGCTCGAGCCTCTACCCGCGTACAGCCGTGCCGCGAGACCTGGCGGAGGCCGCGCGGGGGCCGGCCGCCCGGGCCGGCCGGGTCGCGTCGATCTGCACCGGCGCATTCGTCCTCGCCGCCGCGGGCCTCCTCGACGGCAAGCGCGCAACCACGCACTGGAAGGTCACGCGCAAGCTGGCCGCCCAGTACCCGACGTGCCGGGTCGAGCCCGACGCGATCTACGTCCGCGACGGCACCACGTACACCTCGGCCGGGGTGACCGCGGGAATCGACCTGGCTCTCGCGCTCCTCGAGGAGGACCACGGCGCCGACCTGGCCCGCGACGTCGCCCGCGCCCTGGTGGTCTACATGCAGCGTTCGGGTGGGCAGTCCCAGTTCTCAGCACCGTTGCAGGGGCCGCCGCCCCGCTCGCCCGCCCTGCGGAAGATCACCGACCTGGTGACGGCGAACCCCGAACGTGACCACTCGCCCGGTGAGCTGGCCAAGCAGCTCAGCGTGAGCCCCCGGCAACTCACCCGGCTCTTCCACGACGAACTGTCCACCACGCCGGCCCGGTACGTGGAGAGCATCCGGTTCGACATGGCCCGCGCGCTGCTCGACCAGGGACACACCGCCACGCACGCCGCGACCGCGGCCGGATTCCCCAGCTACGAGAGCCTGCGACGGGTGTTCGCGCGGGAGCTGTCGATCAGCCCCGCCGCGTACCAACGCCGGTTCAGCACCGCGCGCCGCCCGAACCCGCAATAGCGGTCAGGCACCGGCGGGACGCCGCGCGACCAGCACCAGCCCGCGAACGCCGGCCCCGCCGTCCGGCAGCCGCAGCTCCGCCACCGGCTCGAGGCCGGCGGAGGCCAGCAGGGCCGAGAGCTGCTCGGGCTGCCAAAGATGAGTGGTCCAGGACACCGGCACGGCGCCGTAGGCCTCGGTGCGTTCGATGTCGCCGTCGCCCATGTGGGTCGCCACGATGAGGTGCCCGCCCGGAACCAGCGCTCGGGCGAAGGACTCGAGGACCCCCGGGAGCACGTGACGCGGCAGGTTGAACAGCGACCACCAGCCGAGGATCCCGCCGAACGAGGAGTGTTCCAGCTCGAGCTCGGTCGCCGAGGCGACCGCGAACCGCTGCTCGGGGTGCAGGCGCCGGGCGTGCTCGATCATCCGCGCCGAGAGGTCGACCCCGGTGACGTCGAGGCCGTGCCCGGCCAGGTACCTGGTCACGCTTCCCGGGCCACAGCCGACGTCCAGGACCGGGCCGAGGCCGCGCACCGAGGCAACGAAGCCGTCCATCGCCGCCTGCAGCCACGGGTGGGTCCTGATGTCGCCGAGGTTCATCTCGACGTAGTTGTCGGCGACGCGGTCGTAGGAGGCCCGCACGTCGTCGAGGTCGGCCGGTTGTTCGATCTGGGAAGCGGTCACGGCACCGGACCCTAATGACCACCACCGACACTCGTGCGGGGGTGGCGCCCGGGACGGGTCCCGAGCGGCCCGTGGCAAGTTGATTTTGCAAAGACTTAATGGAGTGCCTGGTCAAAGGCGTAGACGCGGTGATCCTCGCTGGATACCGTGATCAACAACTTGGCTTGGCCGCCGCCGGGACAACCACCTTTTGGAGTAGATCGCCATGACCAGCGCAGGGTCGCTCGGAAAGATCACGGTCGCCGGTGGCGTGCTGTGCGCCGTCTTCGCCGGCGTCGCGCCGGGCGTGGCGATGGCCCAGCCGGCGGTCGCCCCCGCCGCCTATCAGGCCACCCAGCAGGGTGACGGCAGCGACGACGGGCCGGACAACGACTGGACCACCAACCCGCTCGGTGGTGGAGGCGGCGGCCAGCGCTCGGGCGGGCAGCAGGGCGTCTCGGAGTTGAGCGACTGCGACACGCTGCGGTGCCTGCGGGAGCAGGCTGGCAAGCAGCAGCAGTCGAGCGGTTCGCGGGGCTCCCAGATCGCGCCGGGTGAGCCGAACCCCTCGGGTGGTGGCGGCCTGGACAAGACCATCAACGACTTCGTCCAGCAGATCATGAAGTGGGTGAGGGGAATCGTCGGCTCGTCCGTGCCGTCGCGGATTCCGCCGGTGCAGCTGCCGAAGCCCACCGTGCCGCCGATGCCGCTGCCGCACCCGGTCGACAAGTAGGCGTTATCCCCGTCGAGGGTGAGGCTGGGCGCCCCCGGCAGGACTCGAACCTGCGACCGCCGGATTAGAAGTCCGATGCTCTGTCCAGCTGAGCTACGAGGGCCCGCACCGGCACGCGGGTCCGGTACGGGATGAGGGTATCGCCCCGGCCGGTCCTGAGTTCCGCTCGCTCAACCGTTGACATAGTGAAGAACTTCAATATGCTGAAGTTCATGACGCGCGCGGCCGATCCGGAGACTTCCGTCGACGCCGGGCGCCTGCTCACCGCCGTGGGGGCGAAGGTCCGCGAGCTGCGCAAGGAGCGCGGGCTGACCCTGGAACAACTGGCCGAGTCGACCGGTCTGAGCACCGGGATCATCAGCCAGATCGAGCGGGGGAAGGCCAATCCGGCGTTCACCTCGCTCGCCCAGCTGGCCCACGGGCTGAACATCCCGGTCGGCCGGCTGTTCCACGTCGAGGAGCGCAGTTCGCCGGTGGTGCGCAAGGGGGAGCGCCGCCGGCTGGACCACCACGGTCTCAAGTCCGACGACGTCTACGAGCTGCTCACGCCGGACCTGAACGGCGCGCTGGAAGCGACCTGGGTGGAGACCTCGCCCGGCTCGGACACCAGCGCCACGCCGTTCCGGCACAACGGCGAGGAGTTCGGTCTGGTGCTGTCCGGGGTCAAGGACGTCTATCTGGACGGCGTCCCGCACCGGCTGTACGCGGGTGACTCGATCCGCTACGCATCCACGATTCCGCACTGGTACGTGAACCCGGGCGACGAGGTCTGCACCTCGGTCTGGGTGATCACTCCACCTACCTGGTAACTCGAACCGACTTTCGCCGCACCGGCAACACCGCACCGGCCCGGCGCGCACTGTCGCGCGCCCAGAAACCGAAGGTGTCCCCGCCATGACCACATCCGTGGCACCCGGAAAGTCCGTCAACCGCCGGGCACTGCTCGGCCTCGGCCTCGGCAACACCGTCGAGTGGTACGACTGGCAGGTCTACGGCCTGCTCGCCGCCCTGATCGGGCCGCACTTCTTCCCCGCCGCCGATCCCGTGTCCGCCACGTTGAACGCGCTGGCCGTGTTCGCCGTCGGGTTCGCCGCCCGGCCGTTCGGCGGGATGCTGTTGGGAACCGTGGCCGATCGCGTCGGCCGGCGCACCGTCATGCTGGTCTCGGTGGGCATCATGGCGGTGTCCACCGTGGTCATCGCGGTGCTGCCCACCTACCAGCAGATCGGCCCGTGGGCCGGCATCATCCTGGTCGCCTGCCGGCTGGCGCAGGGGCTGTCCACCGGCGTGGAGGCGCCGCTGGGCACCGCCTACGCCGCCGAGCTGGCTCCCGGCCAGGAAGGGCGCTACGCCGGCGGCATGATCAGCATGTTCGTCAACTTCGGCGTGGTCGGCGCCCCGCTGGTCGCGTTCCTGGCCAGCTCGGTGCTGGGTGACGCGGCGATGGCCGAGTGGGGCTGGCGGGTGCCGTTCGTGGTCGGCGCGCTGCTCGGCGTGGTGGTGATCTACCTGCGCCGGGCGCTCCCGGAAACGCTTCACGAAGGTGAAGAGGCGCCCAAGGAGTCCGCCGGCGAGGTGTGGCGGGAGGTCGGCCGGCACTGGGCCGGGCTGCTGGCCATCGTGTTCGTGGTCGGCGCGGTGCAGGCGTACAGCTACGCGTGGAACGTCGGCCTGCCCAACCTGGCCCGGGGCACCTTCCGGGAGGACCCGACCACGGTCTACGGGCTGACCACCCTGGTCGGCCTGATCATGATCATCGGTGCGCCGCTGGTCGGGCGCTGGGCGGACCGGGTGAGGCTGTCCCGGGCCTACCTGGCCGCCCGGGTACTGGCGGTGCCCACCGTGTTCCTGATGCTGGCCTACGCCGCGCCGGGGATCGGCACGCTGGCCACCGTGCTGCTGGTCGGCGGCGTGGTGCTGACCCTGAACATGACGCTCTACAACGTGGTCAGCGTGTCGCTCATGCCGCGTACCTGCCGGGCGTCCGGCTGCGGCATCGGTTACGGCATCGGCGTGGCGCTGTTCGGCGGCACCGCGTCCTACCTGCTGGTCTGGTTGCAGCGCGGCGGCCTGGGCTGGGTGTTCCCGGTGTACCTGGCCGTGCTGTGCGTGATCAGCGTCGCGCTCTACGTGTTCGCCCGTCGGAAGGGGGAGGTGTACGTCGGTGAGTGAAGCACCCGTGGTGAGACGTTCCGATGTGGTCGTGGTGGGTGGTGGGCCGGCCGGGGTGAGCGCGGCGGTCGCGGCCGCTCGCCGGGGCGCGTCGGTGACCCTGCTGGAGCGCTACGCGGCGCTCGGCGGGCTGGCGTCGGGCGGGATGGTGCTGGTGCTGGACGACATGTGCAACGGCGCCGAAACCACCGTCACCGGCGTGGTCTCCGAGTACGTCGAGCGGCTGGAGAAGATCGGCCTGGCCGTGTACCCGCCGGAGGCCGACCGGTACGCCTCGCCGGAGACCTGGGCCCGCTGGGCGCGTTGGGGCGCCTACGACTTCCACACCCAGGGGCATCCCAAGCCGATCTGCTACGCGGTGGCGTTCGACCCGGACGGCTGGAAGCGGGTGTCCAACGACCTGGTCCGGGAGAACGGCATCCACCCGCGGCTGCACAGCTGGTTCTCCCGGCCGGTCGTGGAGGACGGGGTCATCCGAGGTGTGGTGTGCGAGACCAAGGCCGGCCCGCAGGCGGTCATGGGCGACGTGGTGATCGACACCACCGGTGACATCGACGTGGCCTCCCGCGCCGGGGCCGACTTCCAGCACGACCGCTACCTGGTCACCCTGGTGTTCCGGCTGGCCGGCGTGGACACCGACGCCGCCGAACGGTTCGAGCGCGAGCAGCCGAAGGAGGCGCGCGGGATCAACCGCAAGGTGAAGCGGATGCTCGGCGGCGCCTGGGAGCTGTGGTGGCTGAAGACCCCGCTGCCCGGCGTCGTCTGGTGCAACTGCCCGCACCTGACCGGGTACGACGGCGCCGACCCGGAGTCGCTCACCGAGGCCGAGTTCGACGCCCGTTCCCGCATCGCGGCCGTGGTGGACTACGTGCGCGAGGTGCTGCCCGGCTTCGAGCGGTGCTTCGTGATCGACGTGGCGGAGCAGATCGGGGTGCGGCAGACCCGGCTGCTGCGGGGCGAGTACGTGGTGACCAAGGAGGATCTGACCACCCGCCGGCACTTCATCGACTCGGTCTGCCGGGGCCGCGACTACTACACGCCGTACCGGGCGCTGCTGCCGCGCGGCGTGGACCAGCTGCTGGTGGCCGGCCGGCACTACTCGGCCACGCCGGACGCGCAGCGGATGTCCCGGGAGATCCCACCGTGCATGGCCATGGGGCAGGCCGCCGGGATCGCCGCCGCGCTGGCGGTGGATGCCGGTGTCACCGTCCGCGACGTGCCGGCGGCGGATATCCAGCGCGGCATGCGGGAGCAGGGCGCGGACCCCGGTGACGTGCCGTCGGCCAACGCGACGCCTTCGGAGGTGCTGACATGACCCAGCCACTGGACGGAATCACCGTGCTCGACTTCACCCAGGTCTACCTGGGGCCGTGCTGCACCCAGCTGCTCGGCGACTTCGGCGCCGACGTGATCAAGGTGGAGCGCCCGGGCAGCGGTGACCTCTCCCGCTCCTCCATCCCCGACCCGGACGGGCTGGACAACCCGGTGTTCCTGAGCATCAACCGGAACAAGCGCTCCATCACCGTGGACACCCGGTCGGACGCCGGCAAGCAGGTGATCTACGACCTGGTCCGGGACGCGGACGTGGTGGTCAGCAACTTCCGCTCCGGGGTGATGGAACGGCTGGGCTTCTCCTATGAAGAGCTGAGCGCACTGAATCCGAGGCTGATCTGGGCCTCCGGAACCGGGTTCGGCACCGACGGCCCCTACCGGCACAAGGGCGGGCAGGACGTCCTCGCGCAGGCGTACTCGGGGGTGATGTGGCGGCGCGCGTCGGAGGACACGCCGCTGACCGTCTACCCGACCACGCTCTGCGACTACACCACCGGCATGCACCTGATGCAGGGCATCCTGCTGGCCCTGCTCGGCCGCGAGCGCACCGGTGAGGGGCAGAAGGTGGAGGTGGCCATGTACGACTCCATGCTGCACATGCAGATGCAGGAGGCCGGCATGCAGCTCAACCGGGGCCGCGAGGTGAACTGGGCGGCCATGCCGCTGACCGGGGTGTTCGAGACCACGGACGGCGCGGTCTGCCTGGTCGGCGCGTTCAAGGCGAACCCGCTGCGGGACATCTGCGCGGCGTTGGACACCGACGACCTGTCCGTGGAGCTCCCCACGCTGGAGGCGCAGATCGCCGCGCGCCCCGAGCTCCAGCGGATCTTCCGCGAGCGGTTCGCCACGGCGGGCACCGAGCACTGGGTGAAGCGGCTGGAGGAGCAGGACCTGCTGTGCGCCCCGGTGCGCACGCTCACCGAGGCACTCGCCGACGAGCAGACCGAGGTGAACCGGATGCTGCTGGACATGGCCCACCCGGTCGCCGGCCGGGTCCGCGCCCTGGCCGCCCCGGTACACCTCTCGGACACCCCGGCTGACGTTCGCCGGGTGCCGCCCCGGCTGGGCGAACACGGTGCCGAGGTACTCGCCGAGCACGGCTACGACGAAGCCCGGGTGGCCGAGCTGCGCGCCGAGGGCGTGGTCGGATGACCACCCCCGTGAGTGATTTGTATGGCTATAGCCACACTCCGCACTCACGGGTCCGCTGCGAAGTGGCGGACCACGTCGCGCGGGTGACCATCGACCGGCCGTCGGTGCTGAACGCGGTCGACCCGGCCACGGCACAACGGCTGAACGAGATCTGGGCGAGCATCGAGGCCGACCCGGAGGTGCGGGTGGTGGTGCTCACCGGGGCGGGGGAGAAGGCGTTCTGCGTGGGCGCCGACATGTCCGCGTCGGCGATCGAGAAGACCGGGCTGGAGTACTGGTCCGAGCTGGACCCGAACGGCTTCGGCGGGCTTTCCCTGCGGGACACGCTGGACGTGCCGGTGATCGCCAGGGTGAACGGCTACGCGCTGGGCGGCGGCATGGAGATGGTGCTGGGCTGCGACATCGTGCTGGCCGCCGAGCACGCCCGGTTCGGGCTGACCGAGCCCCGCGTCGGCCGGCTGCCACTGGACGGCGGGATCGCCCGGCTGGTCCGCCGGGTGCCGCACACCCAGGCGATGGGCCTGCTGCTCACCGGCCGGCGCGCGCCGGCCGCCGAGCTGTACCGGATGGGCCTGGTCAACGAGGTGGTCCCGGCCGCCGAGCTGGACGCGTGCGTGGACCGCTGGGTGGCCGACGTGCTGGCCTGCGCGCCGACCTCGTTGCGCGCGATCAAGCAGCTGGTCCAGCGCACCGGCGGGATGTCCCCCAAGGACGCGCAGTCGTCACGCCTGCCCGCCGTGATGGCCGCATTGAACAGCGAGGACGCCGTCGAAGGGGTGCGCGCGTTCCAGGAGAAGCGCGCCCCGGTCTGGCCCGGCCGATGAGCGCACTGGAGCCGGGCGTGTGGGGAGTGCTGGCCACCCCGTTCACCGGCCCGGGGCTGGACGTGGACACCGACAGCGTGGCCCGGCTGGCCCGGCACTACGAGGAGATCGGCGCCACCGGGCTGACCGTGCTCGGTGTGTTCGGGGAGGCGGCCAAGCTGGCTTCCGCAGAACGCCGGGCGGTGTTGCGGTCGGTGTGTGACGCTACCCGGTTGCCGCTGGTGGTGGGCATCACCGGGACGGCGACCGCCCCGGTGATCGAGGAGGCCCGGCTGGCCCGCGAGGTGGTCGGGCCGGACCGGCTGGCCGGCGCCATGGTCCAGGTCAACTCGGCGAACCCGGGCGCCCTCGCCGCGCACCTGCGAGCGGTCCGCGCGGCCACCGGTCTCGGCCTGGTGCCACAGGACTACCCGCTGGTCACCGGCGTGACCATCACCGCGTCGGCATTGGCGCAAGCGGTTCGGGACACCCCGGGCGTGGTCGCGGTGAAGGCGGAGTCGCCGCCCACCCCGGCGGCGATCGCCACCTTGGTCGAGGAAGCGCCCGGGGTGCCGGTGTTCGGCGGCCTCGGCGGCCTCGGCCTGCTGGACGAGCTGGCCGCCGGCGCGTCCGGTGCGATGACCGGCTTCTCCGTGCCGGAGGGCCTGCTGGCCTGCGTTCGCGGCTGGCGGGACGGCGGATATCCGGCCGCCCGCGCCGCCTACCTGCCCTACCTCCCGCTGGTGAACTTCGAGGCGCAGGCCCGGATCGGGCTGGCCATCCGGAAGGAGGCGCTGCGCCGGCTGGGCCTGATCGCCGAGTCCGGGGTACGTCCGCCGGCCGCTGTGATGCCTGGCACGCTGGGCGAACAGCTCGACGCGCATCTGGCCGCGACCCCGAAGGGAACCTGATGGATCTGGGAATTGCCGGGCGGAACGCGGTGGTGTGCGCGTCGACGGCCGGCCTCGGCGAGGCAACCGCCCGAGCGCTGGCCGCCGAGGGGGCCAGCGTGGTGGTCAGCGGCCGGCGGGAGGAGCGGGCCAGGGCCATCGCCGCCGAGCTGCCCGGGGCGGTGCCGGTCGCCGTGGACCTCACCGCACCGAACGGCCCGGAGACGCTGCTCGCCGCCGCCCGCGACGCGTTCGCCGACCGGATCGACATCCTGGTGCTGAACGGCCCCGGCCCGCGTCCCGGCACGGCCTCCGGGATGACCGCCGACGATTCCGCGCGCGCCGTCCACGACCTGCTGCTGGTGCACCAGAAGCTGATCAACGCCGTGTTGCCGGGCATGCGCGAGCGGGGCTGGGGCCGGATCGTGGCGATCGGTTCCAGCGGGGTGGTGCAGCCCCTGCCCGGCCTGGCGCTGTCCAACATCGGCCGTTCGGCGCTGGCCGCCTACCTGAAGAGCCTGTCGGTGGACGTGGCCGGCGACGGCGTCACGG
Source organism: Actinospineispora eucalypti (assembly GCF_039543365.1). Classification (NCBI taxonomy): domain Bacteria; kingdom Bacillati; phylum Actinomycetota; class Actinomycetes; order Pseudonocardiales; family Pseudonocardiaceae; genus Actinospineispora; species Actinospineispora eucalypti. Next base: position 424,123 of record NZ_BAABJP010000010.1, read on the forward strand.
TGAACCTGGTGCTGCCGGGCCGCATCCACACCGACCGCACCGACGTGATCGACTCGGCCGCCGCCGAGCGCACCGGCGTGACCCTCGAGCAGGCCCGCGCGGCGTCCGCCAAGGGCATCCCGGCCGGCCGCTACGGCAGTCCCGCGGAGTTCGGCGCGGTCGCCGCGTTCCTCTGCGGCGCCCCCGCGTCCTACGTCACTGGCACCGCCCTGCGCTGCGACGGCGGCCTCGTTGGGGTGCTGTAGACCGTGATCACCATGGCACGGCGGTCGCTTTCGGGGCCACCGGACGACCCTGGTGTCATGATGATCATGAAGGTCGGGCCGGAACGCCGCGAGTCCGGTCGGCGTAATGCACTTGATGGATCAGTAGGATGAACCATGTGACCGTTGAGCTGCAGAGCTGGTTGTCCGCCGCGTCCATCGACGGGGGCGTCCGCGCGCTGCGCCCGGACTACCGTGCGCTGCTGGTCCTGGCCGACGACCTCGAACCCGGCCCCAGCGACGCGGTGAGTGAACGCATGCTCGCGGCGGCCGAGGAACGCGCGCGGGAGCTGTTCCGGCAGGCCCCGGTCCTGGAACACCCGCACGTGCTGGCCTGGCGGGAGGCGTTCCGGGACTTCGGCGCGAAGCCGCGGCGCACCCGCCCCAGCATGGAGGCGCTGCTGCGCCGCCTGGACGAGGGCCTGCCCCGGATCAACCGGCTGGCCGACGCCTACAACGCGATCTCCATCGCCCACGTGGTGCCCATCGGCGGGGAGGACGTGTCCGCGTACCGGGGGCCGCTGAGGCTGGTCCGGGCGACCGGCGGTGAGACGTTCGACACGGTGGCCGGCGGCGAGCCGGCGCTCGAGAACCCGGAACCCGGCGAGGTGGTCTGGCGGGACAACGACGGCGTGACCTGCCGCCGCTGGAACTGGCGCCAGTGCACCCGCACCCGCCTGACCGAACAAACCACCAAGGCGGTCTTCCTGCTGGACGCCCTGTCCCCCATGACCGACACCGCCCTCCGAGCCGCCGCCAACGAACTCATGGTCGACCTCCGCACCCTCTCCCCCCAAGCCCGCTTCACCACCCGCCTCCTCCCCTAACCCACCCCGTACCCCCACCCCCACCCCCATATCGCGGATTCCGCCGGGCCGTGTCGCGGATTCCGCATGCACATATCGCGGGTCCTGCGGGCGTGTATCGCGGGTGCTGGCAGCCCATGTCGCGGATCCGGGCGGCTCAGCGCGGCCCGGGGCGATCCGCGCTACCGCCGCCCGACCACCAACCGCAACGGCACGCCCAGCGAACGGTCCGCCCCGGCCAGCCGGGCGAACGCCCCGGCCGCACCCGCCAACCGCTCCGCCGCGACGTCCGACGGCCAGAATCCCGAGGCGACGAGGTCGTCGACCACACCCGAAGCGTCGGCCAGCGCCAGCCGGAACACCCGTCGCTGGTCGAGCAACACGGCGAAGTCGGCGGCGGTGAACAGCCAGCCGAGCCGGTCGGTCGCCGACTCGTTCCGGAACCGGGGCCGCCCGCCCGCCGCCCGGTGCACCGACCACCAGCGCGGGGAGAACCGGGGCCGCGACGGCACCAGCGCGACCAGCGTGCCGGTCGGCCGCAGCACCCGGCGCAGCTCGCCGAACAGCCCGTCCAGATCGTCCGCCGACGGCGGCCACATCTCCAACAGCGCACTCCCCAGCGACTTGTTGCCGTGGGGGATGGGTACCGACAGCGGGTCGATACGGGTGACCGGGCCGGGCGGGTCCCGCGGCACTGCCCCGGCCAGCCACTCGGCCGGGGTCAGCCCGTGGCGATCGCGAGCCCGTTCCAGCAGGGACACCCGGGCAGTCTGGCAGCCCCGTCGTCCAAGAGTGCGTCTCGCCGGCCATCCAGCCGGCCGCGGTGCTCGCTCGGCACAGGTCCGCGAGACGCGCTCTAGGCTGGTCCGGTGGTGCACTCGGAACAGAAGGCGGTCGGATCGACCCGGTCCGGGCAGCCGGCACTGGTGGCAATCGGGGTGGGGCTGGCCGCATTCGTGGCCGCCGGGCTGACCGCCTTTTCCGGCACGCCGATCGCGCAGGCCCTGGGCCTGCCCGACCCCGGCGCGCTGACCACCTACGGGTTACCGGTGGTCCGCACCCTCACCGAGATCGCCGCGGTGCTGACCGTCGGCGGGTTGCTGGTCGCCGCGTTCCTGGTTGCCCCGGAGCGCAACGGTTACCTGGACGTCACCGGTTACCGCGCGCTGCGCGGCGCCGCACACGCCGCCGGTTGCTGGACGCTCGGCGCGCTGTTGATGGTGCCGCTCACCGTGTCCGACGGGCTGGGACGCCCGGTGACCGACGTGCTCGGGTTCAGCCGGCTGGTGGCCATCGTGCCCAGGTTGGACGTCGCCACGTCGTGGCTGGTCACCGCCGGTTTCGCCCTGGCCGTGTTCGCCGGCTGCCGGATGGCGCTGTCCTGGGGCGCTTCGGTGGTGCTGCTGGCGATCGCGGTGGCCGGGCTGCTGCCGGTCGCCGCGACCGGCCACTCGGCGGCGGGCGGCTCGCACGATGTGGCCACCAACAGCCTGATGTTGCACGTGGTGGCGGCCGCGTTGTGGGTGGGCGGGTTGGCCGGCGTGCTCGGCCTCGCCGCCCGCCGGGCCGAGGCGGCGGAGCGGCTGCCCACCGCGATCACCCGGTTCTCCGGGCTCGCACTGGTCTGCTGGTTGGTGATGGCCGGGTCCGGACTGCTGAACGCGCTGGTCCGGATCCCGCTGGCCGACCTGGTCGGCACCTATTACGGCGCCCTCATCCTGGCCAAGACGGTCGCGCTGCTCGTGCTCGGCGCGATCGGCTACCAGCAGCGCCGGCGCGCGGTGGCGGAAGCGGCGGCGGGGCGCGGGCGACCGCTGCTGCGACTCGGCTCGGTGGAAGTGCTGGTGATGTTCGCCACGATGGGGCTGGCCGTGGCGCTGGGCCGCAGCGCCCCGCCGGTCCGGGGAGTGGCATCGCCGAGCCGGGCCGAGGTGGTGATCGGCTACGACCTGGCGGGGCCGCCCACGCTCCTACGGATCCTCTTCGACTGGCGATTCGACCTGCTGTTCGGCACCGCCGCACTGGTTGCCGCCGGCCTCTACCTGCGCTGGGTGCTCCGACTCGCCGCGCGCGGGGACCGCTGGCCGGCGGGGCGGACGGCCAGCTGGCTGGTCGGCTGCGCGATGGTGGTGTTCGCCACGTCGTCCGGGATCGGGCGGTACGCGCCGGCGATGTTCAGCATGCACATGGCGCAGCACATGATCATGGCCATGCTGGCGCCGATCCTGCTGGTCCTGGGCGGTCCGGTGACCCTGGCGCTGCGCGCGCTGCCGCCGGCGGGGCGGGACGGCGACCCGGGTGCGCGCGAGTGGCTGCAGAGCGCCCTGCACTCGCCCCTGGCCCGCTGGGTGAGCCATCCGCTGCTCGCGCTGGCGCTGTTCGTCGGGACGTACTACGCGCTGTACTTCTCCGGGCTGTTCGAGTACGCGCTGCCCTCGCATCCCGCGCATCTGCTGATGCTGCTGCACTTCACGCTCACCGGGATGCTGTTCTTCTGGCTGGTCATCGGGGTGGATCCGGTGCCGCGACGGTTGCCGCCGGTGGCCCGGCTGGGCCTGGTGTTCGCCTCGGTGCCGTTCCACGCCTTCTTCGGCGTGGTGCTGATGAGCTCCAAGGACGTGATCGGGCGGGAGTACTACGGCGGCCTGGCCTTGCCCTGGGTGCCGAACCTGCTGGCCGACCAGAAGCTCGGCGGCGGTCTGGCCTGGGCCAGCGGCGAGTTGCCGCTGTTGATCGTGGTGGTGGCGCTGGTCGTGCAGTGGTCGCGTATCGACGAACGGTCCGCGCGGCGCGCCGATCGTCGCGCGGAGCTGGACGGGGATGCCGACCTGGTGGCCTACAACGCGATGCTGCGCCGGATGGCGGGCGGGGCGGACCCCTCCGAACCGCCCGCCGCGGGGGGCGAAGGGAGTGGGTCGAAGCCGGGCGATGCCGACCCGGTGCGACCCGGCGGGGTGGAACAGCGCGGTTCGGGCACCGCGGGCGGTTGACGGTACAACCGCCCCTCGAGCCCGAATCATCCTGTTTGCGCTGGTCAGCGCGCTAATAGGGGGGGTGGTTTCAAGGCCCAATTCGCCGTCGCGTAACTTTCTCCTTGCCAACGGGGCGCCGGACAAACAGACGGAGTTCCTAAGGAGCCCCTCGATGTGGCCGGCCCGTTGGACGCCCCCGCAAGACCCCCCGGGTCCGGCAGGATCCAGGGGGTGTATAGTGGGGAACAACCCCGGAACGTTCCGCCTAATCAGCGGGGCGTGAAGGTGTGTGGATGTCTTTTGAGAACTCAACAGTGTGCTGAACTTTTTGACGCATCTTTTGTGGTG
>NZ_BAABJP010000011.1:0-29233 GCF_039543365.1 Actinospineispora eucalypti
CGCTGGCCGGCAGCTGAGAGCTACTAACCGAACCGCCGGAAACACCGATCACGGGATAGACCCGCCCCGCAGGCCAGGCGCGGAGGCGGGCAGTGGCCACGGATCCGCTGGTCAAGCTAACCCTGGGTTTGATCATCGTTGTGCGCAGTCGGACCGCTGATCTTCCAAAGATCACGGAAGCCCTAAGGACGTGGTTTACTCGGAAGGCGGACTAGCCGATCTGACCTGCCGAAGCGGTATTGAAACAGGGGCACGGCCAGCGCCGACCAGCCTGCGACAGACCGCTTCGGCCGGTCGGTCGAGCGAGCCAACTGTGTGTCAGCGGCAAGGCGAAGCGAACCTTGAGCCATAGCCTTACAAAAGCAAGGTTTTGCCTGTTCAGGGCCTCTTGCGCCAGCTTGGCATGATTCCGGCACTGCATATCCTGGCTCCGCTGCCTGTCGCGGGACGGCATTCGCAGCCAAGGTGATTGCCATTGATCGACAATGGCTCCTCGGCCCCACCGCATACTGGTGCCGCGTACCCGGGCCGGCTCGTGTCGACGACGAACGGCGCGGCGTGTTTGGTCGCCGCGGCGGCGGGTAACACCGCGGCACTGGGCTGGGGCTCGTCCGACGCATCCTGCGGGCACCGTCAGGCGTCCCGCCAAACCGGCTCGGATGTCGACGGGGGAACCCAAGATCGTGAGTTTCGATTCCGAGTCCGTTGAGTATGTCCACCGCACGTGGCCGGCCGACGCGCGAGAACTGGCGGTGATTCGTCACGCGGTGCGTGGCTGGCTCGAAACGCTCTCCCTGGACTCAGAGGAGACCGCTGATCTTGTGCTGGCTGTGGACGAGGCGGCTAGCAACGCCATCGAGCACGCTTACCGCCCGGGTGAGCGTGACGTCGTGGAACTGTTGTTGTGGACCGAGCCCGGTGTGTTGTATGTCGAGGTTGTCGACCACGGGCGGTGGAAGCGGCCCTCGTCGGCGGCGTCCTTTCGTGGGCGAGGTATCCAGGTGATGCGCAGCATCACCGACTCAGTGCTCATCCATTACGACGAGCGGGGCACTCGTGTGCTGCTCTGCCGCGCGCTGCCATTTCGCCGGCCGAAGCCGGCGAATTAACCACAGGCCGGCCCCACGCGGCTCGCTGTTCCGCCGCTGCCGGGGTCAGTGCGGATCATGGCTCGGGTCGAGTTCGGCCGCGTAGGCGACTGGATACCCCAGGCCCGCGATGTCCATGAGGTGCTCGTTGAGGGCGTGGGCGGCCAGGTTGTGCTCCATCGCGGTCAGCGCGGCCGTGCAGTCCAACGCGGCGGACAGCGTGTGCCGGCTCAGGCTGCCGCCCATCGCCGCGTACCGGAGCCACAGCTGTTCACCGTCCAGGTCGCCCAACGCCAATCCTGTGCGCAGCGCCATCGTGGATGCAAGCTGATCGAACCGCTCCGGGTCGAACCGCTCCGGTCTGCGCCGCGCATTCATCCTGCTGAGTGCCCGGGCTGGCCGGGAGGGAAACCCGGTCGCGGGCTGCGGCCCGCCGCGTGATCTCCGTTCCTGCCCCGCGTGTGCGGCTCCGGAGTTGTCGGGACCGGCGCCCAAGATGGGCTGTGACCGTTGAGCTTGGCCCCGATACCGACCTCCCCATCGAGTGTGAGGAATGCGGCCAGAAGCTCTTCATACGGGCCGCCGGGGCGAACCCGGTGCGAACGGTGCCGCCTCGGGCGCACCGCCAAGCCTGCCGACCCGGGCGAGCAGGTCGCCGAGGCGAGGGAAGAAGCGCCGGCGGTGCCGTGCGCGCATTGTGGCCGAACCGAGGTTCCGGACCATCCTGGGCTGAAGCTGCCGCTCGCGGAGGGCTACTGCCTGGGGTGCCGCGTCCATGGCTTCCACCTCGACTGATCCCTCCTAACCTGGGCACCCTCCTCCCGAGCCAAGCTCAGTGCCCTGCCTTGAGGTTTGACCCGCGAGACCGTTGTCTTGAGTCAAGAACTTGGCAGGTTTTGATCTCGGTGGTCGGTTGCGTCCGCGTGTCGGGGTGCTGGCTGGTTGGCGGTCCATCCGAGTTCGATGGCGGCTTGTCGGGTGGTGTCGAAGTCCTGTCGGATCGGGACCAGGGTGAGGCCGGGGTGGTGTGCTTGCCAGTTGGTGGCTGCCTGCGTGGTGGTGAAGAAGTGGCCGAGTGCGCAGATGTCGGTGCGCACGTTGGCGACGGGGTGATCGGGCCGTATCCGTGAGACGACGGTGTCTGGTGGGTCGACTGTGAGCCGCCGGCTTGAGCGGCCTGTTCGATCGTGACGGGCTGGGCGGTGGTGGACAGTAGCCGGGTCAGTTGTGGGATGAGGTCGGGCAGGCCGAACTGGGCGCGGACGAGCGCCGGGAGCCGGTGGGCGTCCTGGCTGGTCACGGGTAGCTCCCGGGTTGGGTGGGTCAGGTGGTGGCCAGTAGGTGGCCGAAGAGCCGCGCGCCGAGCTGTTCGGCCTCGGCTTGGGTGAGGATCTGGCCTGGTATGTGAGAGTGGGTGAGTGCCCAGGCGGTGGCGGCGGTGTGGTCGGTGAAGAAGTTGAGGTAGTCGCAGCAGCAGTCCGCCGACGGCCCGCCGCACGGGTCGGCGCCGACGAACACCACCGCACCCGGCGGATCCCAGCTCGCGTTGCCGGCCGCCGTGGTGACCGAGATCGGCTGGCCGCTGGTCGCGTCGACCGAGTCGATGTGGGTGTCCTGGCCGAGCATGGCCGAGATGCCCAGGGCGTCGATCGCGCACATGGCGTAGACCTGCAGGGCCCCGGCATCTGACCGGTCCCCGATGCGGACGCGGTGGCGGGTGGGGCGCGCGGAGAAGGGGTACGCCACCGCGATCTGCCCGTCGGGGGCTAGACGGATCGTGTCCAGCTCGTGGAGCACGCCCAGCACGTCGCCGATGGCGCGGCCGGAACCGGCGGTGATGGCGCCCAGCTCCGGTGGGGCGGGTGGGCGGCCGGTGGCGGCGAAGCCCCGCAGGATCGCCTGGTGTACCCGCTTCTCGACCGGGTCGAGCGGCGACGCCTTGGCCCGCCAGTCGCTCAACGCCAGCCCGGGCGGCCTCGCCGCACCCGATCCGGCCGATGCTCCGCTGTCCGGTTCCGCGGCCGGGCTGGCGGCGGCGAGCGCGGCGCGCAACTGGGCCAGCGTCGGGGCGGACACCGGGTGGCCGTGTCCGTCGCGGTAGATCCGGCACGACAGCCCGCACTCGTGGCCGCCGCCGGTGGTGAACGGGTCGCGGCCGTTGATTAGCAGCGTGGGTGATCCGGCCATCCCGGCCGCCACCGCGTCGGCGTCGGTGTGGATCCGGCGGGTCGTGACCAGAAGGTCGGTGAGCTGGCCGAGCCGGTCGAGCAGCGGCGCCAGGTTGGGGCAGTCGGGCACATGCAGAACCTCGAGCCGAGGAGTCGCGGCTGTCATCGCCGGCTCCCGGCCGAGGGGGTGATCTGGGAAGTGTCCGGCGGGTTGTTGATCGCGTCCAATAGTGGGCAGATGCGGTCGGCCCGGGGCAGCTCGCAGGTAGCGAGCAGCTCGGCGAGGCCCTCACGCATGCGTTGCAGGTCCGCGATCCGGGCCTCCAGATCGGCGTGGCGGGCCTGGGCAAGCGCACGGGCGGTCTCGCAGCCGTCCGGGCCGCCCGCGTCGAGGTGCAGCAGTTCCTCCACCTCGTCGAGGCTGAACCCGAGCTGTTGGGCGCGTTTGATGAACCGCAGCACCTCCACCGCGTTCGGTGGATAGTTCCGATAGCCGCCCGGTGTGCGAGGTGGATGGTCCACCAGGCCGCGACGCTCGTAGTAGCGCAGCGTCTCCACGTTCACACCCGCTTGTCCGGCCAGCTCGCTTGTGCGCATGGCCCATCCTGAACCCCGTACCCGCCTACAGAGTCAAGCCCGCGGCATCCGTTCTTGCGTCGGTGATCTCGATCGAGCAGGGTGAGCCGTCGTGGCCGACCCCATCGTTTTCCGGGACGTGGCGCCCGTGATCCCGGTCCGAGACCTGGACGCGGCCCTGGACCGCTACCGCCAACTGGGCTTCACCACCCGCGCCTACTCCGGCGATGCCCGATACGGCTACGCCGATCGCGGCCAGGTATCGCTGCACCTCACCGAGTCCGCCCGGCATTCGCCCGAGTGCGACGGGGCCGTGGTGTATCTCTACGTTTCCGACGCGAACGCCGTGCACACCGAATGGGCGGCCGCCGGCCTGCCGGGCTGCCTGGGCGAACCACGCGACACCGACTACGGGCTGCGGGAATTCGGCTACGTCGACCCCGACGGCACCCTCCACCGCGTCGGATCCCCTCTCCGCCCCGAATAGCCCCAACCGGCTACCCGCCGAAGTCGGACGTGTCCCGCGCCGGATCCTGGCCGGATTCAGCGGGCGGGGTCCGGACTGGCGAGGGAGGCCGCGTATGGGGTGCGATCGCCGAGGGCCTGGTGGGTCGGATGGTGTTGTAGACCTGGCGAAACCAGTTGACCTCGACCGACAGCGCGTCACCGTCTCAGATCATGGCCCGGTAGAGGTGTTCGTACTTCAGGATGCCGAAGAACCGCTCCACCACGCCGTTGGTCCGCGGGGAGCACACCCGGGTGCGCACGTGGCGCAGCAGCGGATCGGGGACGGCAAAGGCTTGGGCGAAGGTCTCGCCGCGAAAGCATGACCCGTTGTCGGACACGACGGCGATGGGCACCGGCACCTGTTCGACGACGGCGCCGACCGCGTCGGGGACCGGCAGGTTGAACCCGACGCCGCGGTAGATCTGTTATATCGTGCCAGGGCATTCGACGCGCTGACCCACTCCCGTCCGACGGCTCGCAGGCCGGCCGAACGCGCTGGTCGGGGCGGCCACGGAACGAGTCGCGCATCGTTCGCGGACACCGGCAAGCAGCTGCACAGCCAGCTCGGGATTGAGCTCGCTGGCCTGGCCTGTGGCGCGGGCCAAAGTCCCCGCCGTCGACGTTAGGTCGTAATCATGCTCATCTCGCCGACTGGGTCGCGGCGGACCGCAGGCACTGTCAAACCTCCCGGTCGATGAGGTGCACGGCTGCCTCCTCCGCCGACGCCGCCGCACCGTCCACCCCGACATCCTCGGCGTACGGCTCGTGATCACCTCGGTCGTTCCCGCCGGTCGTGAGCCGCCCGGCGCGCAGATCTCCGACCTGATCGTCCCTCAGCTCACCGTCGGTGTCCGACGTGTCACCGAGCCCGTCCCCCTCCTCCTCGGCACCCCAGGACTCGGGGATCTCGCGGGCCAGCCGGCGCTCCAGCCCTTCCCCCTCGGCCTCCTCGCGGGCAGTGACACCCCAATCGTCCACCGCCCACGGGCGCTCCGGCGGTGACCAACCCTCATCCAACGGGTCGGCCGGTCCCCGCGAATCCAGGGTGTCCAGCTGGTCGAGTTGCTCAAACACCTCGTCATCGACCTCGTCGGGATCCATGACGCCCTCCGTTCCGTCCACCAATCTCGCACCGAGTATGGCGTGAACCGCCTCAGCAGGGGCCAATCACCGCTTCTCAACGGCGCGCGCGCCGTTGGCTGGGTGATGCGCCGGCGTTCGTCAGGTGATCGTCAGGTTGTCCGGGGGTACCCGAGCCGGGGATCGTCTTAACGTTTCGTAGGTGAGGTTGAGAGCGCCGTCCGATGATGGTTCTGGTTTCGGTTGGGGTCTGGGTGACCGGCGGTTACGGACCCAGCGAGACCGCGATGCGGAAACGGTCCGTGATGTGCTGCGGCGAGCTGGGTGCCGGGACTGGAGCGAACGTGACGAGGCTGCCGGCGGTTTTGTGGTCACTGCCGCAAGCGGTCGCGAGGTGTTCTTCGTCGACTGTGAGCAAGACCCGCCGCAGCTGATCGACGAGATGAGGCGCTACGCGCCGCCGGCTTCTGTGTCGTGCCCGATCCTGAGGATGACGCCACACTGATCCTTCGCCTGCCGGTTGGGCGCTGAGCGCGTCGATAGATCCTGTACCGGAGGCTGTCTGCCGCCGTTGGCGCGGCTGGGGTCCGCGGTTGGCGCGTACCTGAGCGGCTTCGTTGAGTCACCGCCGCAGATTCCTCTCGTGTGATGACGTGCATGGCCACCACCTGCGGCCACGATCGGCTCGACGTCCCCTTTGGAACTCGCCCGCCGAGGCCGTGCTCGTCGAGGGTGGCACGGGCTATCGCGCGTGTCGGGCACGCTGCCTCCGGCACCTCCACCACGACCAGCGCCCTCGCCTCAGGGGCGCGGCGCTCTACGAGATCCCGGCGGCGAACCGGTTGGTCGTCGGGCATTCGGGTGAGCCGGCCGCCGATCACGTCGTGCGCCGCTACTCTTGTGGGTTTGTGGACCTCCACGAGGCTCCCGCCATGGCGGAACGATTCGTCGCGCCGCTGGGCCGCCGTTGGCTCCACGTGCAAGGCGTCGCCTGGCGGGCTGCGGAGCTGGCGCCGGCGGTGCCAGTGGAGCAGCGGGCGCCGCTGGTCGCGGCGGCGTGGCTGCACGACATCGGGTACTCGCCGCGGATCTGCCACACCGGATTTCACTCGCTCGACGCCGCCCGCTACCTGCGTGCCACAGGCTGGCCGGCGGTGGTGGTCATCCTGGTCGCGCACCATTCCGGCGCCCGCTTCGAGGCCGCCGAACGCGGTCTCGCCCACACGCTGCTCGCCGAGTTCCCCTATCAAGATTCACCGCTGCACGACGCGCTGGCCACAGCCGACCTCACCACCGGCCCCGTCGGCGAGCGGCTGAGCTACGAGGAGTGGATCAGCGACATCCTCGGCCGCTACGCACCCAAACATCCGACACACCGCGCCGCGCTGCGCGCCGGCCCGGCTCTCGCCCTCGCTGTTCACCGAACGCTGCAGCGCAGCCAAGTTGGGCATCGACCGCTACCCGCCGCCGGGGGCGGAGGCGCGTGTCAGGAGCGCAGGACGGCGAGCACAACAATCAGCGGCCGTGATCCGGTCCTCGCTGGACTCGGAGCGACCGAGCGTGACACCCGTGCGAATGAGCATGCACAGGACCAAGGCCCCGATACAACGCCACCGCGCGATCCACAGATCATTCGCGCCTCGTACGTGTTGAGCAGCCGCAAACTCGGGTGATAGCGAGGTTCCGCGATGGCGCGCAAGCCACCAGGCATGCGAGGAAGCCACGAAAGCCTGGCGCGACTCGCCGGACTCCGGGTGAAACGATGTGGCCTGTGTTGTTGTAGGGCTTCGATATTCCACTAACCACGCGGGCGCGAACAGCCCGGCACGTTCTCGATCACCCGCAATGCCACCTCTGCCACCTCGCTATCCGCGCGAACGGCGTTACGGCGCAACAAACGCCGGCGCCTCGACAACACTCACCTCGCGCCGGGACGGGTCAGCGATCTCGGGGCCGCAGACACGATGCGCCACCCGGCGCCGGCCGTCCGGGTCATTCTCGTCCACCTCGCGCGCCGCCACCGCCTCGCGCGTGGCGGCAGCGCTCTCTTCGCGCGCCGTTCGCGGGCGGAAGATCACTGTGAGTCGTGAAATCCTCCAGAGCACCCCCTGCCTCATTCACCTGCCTGTAGTACGTTACAGTTGGTTCTTGCTCAGCGTGAGCGATCAGCTACGCAGCGGGAGACGTCGATGGCAGCCCAGGCCTCGGTGCATGCCGTGACGCTGTTGCTCGAGGCCACGTGCAAGCTGCTGTGGGGATTCCGGCCTCGACTCTTCGCGCCCGCCGTGGCGCAACTCGGCGCTTGGCACGCCCTCGCGTGGTTTTGCCGCAACATGCCGCGCTACCAGCACACGCTCGCCACGTTCGGGCCTGTCCGTACACACCTGCTGTGCGTGGCCATCTCACTGGTCAACGGCTGCCAGTACTGCACCTACGGCCATTCCCACGCGCTCGAACTGGCCTACCTACGCGAGCACGACCGGCTCTTCCCGCTCGATGAGCTGGACTTTCAGCGGCTGTGCGGACTACCACCGGCCGCCGTGCGCCACGACCTGGTCGGCGCCGCCCAGCAAGCCGGCCTACACTGGGATGTCCGCCACTTGGAACGCACCCTCACCCTGGCCGGCGGCCCCGATCCCCGCCCGACCGACGAAGACGACCTGCGCCTCGTCCATCTGGTCCGCATGTTCGGCGTGCTCAACTCGGTGGGTGTCCGCAACAAGGTCGCACCAGATCAGGCGCACTCGCCGCTGAACAGAGACCACCTCCTCACACGGCGCTACGGCGCGCTGCGCGCCACGGCCGGCTGATCAATAAGTCAGGAATGACGCCGAGACACCCCGGTTCGTTCTCGGCGACTCTCGCGAATCGAGAACGCGGCGAGCCCGCGCCACGGCTAATCGCATAGACACCATTCCCGTCCGGCGGCGACCCGCGCGGACCGCACCGCGCTTTGCCGCCATCTCGCGCACCTGGCCGTGGGGTTACGCGGAGCGGTCGGGTTGCCGGGCGGCGGGTCAGGCGCGGTTCTCGCGGTCGATGAGGAACAGGACCAGGCACGGCAGTCCGAACATGACGAGCGATAGCGCCAGAACCGACCACCATGCGGCGGGCGTGAGCACGACAGCGAGCCCGAGAACCGCGAGTGTGAGCGTCCGTAGCGCCACCGGCTTGAACAGAGCCGGCAGGCCAAGGCGGATCGGCACCCAGTCCTCGTGTGCCGCGTCATTCTGTGCCGTGCTCGCGGCTAGGTTGGTGTCGTTCCCGGCGAGGCGGTCGGTGATGTCGGCGAAAGCGCACTGTTCGCTGGGGGTGAGGGGGGCGGGCTTGCGGGGTTCGGGTGGGAGGGCTGCGGTCATGGCGGACACCCTTTTGCGCGGCGGTCATCGAAGTGCCGACCAGCCTTCCCGGCGCGCCCGCGAACCAGTCTACGCCTGATCGCGCCCAGCGAGTCTGGGGAAGTCGGATGGATGATCCTCTGGGCGGCGCGTCGAGATGGTCATCGCGTTCTGGCCCTCACGGCCTGCGTCCGGACGATTTTCGAGTTCGCCGGTCGGCGGTGTGCGGGCGTTCGCGCGTTTCTTCGACGAGAGCCGCGTCGGAGCGCGGCCATGGCGGCGGCCATCAGTGCCGCGGCGGCACTCAGGTGCCCAACGGGGGCGCCGGAATTGGCAGGACCACGCCGCGCCTATTACTTGCCGGCGCGGCGTGGTCCTGGGGTGACGGCCGCGCGGTTAGGACCGCGTGGTGCCGTTCCCGACGTCGGCCATGACTTTCCAGTCGGGTTGGGCGAAGAAGGCCCGTGTTTCGCGCACGATCAACGGGCTCAGGATGATCAGCCCGATGAGGTTGGGCAGTGCCATCAGGCCGTTCATGATGTCGGAGAAGTTCCACACCAGCTCGAGCTCGGTGACCGACCCCACGAAGATGATCACGACGAAGACCAGGCGGTAGGCCTGCACGGTGCTGGTGCCGAAGAGGCGCTCGATGCAGCGTTCGCCGTAGTAGGACCAGCCGAGCAGGGTGGAGAAGGCGAAGAACATGATGCCGATGGCCACGATCAGGCCGCCGGCGGTGCCCAGGTCGGCGGCGAATGCCTCGCGGGTGGGCGCCGCGCCGGTGAACCCGCCACCCGGGGTGTCGGCGTTGGGGTCGATCAGCCGCCAGGTGCCGGTGACCACGATGACCAGGCCGGTGAAGGAGACCACGACCAGGGTGTCGATGAAGGTTTGGGTCATCGACACCAGCGCCTGGCGCACGGGTTGGCTGGTCTGCGCGGCGGCGGCGGCGATGCCGCCGGTGCCGAGGCCGGACTCGTTGGAGAAGATCCCGCGCGCGACGCCGTACTGGATGGCCAGCAGGATCCCCGCCCCGGCGAACCCGCCGGCCGCGGCGGTGCCGGTGAACGCGTCGGTGAAGATCAGCGCGAACGCGGCGGGCAGCTCGCTGACGTTGAGCGCGAGCACCACGCAGGATCCGAGAACGTAGAACACGATCATCACCGGGACAAAAGCCGAGGCCACAGCCCCGAGGCGCTTTACTCCGCCGATGATGACCAGCCCGGCCAGCACGGTGATGATCAGGCCGGTGATCCAGTGCGCGATGCCCCATTGGCCGTTGATGGCTTCGGCGACGCTGTTGGCCTGGGTCATGTTGCCGATCCCGAACGACGCGAGAACCCCGAACACCGCGAACGAGACCGCCAGCACGCTGCCGAACCGGTTGTTGATGCCCCGGCTCAGGTAATACATCGGGCCACCGGTCTGCTCGCCGCGCCGGTTGGTGGTGCGAAACCGCACACCGAGGAAGGCTTCGGAGTACTTGGTGGCCATGCCGACCAGGCCGGTGACCCAGATCCAGAACAGCGCGCCCGGGCCGCCGAGGTGGATGGCGGTGCCGACGCCGGCGATGTTGCCGACGCCGACCGTGGCGGCCAGCGCCAACGACAGAGCCTGGTAGTGGGAGATGTCGCCGTCGGCGTCGGATTCCTTGCGCTTGACCAGCGCCATCCAGAGTGCGTAGCCGAGTTTGCGGATCTGCAATCCACGCAGGCGGATTGTCAGGTAGATGCCCGTGCCGAGCAGCAACGGGATCAGCAGGAACGGACCCCAGACGAACGAGTCGATCGTGGTGAGGACGTCGTTCATGGGTGGAGCCTCCTGGCGCGGCCGGCATAGGGTTCGGTGCGTCGCGGACCGGGAGTCGCAACGCTCAGCGACTGACTGAGCACATCCTGAGGGGTCACCGATCTGTCAGTAAAGCGCACGCAACCGAACGTTAAGGTTCGAAAATCCCAAAAGATCAACCTCGAGCGTTGGCGGAAAGCGCGCCGATCCGCGGGAAACGTCATCGACGCGGGCCGGTTTGCGAGACGGGTACGTAGGCTGGATACGCCAGTCGTCCCGCAAAGTTTAAGGGCCAGGTGGCATATGGATGGGGCGGATCCGAGGGCCTCGGATGCCGATCGGCAGAGCACCGTCGACCGTCTGCGGCGAGCGTTCAGCAGCGGTTGTTTGACGACCGACGAGTTCGACCAGCGGGTCGCGTCCGCCTACGCGGCGAAGACGTACCGTCAGCTCACCGCGCTGATTCGGGATCTGCCCGGAGGTCTGTGGTAGCCGCCCGCGGCGGTGCGGCGGGTGGCTCGAGCTCGGCGGGCGGCGCGGTGCGTTGCTCCGGTGGCGCCTCGGCCGGTTTGCTGGCCTGGTCGATGCCGGTCGCGTGCTCGAAGAAGCGCAGCATCTCCACCGGGAAGGGCATGACCAGGGTGCTGTTCTTCTCGGTGGCCACGTCGGCGACCGTCTGCAGCAGCCGCAGCTGCAGGGCGCCGGGGGTGGCGGACATCGCCTGCGCGGCGGCGGCCAGCTTGGTGGATGCGCGCAGCTCGGCGTCGGCGGCGATCACCCTGGCCCGCCGCTCCCGCTCGGCCTCGGCCTGCCGGGACATGGAGCGGCGCATCCCCTCCGGCAGGGAGATGTCCTTCACCTCCACCCGGTCGATGCGGATACCCCAATCCTCGGTGGGTGTATCGATCACGGCCTTGAGCTCGCCGTTGATCTGCTCCCGGTCCGACAGCAGGGTGTCCAGATCGGCCCGGCCGATCACCGAGCGCAGCGAGGTGCGCGCCACCTGCGAAGTGGCCTGCACGTAGTTCTCCACGTTGATCACCGACTTCACCACGTCATCCACCCGGAAGTAGACGACCGCGTCCACCCCGATGGAGACGTTGTCCCTGGTGATCGCGCTCTGCGCGGGGATGTCCAGCACCACCGTCCGGCGGGACACTTTGATCATCTTGTCCACGAACGGGACGATCACCCGCAGGCCCGGTTCCCGCACGTTGGGCAGCAGCCGGCCGAATCTGAGCACCACCCCGCGCTGGTACTGCTGCACCTGACGCAACGAGTTACCAGCCAGCACCGCTGTGGCCAGCGCGAGGATCACAAGCATCGTGAGCAGGACGGTCATGGCGAAGCCCTCCTCGGTCATCGAAACGTTGCGAGGGGCTCACACCGAGTGTAGCCCCGCTGCCACCGCCGGAGGTCACGCATAACGCCGGTACACCGTCGCGCTTGAGAAGGCTCGCGGCAATCCTGGCCGGCCGATCCGGGGGTACGTGCGTGCGCCGCCAGACCCTGACCCGCCGCACCGAGGCAGCCACCGGTACGGTGCGCGGCAGGTGTGCCGGGAAGTCTGGTCGGCGAATCGATGACGCACGCGTGCGGTGCCGACCGGAAGGCCGAGTGAGTGCTGAGTTCCTCCGCGATCGCGGCGATCGTGATCTTCGCGGCCGCGTACGTGTTGATCGCCGCCGAGAAGTGGGTGACCCGCACGGCCGCCGCGTTGGGCGGCGCGGCGGTGATGCTCGCGCTGGGGATCAGCGACGCGCACACGGCGTTCTTCTCCGAGGACACCGGGATCGACTGGAACGTGGTGTTCCTGCTGCTCGGGATGATGATCATCGTGAGCGTGATGCGGGAGACCGGGATCTTCGAGTACCTGGCGATCTGGGCCGCGAAACGCGCGAGGGGCCGGCCGTTCCCGCTGATGGTGCTGCTGGTCCTGATCACCGCGGTGGCGTCGTCGCTGTTGGACAACGTGACCACGGTGTTGCTGATCGCCCCGGTGACGATCTTGGTGTGTCAGCGGCTCGGGCTGGCGGTGGTGCCGTACCTGATCGCGGAGGTCGCGGCGTCGAACATCGGCGGCACCGCCACGCTGGTGGGTGACCCGCCGAACATCATCATCGCCAGCCGAGGTGGGCTGTCGTTCAACGACTTCCTGATCCACCTCGCCCCGGTCGTGGCGGTGTTGCTGGTGGTGTTCATCGGGCTGTGCCGGTGGCTGTTCGCGGACGCGTTCCACGCCGACGCGGACAAGGTGGACGAGCTGATGACGCTCAACGAGCGCGAAGCGATCCGCGACCCGAAACTGCTGGTGCAGTCGCTGGTGGTGCTGGCGGTGGTGCTGGCGGCGTTCGTGTTGCACCCGGTGCTGCACTACGCGCCGTCGGTGGTGGCGCTCCTCGGGGCGGGCCTGTTGATCGCGGTGACCCGGGTGAGCACCGAGCAGGCGTTGCAAGATGTCGAGTGGCCGACCCTGGCGTTCTTCATGGGGCTGTTCGTGATGGTCGGCGGGCTGGTCAACACCGGGGTGCTGGCGACGCTCAGCCAGGCGATCGCCGGATACGCCGGGGACAACCTGCCCGGGTTCACCGCGCTGCTGTTGTGGGGTTCGGGCGTGCTGTCCGGTGTGGTGGACAACATCCCGTACGTGGCCAGCATGAGCCCGGTGGTCGCTGACCTGATCGGCCCGGACGGCCAGCCGCAGGTGCTGTGGTGGGCGCTCGCGCTGGGCGCGGACCTGGGCGGCAACGCCACCCTCATCGGCGCCAGCGCGAACGTGGTGGTCGCGGGGATCGCCGCGCGCAACGGGGTGCCGATCGGGTTCTGGCGGTTCACCCGCTATGGGCTGGTCATCACCGCGGTGACGCTGGTGATCGCCAGTGGCTACGTGTGGCTGCGCTACTTCGCGTTGGCCGGCTGAGCTGGTGCCGGTGAGGGTGATGGCCCGAGCCCCGGGTCAACCCGGGCGGTTGAGCAGGACCTCGAGCAGGTGCGCGG
This sequence comes from Actinospineispora eucalypti, assembly GCF_039543365.1. NCBI lineage: Bacteria > Bacillati > Actinomycetota > Actinomycetes > Pseudonocardiales > Pseudonocardiaceae > Actinospineispora > Actinospineispora eucalypti. The sequence continues at coordinate 13,543 of NZ_BAABJP010000011.1, forward strand.
CGGTGACCACGCCAACGAGTTCCCCGTTGTCGATGACGACTACGGCGGGGCTGTGCAGCCGGGCCATCAACGCGGCGCATTCGACCACGGTGTCGTGCGGTTCCACGGCGGCCAGCTCGACCCGCTGGTGGACCGGCCGCATCAGATCCGCCACCCGTTTACGCCCGAGACCCTCGGTACACAGCCGGTCGGCGCTGGCCTCGTCGACCACGCCGGCCAGCGAGGGATCATCCAGCACCGGTTCGGGGACCACCGCGCGCAGCACGTCCGAGGCGGGCAGCAACGCCACCGGGCGTTGCTGGTGGTCCAGGACCGCGATGCCGGGCAGGCGCTGCTCGGCGATCAGCCGCGCCGCCTCCAACGCCGCCGAGTCGACGGTGACCGTGGGCAGCGGCTGAGCCAAGTCACGAGCTTTCACCCCCCACACCCTATGCCCGCCCCCGACCCGTGGGAGGCGTCCGCACCCGGCCGGGACGTGTTCTTCGTGATCTCCGGGTTCCTGATCACCGGGCAGCTGGTGCGGGCCGCCGCGCGCGAGCAGCACAACGCCCGGTTCGCCCCCTCCTGAACACGAGCGTCGTTCGCGACCTACCGGCCGCCGACGAACCAGCAGAACACGGCCGGCACCCCGATCGCGATCACGAACACCGCCAGGATCATCGAGGCGACCGACGTGTGCAGCGAACCCCCGACCATCCCCAACAGCCCCGTCACCAGCAACAGCGACAACCACCCCGGCCACGCCGGTACCCACAACCGCACAGACGTCCACCGGTCCTCGACACGAGCCAATTCGGACCCGCGGAACTCGTTCTCGATCGCGGCGAACACCCGTTGCTCCCGGCCCCGAAGGAGGAGCACGGTTCGTCGTCGAACTACCCGAGCACCCACAATGAACACCACTCACCGAACACTCCCCAAGATCGTTCGGCCATGCTCGAACTGATGGACGGCCCCGGCGGCGCGATTGTGGCGTTCCGCGCGCGTGACGTGCTCACGCAGGCCGACAACCGGGACGTGCTGGTGCCACAGCTGCAGGCGGCGCTCGCGGCCGCCGACCGGATCCGCGTGCTCGTCCTCATGGACGAGACGTTCCGCGGATGGGAGGCTCGCGCCGCCTGGACCAACACCCGCCTCGATCTCCGCCACCGACGAGACTTCGAAAAGGTCGCCATCGTCGGAGCCCCGAGGTGGGAACAGTGGTGTGTCAAGCTGGCGAACGTGCTCATCGCCGGCAAGCTCAGAACCTTCACCCGCGAGCAGCTGGCCAACGCGTGGGCCTGGGTGCGCGAGTAAGCGCCCAGGCGACTGTGAGCAGGGGTGGCCGGACTCGAACACGGCGTCCCCCGGCGTGGAAACCGGGCGCTCTACCCGTTGAGCTACACCCCTACGGCAACACCCTGTGTTACCACCAGCCCGCGCGGCGGGCTAACCGGTCCAACGAGCCCCACACCGTGCTGTTCCTGACGATCCCCTTAAGACCGGCGTCCGGCTCGATCACCGGTGTGGACTCGCCGGCGGCCCCGGCATGTCCTGGGCGGAACGCACGTTGAGCACGGTCGGTTTGCCCGCCACAAGCGCCGCCACATAGCGGTCGACAATGGGTAGCCGCGCCAACCGCAGCGCCAACCGCCGCACCCGCAGCTCCCACGCCGCCGCGGGCAGGAACCAACGCGCGGCGGCACGACCGATCCGCTGCTTCTCCCGCGCCACCGGCCGCCACACCTGCTCGTACACGGCCAGTGCCTCACCGATCGACGGTGCCCGCCGCAGCCGCTCGGCCAGCACGTATGCCCCGGCGACGCCCAGCGACGCTCCCTGACCGGCCAGCAGCGAGACCGCATAGCAGGCATCCCCGACCAGCACCACCCGCCCCGAACTCCAGCGGGGCATCTCGATCTGCGCGACCTGGTCGTAGTAGATCTCCCCCGCCGGCGGGCAGCGGTCCAGCGCCTCGGGCACCAACCAGCCCAGCCCGCCATAGCTGTCCCGCACCGCCGCCCGAACATCCGACGGTAACACCGGGTCCGGGGCGCGGTGCACGGCGAACGCGGCGACCCGGCCGTCACGCAGCCCGTAGAAACCCATCTGGCAATCGATCGTGTCGGTCAGGCAGGCCCGCCCCCGCGTCACCGCGTGCAGCCGAGGGAAGTCGCACACGAACGCGGCGGTGTGAAAGCCCAGGTAGCGGAAGAACCGTTCCTCCGGCCCGAACGCCAGCCGGCGCACCGTCGAATGGACACCGTCGGCACCGACCAACAGATCGGCCTCCACCTCCGCCCCGCCCTCAAGGCTCACCCGCACCCGGTCACCGCGCTCCTCCACACCGACCAGACCAGCCCCGAAACGCAGATCCACTTCGGCCGGCAGGTGCTCGCGCAACACCCGCTCGAGGTCGGGGCGCATGATGTCCAGCAACGGCCCGTCGGCAAACTGGCTCGGCCGCACCCCGGCCCGCCGCCGGCCATGCTCATCGAGCAGGCTCGCTTCGTCCAGGTGATACGCGACCCGTTCGATCGCGGGCAACAGGCCCATCGCCTCGACCGCCTGGTAGCCGGGACCAAAGAAGTCGATCATGTAGCCCTGCGACCGTGGACCGGGGCTCCGTTCGGCCACCACGACCTCGAACCCGAACCGCGACAGCTGGTTGGCCAAGGTCAGACCGGCGATCCCGGCCCCGCAGATCACCACCCTCATCGACCCACCTCGGCGACCAGGTCGGGGCCCACCAGCCGGCGCAGTACGGCCACAACCGACTCGGCATCCAAGCGCGCACCAAGCCCGCGCTGCAGCAGCAGCCCGTCGATCGCCGCCACCAACACCGCGACGGTCTGCTCCGGCAACGGGATCCCGCGCTCACCCAGCCAACGACCGAAACGCCGGCGGAACTCGTCGACCACCTCGGCGATCCGCGCACGCAGCCGCTCGTCCCTGCCGGCCGCCAGGTAAGTCTCCACCGTCAACCGCGACATCGGATCGGCCCCGCTGTAGTGCTCGACCGAGGCGAACAGCGCCTCCACCGCGCCCACCGGGGTCTCTATCGTCTCCAGGAAGGCATCCACCTCGGCCAGTGCCTGCCGGATCACGCCGACCACGGCCTCGTTCAACAGCTCCGACAAGGACGAGAAGTGATAGTGCACGACGCTCGGCGTCACCCCCGCGCGCTCCGCGAGAACCCTCGTACTCACCCCCACCCAGCCGCGCTCCGGAATCAGCTCAACCGCCGCCGCGAGCAGACGCCGCCGCACTTGGATCCCGCGCGCGGTGCTCGAAGAAACCATCCGCCTCCCCTCAACCAGGGCAACTCTCAACCAGGGCAACTGTACAGGGCGTTCGTACAGAAAGCACACCATCGCGGCCTCGCGCTGCTGGCGCCCACCCGGTTCGTCAGCTTCCTGGCCGGCCGCTGCGCCGCGACGACGCCCGTGCGCCCGTGACCTCCCTCGCCGCGGGGATGTGGCGGGTGATCACAACCGGGCACGGCGCATGCTGGACACAGTGCTGGCCCACCGAACCGAGCAGCATCCCGGCAAAACCCCCGTGCCCACGGCTGCCCACCACCAACAGATCCGCCCCTCGAGCGGCCTCCGTGAGCGCGGAGGCCGGATGCCCCTCGAGGACCCGCCGAACGACCACGACACCAGGCGTGGTCCCGAACGTCTGCTCGACGGCCTGGGTGAGGGTCTCTTCCGCGAGAGCCGCGAAGTCGACGTCCGAGTAGCCCGGGGCATACCCATAGGTGGTCGGCCACTGCCATACGGTGACGGCGTGGAGCGCGGCGCCGGTCAGCTCCGCCTGCCTGGCCGCCCAGCGCAGCGCGTCCAAGGACGCGTCCGAACCATCCACACCGACCACGACGAACGACCCACGTCCGGGTGCGCTCACGAAGACCCCTTACCTGCATTGACGGGTTCGGCACCTCGGCACAGTGTGCGTCCCCTCGAACACCGACCACCGGGTCGAAGGTCACCACCTCGCACGACCTTCGCCACGTGGAACACCCACGACGAGAGCACACCGCATCACACGGTGCCCCGGACCGCGGTGAGCGCGCGTTGATCTGATACTCCCCGCGATGTCACAGGACGGAAACTGTCACTCCCCAGACTCGGCCGGACAGCTTGGATCTTCGGGGCATGATCGGGGCTCGGCGTCACAACTCCCCGGCGGCCCCTCCTACGACGCGGCCAAGGAGCGACGTCTTGTCCTATCTCAAACCACCCGAGTTCGTGGCGAAGATGATCGACGCCGGTGAGGCGAAGGTCTTCATGTCCGCTCGTGACACCGTGCTGCGCGCCTACATGGCCGGCGCCATCCTGGCCCTGGCCGCCGCGTTCGCCGTCACGATCACCGTGGAGACCGGGCAACCACTGGTCGGCGCGCTGCTTTTCCCGGTCGGCTTCTGCATGCTCTACCTGCTCGGCTTCGACCTGTTGACCGGCGTATTCACCCTGGTCCCGCTGGCCTGGATCGACCGGCGCCCAGGGGTCCGGCTGCGCTCGGTCCTGCGCAACTGGGCGCTGGTCTTCCTCGGCAACTTCGCCGGCGCGCTGACCGTCGCGCTCATGATGGCGGTCATCGTCACCTTCGCCTTCACCGTGGATCCCAACGCGGTCGGGCAAAAGCTCGGCGCGATCGGCGAAAGCCGCACCCTCGGCTACGCCGCGCACGGCGCCGCCGGCATGCTGACCTTGTTCATCCGCGGCGTGCTGTGCAACTGGATGGTCTCCACCGGCGTGGTCGCCGCGATGATCTCCACCTCGGTGTCCGGCATGGTCATCGGCATGTGGATGCCGATCCTGGTCTTCTTCTACATGGGCTTCGAGCACTCGGTGGTGAACATGTTCCTGTTCCCCTCCGGCCTGATGCTGCACGGCAAGTTCTCCATCGCCGACTACTTCATCTGGAACGAGATCCCCACCGTGCTCGGCAACCTGGTCGGCGGCATCACCTTCGTCGGGCTCACCCTCTACGCCACCCACGCCCGCACCGGCGCGGCCCGGAACCGCCCGACCCGCCAGAACACCAACATGCGAACCAAGGTGACGGTCTAGACAACCGGCACCGACAGGAGCACAGGCCAACCAGCTCAGCCGCGCGACCCGCCGTCTAGTTTCGGTGCCGTCCGGACGGGTAGTGCAGGGGGCTGGAGGTGAGACGGGTGGCTGCCATCGGCCATGCCCTGGTCCTAGCCGGCGCGATGGCCTGGGAGATCCGCTGGGCGCTGATTAGGATTTGCGCCGTCAGCGGTGATCCAGGCCGTGGTGCGCAAATCCACCATCGCCAACCTGCTCGGCGATGACCGTCCACGCACCCTGACGGTGGCGGCCGGTCTGGGCGCGGCTTCGTCCTCGTGCTCGTACGCGGCGGTCGCGCTGGCCCGTTCCCTGTTCCGAAGGGCGCCAACTCACCGCGCCATGGCCTTCCAGATCGGCTCGACCAACCTCGTGGTGGAACTGGGCATCATCATGGCGCTGCTGATGGGCTGGCAGTTCACCACCGCCGAATTCCTCGGTGGACCGGCCATGATTGTTGCGCTGGCGGTGCCGCTGCGCGTCTTTCTGCGGCGCCAACTGCTGAACAAGGCCCGTGAACAGGCCGAACGCGGGTTGACCGGGGCCATGGAAGGCCACGCGACGATGGACATGTCAGTTCCCGGATCCAGCTCGCTCGCCCGGCGCCTCTTCTCCGGCGACGGATTCACCGCCGTATCGCACGTCTTCGTGATGGAGTGGGCGGCGATCCTGCGTGATCTGGTGGTCGGGTCCTCCTCGCGGGCGCGATCGGCGCGTGGCCCAGGACGCGGACCCAGAGGTCGTTGAACGAGCTCGGATGTTGGCGATCGCGAGCGGCTCACGCGGCCGGCACCACGACGGACCGCCCGGCGGCGAGCACAGTCATCGTCCCGCCAGCCGTTTCCGGCCGGGCGTGATCCCTACGTGCCGCTCTCCGGGGTGAGGGTGACTTCACCTGGGTCGCGGTCGGGGCGCAGTCCGCGCCAGGCGGCGTGGCGCAGGCGGCCGTCGGCGGTGAGGGTGCGGTAGACGACTTCCCCGACCAGGCGGGGTTGGACCCATCGGGCTTTGCGGGCGTGCTCGCGCGGGACTGCCTCGTCGAACGGGCTGTCCGAGGTGGTGAGGGGTTCGAGCTGGGTGAGGAGGTCGCGCAGCATCGCGTGGGTGAAGCCGGTGCCGACGTGGCCGAGGTAGCGCAAGTGGCCCGCGCTGTCACGGGCGCCGAGCAGCAGCGCACCAATGGTGCTGTGGCGGTGGCCTTCCCTGGCGGTCCAGCCGCCGATGATGACTTTCTGGGTGGTGATCAGCGCCGTTTTGATCCAGGCGTTGGAGCGGCGGCCGGGGGTGTAGCGGGAGTCGCGGCGCTTGGCCACGATGCCTTCCAAGCCGTGGGTACGCGCGATGTCGAGCATCCGCTCGGCTGGCACGTCCTCGCTCGCCGGCGGCACGCTGACCCGCTCATCCGCGAGACTCAGGGCGAGCAGGTGCTCTCGGCGGGTGTCGTAGGACTCGCCGGTCACCCAGTCCCCGTCAAGTTGGAGCACATCGAACACGTACAGCACTACCGGTGCCTGGGCGCGCAGCAGCTCGGTGGGGGCGCGGACATGGACACGGCGCTGCAGCAGGCCGAAATCGGGGCGGCCGGCGGCGTCCAGTGCGACCAGCTCGCCGTCCAGCAGCACCGAGCCCCATGCGCGGAATCCGGAAATCGCGTTGGTGACTTCGGGGTAGCCGGCGGTGACGTCGTTGCCGTTGCGGCTGGTGACCCGGACCCTGTCGCCAGCCGCGGCCACGATGGCCCGAACGCCGTCCCATTTGAACTCGACGGCCCAACCGGGGCCACTCGGCGGTGACCCGGCTGATGCCAGCATCGGGCGCACCGCCTCGGGTAACTCCACCACGACCAGCTCCCTCGCCTCCAGGTCGCGGCACCGTAGGAGGAAGCGGCGGTGAACTGGGCGATCGTCGGGCATTCGGGTGAGCCGGCCGCCGGTCAGGCCGTGCGCGGCTACTCTTTCGGGTTTGTGGACCTCCACGAGGCTCGCGCGGTAGCGGAACGATTCGTCGGGCCGCTGGGTCGCCGTTGGCTCCACGTGCAGGCGGTCGCGCGGCGAGCCGAAGAGCTGGCCTCGGCGGTACCGGTTGAGCAGCGGCCGGTTCTGGTGGCGGCGGCGTGGTTGCACGCCATCGGGTACTCGCCGCGGCTTTGCCACACCGGGTTTCACCCGCTGGACGGCGCCCGCTACCTGCGTGCCGAGGGTTGGCCGCCGGTGGTGGTCAGCCTGGTTGCACACCATTCCGGAGCACGCTTCGAGGCCGCCGAACGCGGTCTCGCCCATACACTGCTCGCCGAGTTCCCCTACGAGGAATCACCGCTGCACGACGCGTTGACCGCCGCCGACCTCACCACCGGCCCCGGCGGCGAGCAGATGACCTATGAGGAGCGGATCAGCGACATCCTCGCCCGCTACGCGCCGCAACATCCGGTACGCCGCGCCGTGCTGCGCGCCGGTCCGGTTCTCGCCGTGGCTGGTGGCCGTCTTGTTCACAACCTGTGGGCAATCACCTTGCCCACCTGGCTGTCGCCGAACACCTGGTAGCTACCGGCATGGACGCTCAGCATGCGGTGACGACCGCAGTGCGCGAGTTCGGCTCACCGGCCACGATCGGACCGGCATTGCGGGCCGAGCTGCTGCGCCCGCACCTGCAACAGCTCAGCACCGCGCTGTTGCTGGTCGGCGCGGTGGTGGGGCTGGGGTGGCGCACCGTGCTCGACCACGCCCCGCCCATGCCGTGGTCCGTGCACACCCGCCCGGCCATCCTGCTCGCCCTGGACACCGGCGCCGAGTACACCGGCCCCGCCGCGCTCGGCCTGGCCGCGCTCGGACTGCTCCTGCTGGTCACCCCCACCCACCTACGGGCGCTGACCGGCTGGCGGCCGCACGGCCAGCGATGGGCCACCTACGCCAGCATCCGCTCTCGGAGCCCTCACCGTGGCGCAGGCGGCCATCTATCTCGCCGTGCGGGGCGCGCTCGCACCAGCCTCGCTGATCTGGCCGGCGGTCGTGTTGGCCGGGCTGCTCACGCTGGCGATCACACCCGCCGTGATACGACCGCTGCACGCGACCGCTTGCCTGGCCCGCGCGAGCTAACCCCGCCAGCGCCCAGCGGATTGGCTAGGACGCCTGGTCCACGTCAGGACGGCTCGCGCCCGGCCCGATGACAAGGTCGTACTGGTCACCAACCGCGAATGCGGGCGCTCCGGATTGACCGCCCGGGACGCGACGCGGGGGGCCGCTCGTTGAGCCGCGTTCGGTCAGCGATGCCAGGCTGTGGTCGTGCCAGCTGACAGCGCGTCCACCGAGCCCGCGCAGGGACGGCGTCCGTGGCTGACACGCGGTGTGACCGGGATCGGGACCGCGAGCCTGCTCGCCGATGTCGGCCACGAGATCCCCACCGCCCTGCTACCCAGCTTGGTCACCTCAACCCTCGGCGCCCCGGCCGCGGCGCTCGGGGTCATCGAGGGAATCGCCGACGGGCTCGCCGGGGGTGCCCGGTTCGTCGGTGGCGCGCTGGCGGACGATCCGATGCGGCGGCGCGCGGTCGCGGTCGGCGGATACACCACGACCGCGGTGTTGTCCTCGCTGATCGGTGTGGCCGGCAACGTCGTGCAGGTCGGGGTGCTGCGCGGCGCGGCGTGGGCGGCCCGCGGGCTGCGGGTGCCCTCCCGCAACGCCCTGCTGGCCGATGTGGTCCCAGCCGACGCCTACGGGCGGGCGTACGGGTTTGAACGCACCATGGACAACCTGGGCGCGATCCTCGGCCCGTTGCTCGCGCTCGGGCTGGTCGCGTCGGTGGGCGTGCGTACCGCCATCCTGATCTCGGTCATCCCCGGACTGCTGGCCGCGGCCGCGATCGTGTACGCCATCCGCCATGCCAAGCTCCCCAAGCAGGTCGAACGGCACCGGTTGCGCATCCACGTGCGCCTCGTGCTGCGCGGCCGGCTGGGCTGGCTGCTCGGTGCGTTCACCGCGTTCGAGGTCGGCAACCTCGCCGCCACCCTGCTCATCCTGCGCGCCACCGACCTCCTCACCCCGGCCCGCGGCGGCCAGGCCGCGACCGCCCTCGCGCTCGGCCTCTACACCGCCTACAACATCGCCGCCACCCTCACCTCCTACCCGGCGGGCCGGCTCTCCGACCGGCTCGGCTCCACCGGCCCACGCCGGGTCGTGGCCGGCGGGGCGGCCGCGTTCCTGGCCGCCTACCTGCTGTTCGCGCTCACCCCCGCCGCCGTGGTGCCGCTGGCGGTGGCGTTCGTGCTGGCCGGTATCGGCATCGGCGCCGCCGAAACCGGGCAAACCGCCGCTGTCGCTGCCCTCGCGCCCGACTACCTGCGAGGCTCCGCGTTCGGGATACTCGCCACCATCCAAGCCGGCGGGAACGTGCTCGCCAGCACCATCGCCGGACTGCTCTACACCCTCGCCTCACCCACCACGGCGTTCGTTTACGTCGCCGCCTGGATGCTCATCGCCCTGACCGGACTCACCCTGACCGGCCACCAAACCCCGCCAACCCCCAAGTGACAACTAGCGCCTGTATGTGACAGATATCGCCTGTAGGCACAGATCGCTCGATTGCGGGGGCCGAGGCGAACCCGCTGTCTTGCGTCAAATTTCTGGCAGATTCTGGGGAGTCCGTGCTTGTGGGTGTGTCTGGTTGGTCGTGCTTCCAGACCTTGATCGAGGACAGCGGGATCGGGGCTTCGCGGGCGGACACAACGCCGAGTAGCAGGCCGCCGAGTAGGATGCCGATGATCGGGCTGGCGGCCATGGCGGTAACGAATCGGGCTTGTTGGCGTAGCGCCGCGAAGCTGGCGTCTCGGCTGTAGCGGGCCTTGTTCAGCAAACCGCAGCGAGACCCCACCAGCGGAAACATCACGCCGGCCGAAGTCGCACACAGACTGTCAACAGACCTAGCCGCCTGGGTTCGTGCCGTTCGAGCGCGGCGGCAATCCGATCAACTCACCGGAAAGTGCCCTCCCAACGCGCCACGATGTGGTTCGCGAGCCGGGCTCCGATTTCCTCGCCCGGCCACTGCGCCGAGCGCTCGTCTCATTGAGGCGGGTGATGTCGCGTTCATTCATTCCGGCTCGTTGATGCCCAGTGCGGCCAGGGCGTTTCGGATTCCCTGTTGGAGCAGGTCGTCGGCGAGCTGTGGGTCGGCGAGGGCTCGGCTGAGCTGCAGTGTCCCGACCAGCAGGGCGATCGCGTTGAGTGTCCTGGCGCGGGCGGAGGGTGGGTCGTGCGGGGCGAGGCGGGCGGCGATGTCGTCGACGATGGTCATCAGGCCGTCGGTGTAGGCCTGTTTGACCGGGTGGGTGGATCGTCCGATCTCGTCGAGCAGGGCGGCCGAGGGGCATCCGTCGCTGGGGTGGTCGCGGTGCTGCGGGGAGAGGTAGTCGCGCACGATCTGCTCGACTCCGGCGCGGGTGGGTGGCCGGCCGCGGAACTGGGTGGCTTGCTCGCGTAGCTGCTCGGCGACCACGTTGGCCACCAGGTCCTCCTTAGAGGAAAAGTGGTGGTAGAAGGCGCCGTTGGTCAGTCCGGCGTCTTTCATCACGGTGGCGATGCCCGAGCCGTCGATGCCGTCCTGTTTGAACCGATGGCCGGCCACCTCGAGGATCCGCCGCTTCGTCGCCTGCTTGTGCTCCGCGCCGTACCGCGCCACACGCTCCTCCGCTCGCTCGTGCCCACCGCTTGCCATCCGACCGTTCTTTGTCTTATGGTAATAATATTACGACCATAATAGCAACTGGGATGGGGTCGGACGATGGCGATCGATAGGCCGGTGGCGCTGGTGACGGGTGCATCCACGGGGATCGGCCGGGCGGGTGCCCGCGCGCTGGTGGATGCGGGATACGAGGTGGTCGGCACCAGCCGTTGCGTCGCCGGTGTCGCCCCGCTGGACGGGGTGACGTTCATGGACCTGGACGTGGCCGACGACGAGTCGGCCACCGATGTGGTGGAGCGGGTGATCGATCGGTTCGGGCGGATCGATGTGCTGGTCAACAACGCCGGCATCGGCTCGGCCGGCGCCGCCGAGGAGCGTTCGCTGGTCCAGGACCGGCACGTGTTCAACGTCAACGTCTTCGGTGTGCTGCGTATGACCAGGGCGGTCCTGCCGCACATGCGCGCCCGGGGCGGTGGACGCGTCATCAACATCTCCTCGGTGCTCGGCCTGATCCCGGCGCCGTACGGGGCCGTGTACGCCGCTTCGAAGCACGCTGTGGAGGGGTACTCGGAGTCGCTGGACCACGAGGTCCGCGAGCACGGCGTGCGGGTGGTGCTGGTCGAGCCCGCCTACACCAAAACCGGCTTCGACGCGGGCGTCACCGAGCCCGACGGCCCGCTACCGGCCTATGCCGTCCAGCGACGCATCGCCGACGACGTCCTGAGCGCGGGCATCCGGGCGGGCGACGATCCAGGCGTCGTCGCCCAGGTGATCGTCAAGGCCGCCACCGACCCGAAGCCGAAGACGCGTTACACCGCCGGCACGACGGCGGCCCAGATCAGCTCACTGCGGCGCATCGCGCCGTCCCGGTTCTTCGACCGGCAGATCCGCAAGGTCAACAAGCTCGCCGGCTGAGTTCCGGCACCCGAGACGAAAGCGAGAAGCGCACCGTGGACAACGCCCTCGAACGAACCGGCCTGCACGATCCGCTGAGCCTGCCCTGCGGCCAGGTACTGCCCAACCGGATCATGAAGTCCGCGATGAGCGAAGCCCTGGGCACCCGGAGCAACGCACCCGATGGCCGTCTCGAACGCCTGTACACCACCTGGGGCCAGGGCGGTTACGGGCTGCTGGTGACCGGGAACGTGATGGTCGATCGCGGTCAGCTGGGCGAGCCGGGCAACGTGGTGATCGAGGACGAGCGCGACCTCGACGCATTGACCCGCTGGGCCAAGTCCGCGCACGACGGCGGCGCCCCGATCTGGATCCAGCTGAACCACCCGGGACGCCAGTCCAACCCGCTCGCGCTCGGGCACACCCCCGTCGCCCCCAGCCCGATCCCGCTCAACCTGCCCGGCGCGGCCACGCCCCGCGAGCTGACGCCGGTCGAGATCGAGCACATCATCGAACGGTTCGCCACCGCCGCGGTGGTGTGTGAAACCGCCGGGTTCGACGGCGTGCAGGTGCACGGCGCGCACGGCTACCTGGTGGCGCAGTTCCTGTCTCCGCTGGCCAACCGGCGCACCGACGAGTGGGGCGGCGACCCGGCGCGGCGGATGCGGTTCGTGCTCGAGGTCGTGCGCCGCATCCGCGCCCGGGTCTCACCCGGCTTCGCGGTCGGGATCAAGCTCAACTCGGCGGACTTCCAGCGCGGCGGGTTCACCGAGGACGAGTCCCGGGCCGTGGTGTCCGCGCTGGCCGGGGAAGGATTGGACCTGGTCGAGGTCAGCGGCGGCAGCTACGAGTCACCGGCGATGACCGGCTCGGCCGCCGCCAGCACCCGGGCCCGGGAGGCGTACTTCCTGGACTACGCCCGCACCGTGCGCGGCCTGGCCGGCGGCCTGCCGCTGGCGGTCACCGGCGGATTCCGCACCCGCGCCGCGATGCGGGCGGCGGTCGAATCCGGCGAGTGTGACGTGGTGGGCATCGCCCGGCCCACCGCGACCACTACCGACGCGGCGGACGCGATCCTGTCCGGACGCGCCGACGCCCTCACCGCCCACCAGTTGCGCTATAGCATGCGGCGGGTCCTGGGCAAGGTCGCCGACCTCAAGGCCCTCGACGGGCTGCTCGACATCGGCTGGCACGCCGATCAACTGCACCGTGTCGGCGCCGGCCTGGCCCCCGACCTGGAGCGGGGGCGGCTGGCCACCACGGTGGCGATGCTGCGTCGCAACGGTCGGGCGACATTCCGCCCGAAGCGCGGCCGGTGATCCCGGTGGCACCCGCCCGCGCCGGAGACTTCCTGACCATCGACGCCGTCGCCCGCCCCGCCGGGGGCGTCCTGCGCTGGAGACGCGCGGTGCGGGCCGCGCTGGCCGGCGGGCCCGGCGGGCTGCGCGCCGCCACCGTGAACCACACCAACAACGGCACGCACTCGATCGTGCCAAGAGTGATCCCCGGCGGATGCGCCCTGGTCGCGGCCTGGGACTCTCCCGAGGCCGCCGCGGCGGCCTGGCGCGGTCCACTATGTACCGCCCTTGAAGGCCGGGGCCGGTTCAGCCTCGACGGCGAGGTGGCCCGGGTGCGGCTGCGGGAGCAGAGCCACCGCTGGCACGGCTGGGCACCCTCGGCCACCGGCGCACAACCGCTCGCGGCCGACGAGCCGCTGGTGGTGGTCGTGCACGGCGTGCTGCGGCCCCGCCACCTGGCCGGCTTCCTGCGCAACAACATGCACGCCGCCAGCCGCGCCGCGCACCACCCCGGCCACCGCGGCAGCGTGGACATCTCATCCAAGCTGCCGTTCGAGCACACCTCGATCAGCCTGTGGAAGACCGTCGCCATGGCCCAGGACTACGCCTACGCCCCCGGCGGCCACGCCTACGCGATGAAACACGCGCTGACCGCCGACACCCACCACACCGGCGTCTTCCTACGGGTACGCCCGCTGGCCAGCACCGGAAGCCTCGGCATCGACACCCCGGCCTTCCCCGACCTGCCACCGGCCGACCGCGGCCGGCTCACCACCGAGACCACTCACGGAGTGAACCGATGACCAACGCCAAGGCACCCCTGGACGCCGCCACCACCAGTTGGCGGCACACCCCGACCAAATCGCTCGACGTCGGCGACACCACGTTCGTATACCGGGAGCTCGGACCCCGGAGCGAGACACCGCTGGTGTTGCTGCACCACTTCACCGCGGTGCTCGACGACTGGGATCCCCGCCTGGTCGACGGCCTGGCCGCGCACCGCCACGTGATCGCCTTCGACAACCGGGGGATCGGAGCAACCGGCGGCAAGGTCCCGCACACGGTCGCGGCGATGGCCGCCGACGCCTCCTCGTTCATCCGCACCCTCGGTCACGAGCAGGTCGACCTGCTCGGCTTCTCCCTGGGCGGCGCCGTCGCCCAAGAGGTCACCCTGACCAACCCGGACCTGGTGCGCCGGCTGATCCTGACCGGCACCGGACACCGTGGCGGCGGCGGGCTGACCAGAATGCCGCTGATCGTCGGGAAGGCGTACCTGCAGGCCGCGCTGACCCGGCGGGACCCGCGTTACTTCCTGTTCTTCAACCGCAACACCGCCGGCAGGCGGGCCGCGACCGACTACCTGACCCGCCTGCGCGAACGCACCGCGGACCGCGACAAGCCCATCTCCCACCAGGCACGCATCGCACAGCTGAAAGCCATCCGAGAGGCCGGGCTCGGCGAGCCGCACGACCTCAGCAAGATCACCCAACCGACGCTGGTGGCCAACGGCGACAACGACGCGATGGTCGCCACCAGCCAGTCCCGCGTGCTGGCCGAGCGCATCCCGAACGCACAACTGATCATCTACCCCGACTCCGGGCACGGCGGCGTCTTCCAGCACCACCAGCGGTTCGTGCCGGCGGTCCTGAAGTTCCTCGCGTCATGAGCTACGACCTGAACGGCCGCACCGTCGCGGTCACCGGCGCCGGCGGAGGCTTCGGGGTCGCGCTGGCCGAAGCACTGCGGGCCGAAGGCGCCCGCATCGCGCTCCTGGACCAGGACGCCGACCGCGTCCACGCCCAAGCCACGCGCCTCGGAGACACCCGAACAGCCCGCGGCTGGGCCACCGACGTCCGCGACCTGCACCAGCTGACCACGGTCATGAGCGAGGTCCGAGAACACTTCGGGTCCCTCGACGTGGCCATCGCCGCCGCCGGCGTCCTCGGCCCGGTCACCGCCCTGAGCGCCACCACCGACACCGACTGGGACCGGGTCATCGAGGTCAACCTCGGCGGCGTGTGGCGCACCTTCAAAGCCGCCGCACCACACGTCACCGAACAACGCGGGCACCTGCTGGCCATGTCCTCCATGGTCGGCTACATCCACCCGCCCATGCTCGGCGCCTACGCGGCCAGCAAGGCCGGCGTCTGGGCACTCTGCAACGCCCTACGGCTGGAACTGCGCACCAGCGGGGTCACCGTGGGCAGCGTGCACCCCATCATCTTCCGCACACCGATGATCAGGGACGCGCTCGACAACCCCGCCGCCACCGAACTCGTCAACGGCTTCAGCGGCGTCTTCCAAACCGTGCCGCTGCACACCGTCGTCGCCGACATCATCCGCGGCCTCAAACAACGCTCGGCACGCGTGATCACCCCACGCCGCCTCCGCGCCGCGGCCCTCGCACCCGGCCTCGCCCAAGCCCTCGCCGAACGCGCCTACTTCCGCCCCACCACCATCCGCCACGCGGTCGAACTCGGAGCCCTTGCCACCCCCAGGCCTGACCCGGCGAAGCCGACTGCCTGATCTTCTCCTTCAGAACCGGCCCGTTTCGCGTGGACCGGATCGGGACCCCGGTCGCGCACGCTGTACGCCTCGGTCAAGGATCGTCGCGGACGCTCGGGCTGCACCAGGTGGAGTTTCCTCCACGGCACTTGTGGCCGTCGAACACCGCTCAAGCCGGGTAGTGGACTAGTACTCCAGCCGCACTTCGTTATGTGAGTTGTAATCGGCGTTGGTAGTGGCTGGTTCGGG
>NZ_BAABJP010000012.1:0-4021 GCF_039543365.1 Actinospineispora eucalypti
CCTCCCCGAAGGCGAACCGGGCAAGCACCTGGCCGAAACCCTGCCCCACTACATGGTCCCCACCACCTTCCACTGGATGCAGACCTTGCCCCTGACCGCCAACGGGAAAATCAACAAGAAAGCGCTCACCGCCCACGCCGCCGAGTTGGCCACCACCCAACCCACCACCAGCGGGCAGGACAACACACCGCAAACCCCCACCCAACAGCGCATCGCCGCCGCCTGGGCCACCCTCCTCGGTGTTCCCGCCGAACAAATCGGGCCGCGCACCGACTTCTTCGAACTCGGCGGCACCTCCCTGACCTCGGTGAAACTCGCCATCGCCCTGGACCGGCAGGTGTCCCTACGCGACATCACCCAACACCCGGTCCTCGCCGAACTCGCCGAACTGATCGACACCCGAAACCAACCCAACCAAGAGGCGATGACCGCGGTCATGCCCAGTAGCCGCTGAGAAGGAGCGCCGCATGTCCACCTCGTTCGCCTCGCCCACGCTGGACGTCCGGGTGCACCCGGGCAAGCCGCCGCTGGTGCTGGCCCAGCCGACCCCGGACCTGCCCAACCCGGTGAGCTGGGCCGGCCGCTACCGCGACGCGCTGCGGGCGACCGCCGCCGAGCACGGCGGCGTGCTGGTCCGGGGCCTGGGGCTGGGCAACCCCGGGCAGGTCGCCGCAGTGTTCAACGAGATCTCCGGCGGGCTGATGGCCGACCGGGAGTCCTTCGCCACCCGGCGCCCGTTCCCGGGCGGCGTCTACTCCTCCTCGAAGTGGCCGGCCAACCAGCCGATGTGCATGCACCACGAGCTCAGCTACGCGCTCGAGTTCCCCGGGCTGATGATGTTCGCCTGCCTGCAGGCCGCGCCGACCGGCGGTGCCACCGGCATCGCCGACGCCCAGAAGGTGCTGGCCGAGCTGCCGGCCGAGCTGGTCGCCCGGTTCGCCGACGAGGGCTGGTTGCTGGTGCGCAACTACAACGACGACATCGGCTCACCCCTGGCCGAGGCCTTCGGCACCGACGACCGGGCCACCATCGAAACCTACTGCCGCGCCAACGGCATCGACTTCGAATGGCAGCCGGGCGGCGGCCTGCGCACCCGCCAACGCCGCCACGCCATCATCGCCCACCCGATCACCGGACAGGACTGCTGGTTCAACCAGATCGCCTTCCTCAACGAATGGACCCTCGACCCCGAAGTACGCGAATTCCTGGTCGACGTCTACGGCCCCGAATCACTGCCGTTCAACACCTACTACGGCAACGGCGAGCCGCTGACCCCGGACACCGTCGCCGTCATCAACCAGGTCTACGAGGCCAACACGGCCAGGGAGCCGTGGCGCCCCGGCGACCTGATGCTGGTCGACAACATCCGCGCCGCCCACAGCCGCGAGGCCTACGCCGGACAACGGGAAGTCCTGGTCGGCATGGCCAGCCCGCTCCGCATGGACGCGCGCTAACACCATGAACTTGCCGAGGGGGACTCGATCGTGACCGTCATCTCCGCTCCATTCGAGTACACCAAGAACGACCTGTACGTCGATCTCCGGCCGGCGTTCGGGCACTCGCTCTACCTGAAGTGCGAGGGGTTCAACTTCGCCGGCTCGATCAAGCTCAAGGCCGCCCGGGCCATGGTCGAGGCCGCCGAGCGCGACGGCCTGCTCACCCCGGACACCGTGCTGCTGGAGTCCTCGTCCGGGAACCTCGGCGTGGCCCTGGCCATGGTCGCGGCCAGCAAGGGCTACAGCTTCCTGTGCGTCACCGACGCCCGGTGCAACCTCCAGACCAGGCGCATGATCGAGGCCCTGGGCAGCCAGGTCCACGTGATCAAGGAACCCAGCGCGGACGGTGGTTTCCTCGGCGCCCGGCTGGACTACGTGCGGGCGCTGTGCGCGGCCGACGCCCGGTACCTGTGGCTCAACCAGTATGCCAACCCGAACAGCTGGCTGGCCCACTACCAGAGCACCGCGCCGGCCATCGCCGAAGAGTTCCCTCACCTGGACGTGCTCTTCGTCGGCGCCGGCACCACCGGCACCCTGATGGGCTGCGCCCGCTACTTCAAGGAGCACCGCCCCGGCGTGCGGATCGTCGCGGTCGACGTGGAGGGGTCGGTGACCTTCGGCGGCGAGGCCGGGCGGCGCATGATCCCGGGCCTGGGCACCAGCGTCCGGCCTCAGCTGCTGGACGAGTCCTACATCGACGAGGTGCTGAGCGTCTCCGAGGCCGACACGATCCGCACCTGCCACCGGCTGGCCCACTCCGGGTACCTGTTCGGCGGCTCCACCGGCACCGTGGTCAGCGGCGCGACGGACTGGCTGGCCTGCCACGACGCCGGGGGACTGACCTCGGTGGCCATCGCCCCGGACTTCGGCGAGCGCTACCTGGACACCGTCTACCAGGCCAGCTGGGTGCGCGACCTCTACGGCGCCCAGCCCGAACCGGTGGCGCACTGAGATGTCGGTCAACACCCTCGCGGAGCGGACACCCCGACGGCCGCGAACGGGCCGGTGCTTCGACGCCGCGAACGCCCTGGAGGGGGCACTCGGCGAGCTGCTGGCCGAGGTCACCAAGGCTTCCCGCATCTCGGTGAACAGCCACTTCTTCCGGGACCTGGACGCCGACTCGATGCGGATGGCGCACTTCTGCGCCCGGGTCCGCAAGATCCCCGGCCTGCCGGGGATCTCCATGAAGGACGTCTACAAGCACTCCACGATCCGGAGCCTGGCCCGGGCGGTCGCCCCGCCGCCCCGCCAACCGGTCCGGCCACCCCGGCCGCCGCTCCCCGAGGTCGTGCCCGTCAGCACCTTCAGCTACGTGCTCTGTGGCGTACTCCAGCTGGCGCTGTTCCTCGGCGCCTCCTTGGTCAGCGCGCTCGTGTTGGTCCAGGGCTTCGAGTGGATCTCCACCGGCGTCGGGCTGGTCAACATCTACGAGCGCGCGGTGGTGTTCGGCCTGGCCACCCTGGCCGCCTCCTGCCTCTTGCCGATCGTGGCCAAGTGGGTGCTCATCGGCCGCTGGAAGCCCACGCAGATCCGGGTGTGGAGCCTGCGGTACCTGCGGTTCTGGCTGGTCAAGACGCTGATCCGGGTCAACCCGATGGTGCTGTTCGTCGGCACCCCGCTGTACACGATGTACCTGCGCGCGCTGGGCGCGAAGATCGGGCGCGGCGTGGTCATCCTGTCCAACCACGTGCCGGTGTGCACCGACCTGCTCTGGATCGGCGCCGAGACGATCATCCGCAAGGACTCGTACTTCAGCGGCTACCGCGCCCACGCGGGGGTGATCACCACCGGCCGGGTCACGCTGGGCGACAACGTGCTGGTCAGCGAGGCGACCGTGCTGGACATCAACACCTGGATGTCCACCGGTTCCCAGCTGGGCCACGCCTCCTCGCTGCACCCCGGCCAGACGGTTCCGCCGAACCAGCGCTGGCACGGCTGCCCGGCCCGGCCGGGCCGGGCCAACTACCGCCTGCTGCCCTCGATGCACCACGTCGGGCTGCGCCGGGTCCTGTTCTCGACCTGGCAGGTGCTGCGGCTGGTGCTGTTCGGCCCGCCGGTGCTGGCCGCGATGTTCACCGTCGTGGAGGTCGTGCTGGGCAGCGGCTTCACCCAGCTGCGCCCCGGCCTGCTCAGCGTCTCGCAGACCACGTACTACCTCGAGGTCCTGGCCGTCGCGGTCGCGCTGTTCTTCAGCCGGTTCCTCTTCGCCCTGGTCTACGTGGGCGTGGCGTCGCGGATCCTGAGCCGTTTCCTGACCCGGGACCGGGCCTACCCGCTCTACGGATTCCACTACTGGGCGCACCGGACGGTCGGCCGCATGACCAACGCCCCGACGTTCACCTACCTGTTCGGCGACAGCTCCTACATCGTGAACTTCCTGCGCTGGATCGGCTACGACCTGTCCCACGTGGTGCAGAGCGGCTCGAACTTCGGCCTGGACGTCAAGCAGGACCACCCCAAACTGACCAAGGTCGGCAGCGGCACGATGATCGCCGACGGCCTTTCGGTGATCAACTCGGACTACT
>NZ_BAABJP010000013.1:0-7041 GCF_039543365.1 Actinospineispora eucalypti
GCGGCAGTGAGATCAGTACGCGCCCGTTCAACCATGTGGTTGGAAAGCCGTCGCTGACCGCCGCACCCCGTCGCGTTTGCCGCTACCCCTTCCGTCCCAATAAGCGTCGCGCCCCGGGGTCACGGTTTACGTGCGGGTCGGGGAGTCGGTCGAGCGGTTCGGCCGGCCGGACCGGGATCGACTCTTTGGGTGACCTCACAGCCGTGTCCTGTGCGCGATTCCGAGCACACCCGCCCGGATAGGGCGCGAGATCGCCGCATTCGGCCACACCGACTAAACCCACCACCACGACGAACCCACCCCGTACCAGCGGGCAACCCGGGAGACTAACGCGGCTTGGTCCCGGCCGGAGTCACGGTGACCGGTCCGGTCGGCAACCGCGCACCACCACCGCCGTCGCGGCCCTCCGGGCCGCCGCGGTCCGTAGGCACCCAGATACACACCGGACTCCCCGGCGGCAGGTAACAACCCGGCCCAGGTGCCTGAGCCGCCACCACGCCCGCCGCCCCGGCATGATCAGCGGGGTCCGCGTCGACCGCCAACAGCTGGGCATCCAACGCCACATCCTGCGCGGCACGCAACCCCAACCCCACCAGGTTGGGCACCACGGTCAAAACCTCCCGCCGCGCCATACACCAGCGTAGGATCCGCCCGCCAGCGTTGTCGACGCAACCCACCCAAACAACACCACCAGCAGCGCATGGCGTTGCCCGGCGTTCAAGGTGGGCAGGACCAAGGGGTCGCCGGGCCGCCCCGGCGGTTAGGGCTGGTCCGCTGTTTCTGGCCGGTAGGTGAGGGTGCCTGGCCACTGGTCGTGCCAGCCGGGCTGGGCGTGCAGTTCGGTCACCGCGTCGTGAAGTTCGGCGCAGAGTTGTTCGTTAGCGCCGGTGATCAGCAGGTTGCCTCCGTTGCCGTGGAGTTGGGTTTGTGCCCAGGCCAGTGTGCGGGCCAAGCCCGGGTCGTGGTCGAGCATGCCGGATAGGTCCAGGTGGACATCGATCGCGCCGGCCGCGCGCCAGCCGGCCCGGCGGGCGGCGCGAACCCCCGCAACGGCGCGCTCAGCACCGGAGACTGTGTGCCTAGCGGCCCGGCCGGCCCGGTCGCCGGCTTTGACTCCGACCAGCTCGCCCACGCTGGCGTGATCATCGGCGTGGGCAAGCGACAGGGCATCCCTGCGCAGGGTTGGGTGGTCGGCCTCGCCGCGGCGCTGCAAGAGTCCGGGTTGCGCAACCTCCCCTATGGGGACCGGGGCTCTCGGGTTCTTCCAACAACGGCCCTCCCAGGGGTGGGGCACGCCGGAACAGATCATGGACCCGACGTATGCGGCCGGCCAGTTCTACCGCCACCTGCAAGCGGTGCCCGGGTGGGGACAGATGGCGGTCACCGCCGCCGCGCAAGCCGTGCAACGCTCGGCGACCCCGAACGCCTACGCCCGCCACGAACCCGCCGCCCGCGCCCTGGCCACCGCGCTCGGCGCCGCGACATGCGCCCCCCCGGACCAGACCGCGCCCGACCAGACCGGCCCCGCGCAAGCCCCACCGCCGCAAGCCGCATCCACCCCGCCCGACGGGGGCACGGCCGATCCGGCTGCCGCGGCCGCCATCGCCTACGCGCGCGGCCAGCTCGGCCGTCCCTACGTGTGGGGTGGCAACGGGCCGGGCGGGTTCGACTGCTCCGGGCTGATCCAACAGGCCTATCGGTCGGCCGGCATCGTGCTGCCCGCACCGCGGACAGCCAGTACTGGGCCGCGCCTAGCCACGAACGACCCGCTGATGCCCGGTGATCTCGTGTTCTACGGCAACCCGGCCATCGCGAACGGGATCACGCACGTAGCCCTGGTCATCGGCGACGGGTAGGTCATACACGCGCCGACGCAGGGGGACGTGGTGAAACTGGCTCCGCTACCCACCCGGGGGTACGCGGGCGCTACCCGGCCGGCCACCCAGCCCCTCGCACGGCGCTGACCCGCCCGGCGCTCACCCCTCAGGAGGGCACGGAATGCGCATCAGCATGTGGGCTACTGATTCACCGAAAGTAGACCCGGATGGGCCGCCGCCTAACCTCGGCAGAGGAGGCCAGGAAACGGCTCATCCGGGCGCCCAGACTTTACACGCAGACCGCAACACCGAAAGACACCCTTTTCGACTACTTCACCGTCCAATCAGCATCCTCAAATTCATCCGGCATGGGTGAGTGGCGCGCTATTCCAACCCCTGACGGGAACGCGACCAACACGGGTCTACACTTGCCGAATCCACTACGGCTTACTCGGGGACAGATGAGCCGGACGGGAAGGGGGCTGTCGCCCAACACCCAGAACCGGGCGACAGCTTTCCCGGCATCGCACGTGTGACCAGCACCTACGGGTCCACACCCCGCCCGCTTTGCCTGGCCGAGTGGCGCCCCTCGGCACACCGCCCTCCGTCGACCATCCGAGCCCGGCGAGATCCCCATGCTCGGATGGATGGAATGCACATCGGGAGGTGGGCTACTGATTCACCGGGAGTGGACCCGGATGTTCCGCCGCCCAGCCTCCGGCATCTGTCATCAAAACGTAACCGGTCGCCACAATCACCGTATCGATGACCGGGGTAAGCGGTGCCCTACGACCTGGTCGCCAGGCTCTCTGCATTCACCGCTGCGCCTTCGGGTACACCCACCTGCACATGCCGCCCACCAATCTGTCGTTGGATCATGGTCAGGCACCCGGGGATGAGCGGTGCTCAACGCATGAGGACGTCGAGCAGTTCGAAGTCGAGGCCGAAGTTGGTGTGGTCATCGGAGTCGTCATCGGGGGCAGATTCGAAGTGCGGGCCGATGAACGCGGACTTTCCTTTGCCGTGGGCAGCGACCGCGGCGGCGGGCAAACCGTTGGTGTAGGTGGCCATCACCGTCACCCCGGGAGTACCGGGCGGGATGGCGAAGTAGTTGCCGTCCTGGAAATCGACGGTCCGTTTTGACCCGTCGCGCCAGATGATCTGAATGGCCTGATCCTTGTCGGACTCGGCCTCCGCACCCGCGCTGTCGACGTAGCTGCCCACCCGGCCGGGGAACACGTCGTAACCCTCTTCGCCGGCCACGAAACCCCCGGCACAGATCCCCAGGTACCGGCCACCTTCGGCGACGTACTGGTTGACCAGCGGGATCTCGTGCGCGAAATCCTCTTTGGCGGTCTCTGTCTCAACCTCGCCGCCGGGTTCGACAAACAGCGCCGCCTGGTTCAACAGCTCGGCCGTCAGGTCGTTGGGGCCCACGTATTGGATGCGGAACTGGTACGGCGAGGCCTGCAACATGGCCGCCGCGTCGGCGGCGTCATCCTTGTCCGCCAGCGGAGGGTTGCGGTAGATCAATGCCAACGGGCGCTCGTTGGAGGCCGCGCCGGACCCGGCGGCGGGCGCCAAAGCACCCGAGGGGTGTCCGCCCACCAAGAGCAATACAGCCACCAGCAGCACCGCGGCCACCGCGACCAACACCATGACCCGTCCCACCCGTCGGGTCCGTCTACTCCGATACACCCCAACCGCCCCCCATGATCCGGCTCCTGGTGACCGCGCAACGCCGCGCACCGCCTGCTCCGAGCGGTTTGAACGCCTGCTCACGTCTCGGCCGCGGATCGCCCTAAACGCCATCAAATCTGCGCGTATCAAACTCCAGTCCAATGCGCATGACTGTGCCCAGCCTGTGAACCAGGTAACAGTTTCCTGAGCACACCGGAACAACTGATCGGCGCCACCAACACAGTGGTCTACCACCGGCCAAGCCCCAGCGCTACGTTGTCTGGCCGTCACGCCACCGGATTCGACGTCCACGCTGGTGGATGAAGAGCCATTACAGAACCATCACGACGACGCCTTTCTCGCCTCCGTCAGGGATGAAGAGTAAGCCGGATCGCGACAGAACTCCGGGTTGCGGCGAGAAAGTCGAGCGAGCGCACGGCGATCGACTCTACCCCAGGTCAAGCGGTTTTCTGGCCGGGCGACGCGCGGCGGCCGCCCCCTTCCTTCCCAGCAGTAACTCGCGTGACAGCCGAGGTAACGAACCCAATCTCGCTGAATCAGTTACCAAATAACGACAAAAGAAATCTTCGAGTAGATGCCGGGTGAACCGTCCACCATGTCGGCGCGGCCAATGTCAGACACCTGAGTATCGATGCGACAGCTGATCGCTGAGAGCCCCCGGTAACGGCCCCCGGCAATGGGGTCGACAGCACAGCCGGGGCAGAGGTTAATCAAGGCTTGACCGGCGCGAGCGGAGGGGGAGATCGATGACGACGCTAGTCGGGTCCGGCGGGGATTGCTGGCAGGACGTGCCGCGGGCCGGCGGGGCCACCGCGCTGCCGCGATGGGCGCGCCGCCCGCGCCCGGGCACGGCGGAGCACATGGTCAGGGTCCCCGGTGAGGCGGTGGCAGTACTACGCCAGCTGGGTTTCCCGGTGCGCCACCCGAGCGGGACTCGATCGTGACTGTCATCTCCGCTCCATATGAGTACACCGAGGAAGACTTATACGTCGACCTGCGGTCGACCTACGGGCACTCGCTGTTCCTGAAGTGCGAGGGCTTCAACTTCGCTGGCTCGATCAAGCTGAAGGTGGCCCGCGCGATGGTGCAGGCCGCCGAGCGCGACGGCCTGCTCGCCCCGGACACGGTCCTGGTCGAGTCGTCGTCTGGGAACCTGGGCGTGGCGCTGGCCATGGTGGCGGCAAGCAAGGGCTACCGGTTCGTGTGCGTCACCGACTACCGGTGCAATCTGGCCGCCCGGCGGATGATGGAGGCGCTGGGCAGCCAGGTGCACGTGATCACCGAGCCGACCGCCGAGGGGGGTTTGCTCGGCGCGCGGATCGACCACGTCCGGGCGCTCTGCGCGGCCGACTCGCGGTACTTCTGGCTCAACCAGTACGCCAACCCGAACAGCTGGCTGGCCCACTACCACGCCACCGCACCGGCCATCGCCGAGGCGTTCCCCGAGCTGGACGTGCTGTTCATCGGGGCCGGCACCACCGGGACCCTGA
This sequence comes from Actinospineispora eucalypti, assembly GCF_039543365.1. Taxonomy (NCBI): domain Bacteria; kingdom Bacillati; phylum Actinomycetota; class Actinomycetes; order Pseudonocardiales; family Pseudonocardiaceae; genus Actinospineispora; species Actinospineispora eucalypti. The sequence goes on from NZ_BAABJP010000013.1 coordinate 5,009, forward strand.
TGGGCTGCGCCCGCTACTTCAAGCAGCGACAACAGCACGGGCACCGGCCGGTGCGAATCGTGGCCGTGGACACGGTGGGCTCGGTCACCTTCGGCGGCGAGCCGGGGCGGCGGATGATCCCGGGCCTGGGCACCAGCGTCCGGCCGGCGTTGCTGGACGAGTCCTACGTGGACGAGGTACTGCACGTCGCCGAGGCGGACACGGTGCGCACCTGCCACCGGCTGGCCAGGGCCGGGTTCCTGTTCGGCGGCTCCACCGGCACGGTGGTCAGCGCCGCGACGGACTGGTTGGCCCGCCACGACACGCCCGGCCTGACCGCGGTGGCCATCTCCCCCGACCTGGGCGAGCGCTACCTGGACACCGTCTACCACTGCACCTGGACACGGGACCTGTACGGCGACCAGCCGGAAGCGGTCGGCGCCGGGTCCCTGTCGACCTCTCGCACCGGGAGCTGACCGTGTCCCTCAACACCCTGGGGGGCAACCGGGCGCCCGAATGGCCGCAACCGACCAGGTGCACCGACGCCACGACCCAGCTCGAGCGGACGCTCGGCGAGCTGCTCGCGGACGTCACCAAGGCACCCCAGGTCTCGGTGAACAGCCACTTCTTCCGCGACCTGGACGCCGACTCGATGCGGATGGCGCACTTCTGCGCCCGGGTCCGCAAGCACCCCGACCTGCCGGCGATCTCCATGAAGGACGTCTACCGCAACCCGACCGTGCGGGGACTGACCAGGGCTGTCTCGCCGACGCCGAGCCGGCCGAAACGGCCGCCGGTCGCGCCACTTCCCACGGTCGCGCCGGCGAGCACGGTCAGCTACCTGACCTGCGGTGCGGTGCAGGTGCTGCTGTTCCTCGGCGCGGCGTACCTGGGCGCACTGCTGATGGTCACAGGGTTCCAGTGGATCTCCACCGGCATCGGGTGGGTCCACGTCTACGAGCGCGCGGTGGTGTTCGGCCTGGCCAGCCTGGCCGGCTTCTGCCTGCTGCCGATCCTGGCGAAATGGGTGCTCATCGGTCGCTGGAAGCCCACGCAGATCCGGGTGTGGAGCCTGCGGTACCTGCGGTTCTGGCTGGTCAAGACGCTGATCCGGGTCAACCCGATGGTGCTGTTCGTCGGCACCCCGCTGTACACGATGTACCTGCGGGCGCTGGGCGCGAAGATCGGACCCGGGGTGATCATCCTGTCCAACCACGTGCCAGTGTGCACCGACCTGCTAACCATCGGCACCGACACCATCATCCGCAAGGACTCGTACTTCAGCGGCTACCGCGCCCACGCGGGGGTGATCACCACCGGCCGGGTCACGCTGGGCGACAACGTGCTGGTCAGCGAGTCGACCGTGCTGGACATCAACACCTGGATGTCCACCGGTTCCCAGCTGGGCCACGCCTCCTCGCTGCACCCCGGCCAGACGGTTCCGCCGAACCAGCGCTGGCACGGCTGCCCGGCCCGGCCGGGCCGGGCCAACTACCGCACGCTGCCCCCGATCCACCGCGTCGGGCTGCGCCGGTTCCTGTTCTCGACCTGGCAGGTGCTGCGGCTGGTGCTGTTCGGCCCCCCAGTGCTGGCCGCGATGTTCACCGTCGTGAAGGTCATGCTGGGCGACGGGTTCACCCAGCTGCGCCCCGGCCTGCTCAGCGTCTCGCAGACCACGTTCTACCTCGAGGTCCTGGTCGTCTCGGTAGCGATCTTCTTCGACTCGTTCCTGTTCGCCCTTCTCTACGTCGGCGTCGTGCCGAGAATCCTCAGCCGTTTCCTAGTCCGGGACCGGGTCTATCCGCTGTACGGCATCCACTACTGGCTGCACCGGACGGTCACCCGGATGACCAACACACCACGGTTCACCTACCTATTGGGCGACAGCTCCTACATCGTGAACTTCCTGCGCTGGATCGGCTACGACCTGTCCCACGTGGTGCAGAGCGGCTCGAACTTCGGCCTGGACGTCAAGCAGGACCACCCCAAGCTGACCAAGGTCGGCAGCGGCACGATGATCGCCGACGGCCTTTCGGTGATCAACTCGGACTACT
>NZ_BAABJP010000014.1:0-46674 GCF_039543365.1 Actinospineispora eucalypti
CTCCACCACCACAAGATCGAGACCCTACCACGAAAGATCACGAAGTGCGGCTGGAGTACTAGTCAGGCCGATTGGTCAGCGGCGGCCTGGGCGCCGGGACGGCCGGGCGGACAACGGGTCCTGCGGTCAGTCGTGCTTCGGGTACTCGCTGCGCAACGCGCCGATCTGGTACAACACCTCGTCGGCCAGCTCAACCGGCCTGGTAGTCGGGGTGGTCGGATCGGCGGATCAACTGGTCGCCCGGTCCCCGCACGGGTCGACACCCGTTACTTGCCGTGATCAACGGTCGGTCAGCAGGTGGGTAGCTTCCTCGCGCAGCCGCTCCTCCGCATCCTGGTTTCGAGACGCCCAGACCTTCAGCAGCTTGGCGATCTCGGGCCGCACCGTCCCCACCCGCAACGGTTCGACCGGGCGGCTCGGCAGGTCGAAGAGACCGGCGAACAAGCGCGCGGGAGCGGCGATTACCGGCAACAACTCCTCCGGATCGGCAGTCGTAGCCGTCTCCGGCTGCGCCGTCGGTATACGCAGGTGCAGTTTCGTCTCGTCACGCAGCACGAACCGATCACGGTTCTCAACCGCGTCGACCACTCTGCGCACCGCCTCCGGTGTCACACCAAGCAGCCGAGCTAGCCGGTCCAGCTCCGCCGCACGGCCGGGAATGAGTGTCAGCAGTGCCGTGAGCCGGGCCACCAGCGGCTGCCCGGCGGTCGGGTCGAGCCGCTGATAGAGCGCGGCGATCCGGGCCACCAGCATCTCGATCTGGCGCATCAGCGGGGAGTCGTCGCCGTGGTGCGCATGCAGCCGCCGCGCGGCGGCCCAGATCCGGTGCGCCTGGATATAGACCGACCTCGGCGCGGTGTCGGCGCTGTTTTCCAGGCCGGGTAGGTCGAGCCAGACCCGCGAGACCAACCGGACACCGAGCGGTGTGGCATCCGTGGGGTCGGCCGGGCTGACCACTGCGTTGGCGAGCTGCTGCCAGCGGTCTACCCGCAGATCCAGCTCGCGGCGCAGTTCCCGCAGTGACCGGACCGCGTGGTCGATCTCGCCGCCCAGGATGTCGAGCTCCGGCGCTGCCGCCCGCGCCGAGTCAACCTGCTCGGCCAGCTCGATCGTGCGGTGCACACGCGCGGTGATGTCAATCACCAAGTCGTCCAGCGGGACCGCCCGGCCGGCTTGGGTCGCGATGTCCAGAAGTTCGGCCAGGTCCTGCTCGCGGATCTTGCGGATCTCGGTCGAACGTGGCGACTCCGTCCAGGATCGATCGGTGACGAGCCAGGTCCAGAACTGAGCAGCGATCGAGTCGCCGAGCTGGGGCGTGGACTTAACCAGCAGGACCTGTAGGTCGCCGACCCCGGTGGAGCGGCTCGGCAGCGCGAACTCGGTCCAGAGAGACCGAGCCGCCGCGACCAACAGGGCGCGGTGTTGCGCCCACAACCGGTCCAGCGCCCGGATCGCTCGCTTCCGGGCCGCCTTCTCCCCCGCGATGTGCCCGTCGACCCGATAGGTCCGCTCAAAGGCCAGCCCCCGCTTCCAGAACGCATGCACCTGGGCGGTCGCGTTGGCCAGCGTGGTCGGGCCTAGCAGCATGGCGAGCTGCCTGATCCGCTGGGTCTCCTCCAGCACGGGCTGGGCAACCCCGATCAACACACGCCCCGACGCCGCCTCATCGACCCAGGTGTAGAGGAGCACCTCATGTACCGGCTCGCCGAACTCACCAGCGGCCAGCCGCTCCAGCAGCTCAGTGGGTAGCAGCCGCAGCCCCGCGTCGTCGCTGCCCACGGACTCACGCTGCGGCTGGCTCAGATCGCGCAGTGATCCGACCGCTTGCGCGTGCCGCAGCATCGCATCGACCGCGGCCACCTGGTCGGGATTCAGCGCTCCTGTCCGGGACAATGCACCGGATCGGCCGGATGGTCGGTCGGTGATCTGGCGCGCAAGCCCCCACACCAGCCGAGCCCGGTCTCGGCGCAGCTCGGCTTCCTCCCAGATGACCCGGGTGACCTCAGCGAACAGCTCGATGCGGCGATGTTGCCCCGGGAGGAACCAGTAGGTGTGGGCGAGCTCCATCAGCTCCGTAAACAGTCCCTCGACCTGCCCAACGTGCTCCTCGGCCGACGCCGAGGCGGCCCGCAGGGCTTCGAGTCCTTCCTGAGCCGAGGTAGACGTCTCGACCGCCAACCGGACCGCGAGCAGCTGCCGCGTCCACCACCGAATGTCCTTGATCCGGTCGCTTCGGAGGCCTGTGTATACCGCGCGGGCGAACGATTCCTGTTTCTCACTCCGACCGAACCGGTGCGCGTTCGCGGCGGGCAGGTCCTCAGCATCCTGCAACCACGCCAGCAGGTCGACGGCGCGGTCTTCGGTGCCGGAGGCGGTCCGCAGCTGGTCGGTGGAGATGATAGGCAGACCAGCACCGCCCGCCCCGGCCGCGACCCGCCGACCGAGCTCGCCTACCCGCGCCACAAGGTCTCTGACCGCCCACTCGCGCGCCCACCCCAGCTCCACGGCGGGCGCGACCGGCTCTACGCCGCCGCCAAGCATCCGGTGCCACCATTCCTTGTCCAGCGAACCGCGGTTGATCAGCGCCAGCGACAGCAAGAGCGCGGTTTCGAAGACGAACACGTCGCGGCCGCCTTCCCAACCCACCAGGACGACCTCCGCCGGGCTGGATCCCGTTTCGACCGCCATCTGGTCAACTACCGAGGAAGGCACGACCCACACTCGCGGCCCGCTAGGCATCGCCCGCCGCTCGGCACCGGTCAGAGGGCGCGCGAGGCGGACCAGCCGGGGCAACCAGCCTCGAATCGTGCCCGTCAGGTGGCTATCGTTGACTAGGGCCACGACCCGCAACCGCGCGTCCGCAGGTGGCGCCCTCGGCGCCCGAGTCCCGCGAGCCTTGATCACGATCAGCACGGCGATCGCCATGACCACCGAAACAACGGCGAGGCCGGCCAGCACCGGGTGCGAGCCGACCAGGTCGGCGACCCAGTTGTGTCCGACGAATGCGGCCCCGACCAGTGACGTGGCGTTGTCGCGCCTGTCGGCGGCGTCGTACTCGCCTACCGCCTTTACCTCGACTAGATGTGTATCCAGCAGCCGCACCGTGCGTTCGGTATGGAAGGATATCTGATGATCGCCGGCTCTGATCGGCTCACCGCCTCGCAAGAAGCCCGCGACATTAAACAGCCTTGGGCCCTGTACCCAGTCGAACGTGTGGACCAGGCCTGACTGACGCATAGTGCGCACGAATTCCTGATAGTCACTGGTTGCCGCGTGGAACGTCTTCCCGGACAACGCGCTCAGCCTGGATCCACCGACGAAATGATTGCCGGATGTGTGTCGTGAGGACGGGAGTGTCCTTTGACCTGGGCTATTGCGGGTTGCTGCTGGGCTCAAGCCTTGCGGCGAGGAGACACTTCCCAAGTACGGTTGTGCCTGGGCAGCAGCGCTCTCCAGCCCGCCGACCAAGGGCGACATAGCGGCAATGACCGGCGGCTCGGAATCCTTGGGGTGTTGGTGTCCTCGACTGCCAGCCATCAGGCTGTAGACCCTGAATCGAAGGGGTCGGGCCTGCTGCTCGTGCCGCTTGGGGTCTAGGGGCTCGTGTCCGGGGTGGGCGTGGACCTCGTGAAGGACGAGCCCACGCTGAAGATCAGCGGGAAGGACTTCCCACCATTCAATGGACAGGTACTTTGTGGGGTTGATCGAGTAGCCGAGCACGATGCTGGCCAGCTCATCGGGATCGATGTTGATGTCCGGGTGGTTTCTGACGTACTCGGCGAGATCGCGCCGCAGCTGCGCGGTGAAGAACCATACAAACTCCCCGGGCTCTCCGGCCGCCCGCGAAGAGCGAAGCCCCACGGTCAGCCCAGGCAGCACGGCCTGCAGGGCGTGTTGTTCGAGTCTGGTGAGCTCACGCAGCGCAAACGCACCATCATCGCCAGAGGACTGGTCGGTATCACTATCCCGACCCGCCAGGTCTTGCTCGAAAGACTCACGGATGCCGGGCTCGTGCGGCTGATCCGTGAGACCCCCGGCCTTCGTACCTGAACCGGTTGACAGTTCAGTCGGCGGTGTCTCTCCGAAGGTGGCGATGAGCTGGTCGAGCAGTTCGTCTTGCCGCATCGCTGCGGCCTCTAGCGGGGCGAGCTGGTGAATCTCTCGGTGGACCGAGAAATACGGCAGTTCACGGTTGTGACGCACTATCTGCTTGATCTCATCGACCTTCTCATCAACGGCCCGAGCCGCAGTGCGCAGCGCCAGCAGGTGTTTCACCGCGTCCCGTTCGCTCGGCAGGCCGGCTCGGCGGAGGCTGTGCTTGCCTTCGATGCGGAAGGCGATTTCGAACGCGATGACCTTTGCCAACCACCATGGTCCGAGGTGGAACCGGTCAAGTGCCTCTCGCCAGGCGCTTTCCACGATGACGACATAGCCGCCACCCGGCGCGTTCTTGTCCGGCCAACTGAAGGCGACCAAGCCCGTCAACTCGCCGGTCAACCCCGTCGCTGCCAGCTCGGCGGCGGCCTGATCAGTCAGAAGCCGGACCATGCGCAGATCGGCCTTCAACCCCGCGATTGGCTCCGAGCTCAGCGGCATGCGGTACTGGCGGCCCTGATCCAACCAGTCACTACCCGGCTGTGGCAGCCGGCCGACCCTGGCGGCCAGCGAGATTTGCAGCTTACGTAGCTGCCGGGCGCGCAGCTTCTGTTCCGACAATGTGCCGCCCAACGGGTCTTCACCCTGGTCACGCCGATCTGGGTTGGCGAGGTCCTCGGTGAGCGAGGTAAACGTGACGAGTCGCTCGAGTCCCCCGACCTCTTCCCGCACCCCCCTCGCGTGCTGTCGGCTTTCTGCCAACAGCTCATCGCGGGGGCGGCCAGTCCTTGCCTCCGTGCTCGGGGAACGATTGTGTTCCAACCACCACAGCACAGAAGTAACGACCGAGCCCGCAGGCATGGTGAACCGGATGCTGAGGTCGAGGTTGTTTGCTGCCACCAGCGCGGCCAGTAGCGCGTCGTGTGCCTCGTTCAGCCGAAGCTGGTCGAGCATGTTGGCGGCATGCCGCAACAGATCGATGATCGGCCGCACTGCGTTGACGAGGGTGGCCGGGTCTATCGGCCCATAGCCAAGCTGGTCGAGCAGCCGCAACCGGCCGTTCTCGGCAGTATCGGCCACGGTTCGCGCCAGGGCACGTTCCGCATCGGTCAGGGTGGGGTCGGACGCCGCGCCGTGCAGCTCGGCGATGGCGTGAGCCAGCGAGCGGAGACGCTCTTGAGCCTCCCGGTACTGGTCGGTCCTCGAAGGCGTCGCGGCCGGGTTGGTCAGATAGCCCGCGAGCGCCTCCTCGGCCTCGGCCATTCGAGCAACTGCCTGTTCGATCAGCCGCTCAAGACCCTCGCCCAGCCGCGCTGGGAAGTCCTCATCCACCTGCCGCGCGGCATCCTCACCCGAGTGTTGGAGCGCCCGTTCCGCGGTGTTCACCGCTGGGTCCTCGCCGAGCATTTCCCTGGCCAGGGCTACCACCGCCTCGTTGTCACCGGCGGCGGTAGCGGCGGCAAGGCGGTTGAGCAGCTCGCTGATCAGGTAATCGCCTTCTTGCGCGGCCTTTTCGGCGTGATCAGAAAGCTCTCGCTCGAGGCGCGCGCGCGAGCCGTCGTGGCTGTCGGCAGTGTCCCGGGGGCTGTGGAAGTCCGCTGACTCGTGGCTCATCAGCTGTTTCCACGGTCCTGGGGCAGCGGATCGCAGTGGCGAAGCACCGAACCAGTCCTGCTCACCGTCGGCCCGGCCACCAGAGCCCACGCCTTGGGTGGCGCTGGCGGCGGTGACCGCGTCGGCCAGCTGCGCTGGCCACTCGCTCGGCAACGGCGCCGCTGCCACCGGCTCACCGGTTGCCGAGGTGACGACCTCGTCGCCGGGCAGCCGGAAACGGTGCATTCGGAGCGGACCCGTCTCACCGGTCGCGTCCGAGCTGGCTGCCACCCCGGTGGCGATCGTCCGCAGTGCCCACTCGACCCGCTGTCCGGCGTCCCAGGTTTCGGCGCCGGGGACAAACCGGGCGACGAGACCAGACAGCAAAGCAAGCACCTGCAGAGCGTCGGGACCGTAGGCGTCTCGCATCAGCTCGCCGCTCACCACGAACAGACCAGCCGGACCGGAGAGCTCCAGGGCCAGGTCGCGCCAAGTGAGCGCGGTGAACCCGAACTCCGCCGCGGCCGCCGCTTGGAAGCCGGCAAGACCCTTCCGCAGCTCAGACTCTGTCGAGCGAATCTTCGTCCACAGCTCCAAAGACACCGTGCCGAGGGGCAGCTCGGAGAGCCCCCGGTGCACGTCCCGCAATCGCGCCCAGGCGTCGTCCAGCTGGGAGATCCCGCTGCGCCACTGCTCGCTGGGCAGGCCCCGGGCGTCCCGAACCAACCCGCCGATCAGGTCCAGCCGCTCGACCTCCTCAGCCGGATCGGATACAGCAGCCCGACCGACGGCCAGCAGCCGGTCCAAGTCAAAGGACAACCAAGAGCCAGTGTCAGGTGCCGGGGAAGACCCCTGCGCGGGGGGCGGTGTCGCGGCGGCCTTCGCCCGACCGAACAGGCCGCTGAGCAGCCCACGCGGCCGGGTCGGCCGCTGCGTTTTCCGCAGAATGCGGGCCAGTACCGACCACGCGAGCACACCGAGCACGACCGCGCCCAGTGCCACGATCGCGGTGATCTCCCAGCCCGGGGGCGCTTTGGTCCACTTCGCCGACCCGTCACGCGGGAATATCGCGTGCCCGCTGTGCCCGGTGGCCCAGCTGGTGAATCGGTGACCACCGAGGACCAGGCCCGCCAGCGACATCGACGCCGTTGACCGGTGGCCGGGACCGTCTGACGGACCGGCCCGGCCGAATAGCGGGCGCGGCGACTGCAGGCCTCCGGCAATCGGCGACGGGATCAGCTCGTCGGGGCGGATGCCGAGTTGCTCGGCCATCTCCAGCGGGAAGCCGGAGAAGGTCGCTCCCGTGTCGACCAGGACGGAGACCGGTTCGTTGGACTCGCCCAGGGCCAGGTCCACCATGGGTGCCGCCGGGCGGTCCCCGATGTCGCGGTAAGGGAAGATCACACCAGCCGCGCCGGGGTTGGCCGCGCGGAGCCGGATCAGCGCCACCCGTAGCTCGGTTTCGGTGTCCACACCAGGCGCTGCGGCCTCCGTCTTGCGCAGCCGGTGGACGAGGGTGCGCATCTGCTCGTCGTGCTCGGGGCCGTGGTGCCGGTTGCCGTCGATGTGCTCGTCCCTCTCGTGGCGCAGGACGTCCAGCCACCAGTCCACGAACGTGGGGTCGAACTCGATCAACAGGTCGGCCAGCTCGACCAGCCACATCGGCACCAGGATTTGACGGGTCGGCTTCCAGCCAAAGCTGAACAGCCGGCCGTTCAGCGGCGCCTCGTTGGTGACCCGCAGCATCGCCACCAGCTCGGCCAGCTCCCGAGCCCTGTCCGCATCCAGACCCGGCGGACCCCGCGTCACCCGGGTGAACCGTTCGCCATCGAGCGCTACCGAGGTCCTCAACAGGTTGGGCATCCGCGGGTCCATCTCCTGCTGCGCCTGCATGCTGTCCATGTCCGCGACCAGCGAGCCACCCCGGTCGCCTGCCGCGCCCCCGAGCCCGTTGTCGCCGAGGGCCTGTACGGCGGCTCGGACGTACGGTTCGAGATCGGTGGTCTGCTCGCCGCTCGCCCGGAGTATCTGCGCGCGGCTCATCAGGCCGAGCAACAGCTCGACGGCGAGTCGGGCGTCGGTACCGGGGACCGACTCGGGCCGGGCGAGCGCCTCGGCCAGCCGGCGCCCCTCGTCGGTGACGGAGTACTGCAAGACCTTCTGGTCGGTGGGGTCGTTTGCGGCGTCGGCCAGACCCCACAGCTTGAACACGACCAGCAGGAGCCTGGTGTCGGGCAGAGACACCGAGTCGAGCCACGTTTGGAACTCGGCGGCGATGATGCTGTGGCGGACGCCACCCGTGGCCCTGGCGATCGCGTCGACGGCGTTGACGAACGTGTGCAGCAGGGCCACAGGCGTTTCGGCGGTCGGGGCGTCGGCGAAGGTGATCGTGGGACGCAGGGTGTCGAACGCGGCCCCCAGCTCCGATGCGCCGAGGTCGGGGTGTTCGCCGGCGGGCTGGAAGAACACCGGGGCGAACTCGCGAACCTTGTCCTGGTAGTCGGGGTCGTTGATGCCGCCCGGGCTGGCGGTGTCGCGCAGCAGCTCCCGGGCGTTCGCGGTGGCCAGGTAGCGTTCGTCGCGCCCGCCGTCGGCCGGTTCCCGGGTGAGCAGGTCCAGCTCCTCGAGCACGGTGAGTGCGAGTCCGGCCCACGCGGCGTCCAGACCGGGAACCTCCGAGGCCAGTGCGGCGGCCAGCTCGGTGGCGGTGATGCCCGGGGGCGCCACGGTGGGACGCAGCACCGCCCACCACGAGTCAGCCGGCACGCCCTCGGGCCGGGCCGGCACCTGGGCGTCCAAGACCTCCCGCACCCGGTCGGCCGCGTCGACCACCTGTCCGTGCGACTCGGAGTATGTGCCGTGGGCTTCCTTGTGGCCGAGATCCAGGTTGGGGCTCAGCGCGAGCTGTACCGCCAGCTCCGACAGCGCCTTGCGGCTGTCGGGGTTCAGGTGCCGGTCGTGGTCAGCCAGCGCCGCCAACACCGCGAGACCGAGATCGGTCAGCGCATAGGCGGGCACGCGGTGATCTTGGCCGGGCCGCGTGGTGACCAGGCCCATGCCCGGCTCCTCACCCAGGGCACGCAGGCGCCGGCCCAGCACGGTGGGCGATACCCTGGGCGGCCGTCGCCGAAGCGCAGGTGAGGTGATCCCCGTTGCGCCGGCCTCGCGGAGGGCGATCAACGTGTCGCCGACCGAGCCGGGCGGGAACAGCGTGATCGTGTCGGCCAGCGGGCCACCCCGGATGATGCGGATCAGGGTCAGCAACGGCCCGAGCCCGTCCTCGATCCCCTCCACACGCGCTGGCACACGGGTGCCGTCGTCGGACCGGCGACTGAGCATGGGTTCGAGCAACAGGGCGTAGAACGCCCGTGCCAGCCGCAGTTCGTGGTCACCCCGGTAGTGGCGGCTCGGATCGGCGACCGTGGCCAGCAACAGCTGGATGTGATCCGGTACGACGTAGGCCAACTCCTTGGTGCCGCCGCCCGGCCGGCGGGCCGGGAGGGGCCACAGCAGGCCCAGCCTGACCAGTTGCGGCAACGCCAGGCGCAGCGTCGCCAGGTCGATGCCCGACACGTCCGCCATCTCGTGGCTGGTCAACCCCGGCTGTGCCGCGTCCGGCTCGTACGGGTACTCACCCACCTCTTCGAACAAGGTCCACAGCGACTTGGCCGGCCCGTTGCGCAATGCCGGGGCGGAAATCCCCAGCAGGGTGTGCAGCGCCGAGGCCAACCGCTGCGTCGACTCGGCGCTCGGGGCGAACACCGCCTCTGGCGCCAGCCATTCGCGCACCGCCCGGATATCCAGGTCGGGCCGGTCGGCGGGTGACGGCGTGAGGTAGCCGATCAGCCGGGGAAGGTCCACCTCGGTCGAAAGCCGGTAAGCCCACTCGAGCCCGCTCGCCCCGGGCCGCGGGGTGCGGACGACCAGGCCAACCTTCCGCAGCACCAACAGCCGGGCACGGATCGCATTGCGACGAATGGTGGTGATGCGCTCGGTCAGCCCCAGCTCGGTGATCCCGGCCGTGCCGGCGAGGGCTACCAGGCCGAGGACCGTGCGCAGAGAGTCCTCCCCCGGACCACCGGCGAGCTGGCTAGCCGTCTGCCGGGTCAGCCAGTGCTCGAGCAGCAGCTGGTTGAGGGTCAGGTGCATGCGCAGGTAACCGGGGGGGCCGCGTACGCGGATGGTGGCGGCGTCGGTGAACGCCGCTGAGGTGTGTGGTCCGGCCACGGCGACGGACACGATGTCGTCGCTGCTGGCCCAACGGCCGACCACGGCGTCGAACAGGTGCGGCAGGTGGGCGAGGCTGGCGGGGATTTGACCGGCGGCGATGGTCAGGGCGTCGGAGATGGCGTTGTAGTCGCTGCCGGAGTCGCCTCCGTAGATCAGCAGCGGGCGCACGTTCTCGGGCAGGTCGTTCACCAGTTGTGCGAATCCGGTGATCTTCGACGCCGGGACCTGGGGGTGGGTCAGGTCGAACACGTCGGCGCCGGCTTGGACGTTGAAGCGGAGGTCGTTCTCGCCGGCGGCCCGTAGCGCGAGGCCGAGTTCGTTGGCGCGAGCCTTGGTTTCGGCCGGGGCGTGGATCCAGTCGTAGGCGCGCATCAACAGCTCACCGTTCGGGCCGAGCTTGTCGATGGGTTCGATGCCAGCGGCGGCGTGCTCGTCGGTGAAGTGCTCGTTGTGGAAGCTCTCCAGCGCGGCCGGCCAGGCCGGATCCGTCAGCTTCTCGGCTGTTTCCGGCTCGAGTGCGCCCGGCCACCGGATTTGGGCGCCGAACAGACCAACCACGCTGAGTCGGTCTCCGGGGCGGGCGCCGAACAGGCTCATCAGTTGCGACGCCGCGCGGCCGGAGTTCAGGCCGGCCAGCGCGCCCAGCAAGGTGTGGCCGTGGAAGGTGGCGGCCGCGCCCGGAAGCAACTGGGGGTACGACATAGAAGACTCGGGGTCGGTCAATGCCTCGTCCACGTCGGACAAGATCATCAGCGCTGTGCTCGGGTCCATCCGGGCCACCAACGCTTCGAGCACGGCGCGGATCTCCGCGTCGGTGGAGAACGCATAGTCCGGCGCCCAGCCCGGGTAGACCCAACCATCCAGACCGGTCAACAGGCCCGACAGGCGTTGCTGCGCTCCGACCAGGCCGGTGACGGCGGTGCCGGTACCGTCGCCGGAGTCGATGGCGGTTACGAGGGTGTCGTATGCGGTGCTCAGCTGTTCGCTGGCCTGGGCCAGCCACGTGCGGAGCTGGATGCTGAGGCACTCGACCAGCTGGTCGTTGTCGTGGTCGTGCTCGCGGCCGGTGTGCTGGTTGCCGTTGATGTGGAAGTCGCGTTCGTGACGCAGCATCTTCAGCCACCAGCGGGCGAACCGCAGGTCCAGGCCGATCAGCTGGTTGACCAGGCCTGCGGCCCCCACCGGGACCAGGATCACAGGGCTGCCGTCGCCGCGACGGCCGCCGTGGCCGAGCAGCCGCCCGCCCAGCGGTGCCTCGTCGGTGATGACAACCCAGCCGGCGAGCTCGGCCAGCTCGGCGAGCTCGGCGTCGGTGAACACGCCCGGCGGGCCCCGCGCCAGATGCGGGAACCGTTCTCCGTCCAGCGCGGTCGCGCCCGCCACCAAGCGGGTCACCTCACCGGCTGGTAGCAGTTGCTGTATCTGCTCACCCGGTAGACCGATCACCAGGCCATCGCCAGGCCCGTCCTCGCCAGCGGCGAAGGCGAAGGCGTATGCCTTCGGCCCGCCGAGGCTGATCCGGTCGCCGTCCGCCAGGGTGTGTTCGGTGGTGCGTTTCCCGTTGACGAACGTGCCGTAGCTGGAGCCGATGTCGCGCAGTACCCAGCCGCCCTTGCCGTCGGGCTCGATCTCGCCGTGTCGGCGGGAGGCCTGCCCGTGGCTGACCAGGATGTCGTTGCCGTTGGTGTGCTCGGGTGCGCCCCGCCCGACACGCAGCGCCTGGCCCCCGGTGAGCACGACCCGTTCCCCACCACCGACCGGGTCCAGGCCGGTCGGGCCGAACCGCGCGGCGCCGTTGATCACGGTTTGCCCGGCGGCCAGCGCGGCCACCCGTGCGTCGAGCACCGGGATGGCGAGTTCCAGGAACGCGTTGATCAGCGACCCGGTGACGGCGTAGAGAGTGTCGAAACCGGCGCTGGTGATGCCGGTGAGCAGACCCGCCATGGTGACGGCAGGGCCACCGGACAGGCCGCCGCCGCCCAGCGCCTCGACGTTCAGGTGCCCGGGCAGCCGCTCGCCGATCGGGCCGGGGATGGTGAGCCGGTGGCCCTGCGGGTTGCCGATGAAGGCGACCCAATCCACGGCCTCGACCGCGGGCAGCCCGACGGCGGGCTCGGTGATGTTGTAGACGGCGACCAGCGCCAGGTCGATGTTCGGTGTGCCTGCTTCGGGGGTGCGGACGTGGTTGAGCGCCGCGTTGCCCTCGCTGGAGAGGTCGGCCAGCTCGCCGTAGTCGCGGTCGCGCAGCGTCACCCAGTTGGCGATGGGCTGATGGTTGACGCTGTGCACCCTGGGGTCGGACGCGACGTGCCAGGCGGTCAGTACGTACGCCGGCGTGCCCGGGCCGGCGGCCCGGATCACCACACCGCTGCCGATCCGTTTGCCGTCCCGGTCGTAGAAGTCCACCACCGAGGCCCCGGCGTCGGTCAGCGGGGTACCGGTGTCGGTGAGCTCGAGCGGCGCGCCCGGGGTGACCCCTCGCAGGCCCAGCAACAGCGGCCGGCCGGGTTCGACCTCGTAGGTGATCAGGCTGACCTGGCTGGTCACACCGGAGTCAGCGAGGAGCACCGGCTCGCCCAGATCGACCCGGCGGATCTCCAGCGCGCCGTCGCGCTGGATGACCGGGTTCGGCGTGGCGGCCGCGCGCGCGATCAGGTCCAGCAGCCACCGCGCCCGGTCCGCCTGGTCGAGCACCGTGGGCAGCCCGACGGCGTTGTGCTGGATCAACGCGGAGATGGCGGCCCCCAGGTGGGACTGGGAGACCCAGGAGCTGCGCGCCGCCTGGCGGCCGTCGAACACCAACGTGCCGCCGCCAGCCAGCGGGGTCTCCAGCACCAGCTTGCCGTCCACCAGGCCGGTGGACATGCCGGCCTCCAGCGCGCCCGGCGGCGCCAAGCGCACCACCGGCTCCCCGGAAGCCTCGCCCCGGAGCAGCATCGGCGAGGAATCCACCGCCGCCCACAGCTCCTCCAGGGTGCCGCCGAGCATGTCCATGACCTCGCTGGGCAACTCCACATCGCGGGACAGGCCCAGCCAGTCCACGATCTGGTCGGCCAGCGACAGCCGCTCCCCGTCCGCGCCCTCCCGCCGGACCTGGTCCGCCTCGCGCAGCTCGGCCAGCGCGTCCGACCCGTCGGCCAGCGCGGCCTCCAGGACCGGGTCGGACAAGCCCTGCAGCCACAGCTCCGCACGCCCGAACGCGGCAGCCGCCCTGACCAGCAGCTCCTTGCCCATCCACCACTGCTCGGCCGACAGATCCCGGAGCTCGGCGAGCAGCGTCAGGGCGTCCAGCAGTTCGAGCGTGGCGCGCGCGTGCCGGTCGTGCTGCTCGCCGTCCCCGTGCAGCTCATGGTTGATCACCAGGGCCAACGCGTGGCCGTGTGCGGACGCCAAGTCCTTCTGGCCCAGCCAGTGCTCGAGCAGGAGCTGGTTGAGGATCAGGTGCATCCGCAGGTAGCCGGGTGGACCGCGCACGCGGATAGTGGCTGCGTCAGTGAAGGCAGCGGAGGTGTGTGGTCCGGCCACGGCGACGGAGATGATGTCGTCGGCCGCTGCCCAGCGGTCGACGACGGCGTCGAACAGGTGCGGCAGGTGCTCCAGGCTGTCCGGCATCTGGCCGTTGGCGATCCGCAACGCATCCTTGATGGCGTTGTAGTCGCTGCCGGAGTCCCCGCCATAGATGATGACCGGCCGCACATTCTCGGGCAGGTCGTTCACCAGTTGCGCGAATCCGGTGATCTTGGAGGCCGGGACCTGGGGGTGGGTCAGGTCGAACACGTCGGCGCCAGCCTGCACGACGAAGCGTGGATCGGTTTCAGCGGCGGCCTTCAGCGCGGCGCCTAGTTCCTTGGCCCGCGTCTTAGTTTCGGCGGGCGCGTGGATCCAGTCGTAGGCGCGCATCAGCAGCTCGCCGTTCGGGCCCAGCTTGTTGATGGGTTCGATGCCGACGGCGGCATGCTCATCGCCGAAGTGCTCGTTGTGGAAGGCCTCCAGAGCCGCGACCCAAGCCGGGTCGAGCAGCGGCGCCTGGGTGTCCGGCTGTGTCTCGCCCGGGCGGCGCAGTTGGGCGCCGAACAGGCCGGTCACGCTCAGCGCGTCGCCCGGCTGGGCGCCGAACAAGCCCATCAGCTGGGAAGCGGCGCGGCCGGAGTTCAGCCCGGCCAGCGCGCCGAGCAGGGTGTGGCCGTGGAAGACGGTCGCCGCGCCGGGCAGCAGCGAGGGGTGGGACATGGACGACTCGGGGCCGGTCAGGGCTTCGTCGACGTCGGACAGGATCATCAGCGCGGTGTCAGCGCCCATCCGGGCCACCACCGGGGCGAGCACGGCACGGATCTCCGCGTCGGTGGAGAACGCGTAACCGTCCGGCTGCCAGCCCGAGTAGGCGAAGGCGTCCATGCTGACCAACAGCCGCGACAGCCGCAGTTGCGCGGTGACCACGTCGGCGACGGCCGTGCCGATACCGACGTTCGCGTCGGCGGCCGCGCCCAGTGCCTGGTATGCGTCACCCAACCGCTCGCCGGCGTAGCCCAGCCAAGCCCGCAGCTGGTCGAGGAGCTGGCCGACGAGGTGGTCGTTGTCGTGGTCATGTGCCTGGCCGGTGTGCTGGCCGGTGTTGATGTGGAAGTCGCGTCCGTGGCGCAGGGCGTCCAGCCACCAGCGGGCGAATCTCGGGTCGAGGCTGATCAGCTGGTTGACCAGGTTGGCGGCCCATGCGGGGACCAGGATGACCGGTGTGCCGTCGCCACGGCGTCCGCCGTGGCCCAACAGCCGCCCACCCAACGGCGCCTCGTGGGTGATGACGACCCAGCCGGTGAGTTCGGCCAGCTCGGCGAGTTCGGCGTCGGTGAACACGCCCGGCGGGCCGCGTGCCAGATGCGGGAACAGTTCCCTGTTCAGCGCGACAGCGCCCTCGAGCAGCCGGGCCACCTCGGCGGCCGTCAGCAGCAACTGGACCTGCTCACCCGGCAGACCGATCACCAAACCACCGCCACCGCTGCCAGTGTTCAGCGCGGTGAGCAGCTGGCCGACGCGCTCGGCCTGCGCGGTCGCCTCGGCAGCCAGTCGATTGACCCGCTTGACCTCACGGTTGATGTTGAGCCGCAGGTGGTTCCAGTCCGCGTAGCGACCGGCTCCGGCCGCGGCATCCCGAGCCTCCTGCGCGAGCTCGAACACGCGGGTCTGCTCGTCGCTGAGCTGTGCGATGCGCAGCGACCCGCGCGGGTGGTCCGGCCCGTCGCCGAACAGGTCGATGACGGCCCGGGTCCAGCGAGCAATGCTGGCGTTCAGCGCCTGCAGGCGCACCGCGTCCTCGCCCTTGGGCTCGTACTGGGCCGGCCGCCAGCTGCCCTCGTCGTCGAGGATGTGCACGATCCCGCCCTGGTTGGCCTCGGTGAGCCAGGTGTAGAGCAGCTCGATCGCGGGGTGTTCGCCGAGCCGGTCCAGCAGCTCCCGAGCCGTGACCCTCGGATCCGCGGGGCCTTCGTTGCCCACCGCCGTGTTGTGGTAGCTGAGCGCCAGCTCGTCGGCGGCGGTGCGGATCTGGTCAAGCAGCCTGGCGTCGCGCAGCCAGTCCAGCAGGTACTGGGACTCCGCCTTCTCGCGCATCATGCCGACGCGACGCGGGCCGTCCCTGTCCTGGATGCGGTACGCGATCTCGAAGTCAAGGACGCCGGCCAGCCAACTCAGGCCGAGGCCGTTCCGCGCGAAGGCCTCCAGCCAGGCACTCTGCACGATGACGATATGGCCGCCACCCGGCGCGTCCGCGTCCGGCCAGCTGAACGCGACGAGGCCTTCCAGCAGCTGGCCCAGCCCCTTCGCGGTCAGCTCGGCCACGTGCTCGTCGGTCAACAACCGGACCATCTCGAGGTCCTTCAGGAAGGCGTCGAGCTCCTCGGTCCCCAGGCCCTGGCGACGGCCGATGTGCCGCGTCCAGTCGGTGCCCGGCCGCGGCAGCCCGTCCAGCATGGCCTCCAGCTGGGTCTGCAGCTTCCGCCGCTGCGGTGCGAGCAGCTTCTGGGTCGAGAGCGTGTCGCCAAGCCCGGTGCCTCGGGTGCGGTCCAGGAACTCCCGCAACGAGATCTGGCCGGTGGCCAGCGCCGGGGACAGGTCCTCCCAGTCGTAGCGCGTGTTGACCTCGCCGGTGACCCGGGCCAGCCGTTCGTCGGTGGCCCGCTCGCGCAGGTGGGCGAAGGTAGCGATGATCAGTTCGGGCGCGGTGCGGTAGCTGACGCCGGGGCCTTCGTAGAAGCCGTAGCGGCCGATCAGCTCGACGGCAAGCGCGGCGATGCCGAACGACTGCCCGCTGGCGTCGTGGGTGATCCGGTAGTCGGCCGACCCCAGCGACCCGAGCTGGTCACCGAACGGCGACTCGACGTAGCCACGCCACTGGCTCTTCCGAATGGTGTAGACCTCGCCGCCGACGATCACTTGGGTCAGGCCGAGGCGGGCGGCCACGACCACCGTCTGCAGGGCCCGGTACAGGTCGGCGTGGGTGAGCCCGAGGTGGTGCACCAGGTCGTTGTCGCGGGCCAGCGTGCCCAGCAGCGTGTCGGTGTGGCCCAGGAAGCCGCTCGCCGCCATGACCCCGGCGGTCATCCGTGCCTGCAGTTCGGCGACCGAAATGCCGTTGATCTCGGTCAGGCCCAGGATCAGGGCGGTCTCGTTGTCGCCGCCCCGCACGAAGCCGCTCGGCTCGGTGTGTTGCCGGACCGGACCGTCCAGCAGGCGCAGCTCGTCGGCGGTGGGCTCACGGCGCAGCTGCACCCGCAGGGCGCCCATCATGTCCAGGGTGATCGTGTACTGGAGCCAGCCTCCGTCCAGGCGCAGCCCGGGGATCAGCTTCTCGCCGTCTCGGGTCCGGACGAGTGCCCGCTCCGAGTCATTCTTGGTGATCTTCTCTTCGTCGATGACGCGCGAGCCGGCGATGAGAGCGTTGAGCGCGCGGTTTCTACTCAGCTGGTAGAAGTCGGCCAACCGGCCCCGCTCGTCGATGAGGGCGAAGACCTCTTTCCCCTCGAGGTGATAGCTCCACAACCGGGGGCCGACCTGTTCGAACCCGGCGCGGGACAGCTGCCAGGTGATCGGCAGGAAGCGGCGCAGCTGCAGGCGCACCGCCGTACCCCGGTGGTAGATGTGTCCACCGCTGCCACCGGCCGTGAACTCGACGGGGCTCAGGCGACCGCCGCGCAGCAACTGGATGGTCGGTGTTCCATCGGAGGGCCCGAACTCGCCGATCTCCACCGCGACGACGCGCGGGGACCGCCCAGAATAGATTCCGTGCCTGGTCGGCACGTACACCGTCAGGCCCGACGGACCCTCGGTGACCAGCAGCCCGGCCCGCAGGTCGTAGCCGTCGGCCACTACCTCGCCTCGGGTGTGCAACATCGAGCGGAGCGCCAGGCCGACCAGAGAGACAGAGCCGGTCACCAGGCCCAGCGGGCCGCTGATCAGGATCGCCAGTGCACCGCCGGCGACGGCCGCGATCGGCAGGTTGAGCACCGTCGCGAGCAGCATGGCCAGCGCCGGCGGAGCGCGCGCCTGGCGCGGGTTCCAGATCGGCCGAGCCGCCACGGTGATCAGGCCGGCGAGCAGCAGACCCGGGAACAGCAGGGCGGCCGCCACGGCCGCACCGGTCAGCGCGACCAGGCCGCCGGCGCCGCCGACCACGGCGGTGGTGAACCAGGCGGCCGTCCGCCATTGGTGGATGGACGGCCCGCTGATCCAGCCGCCGGGGGCGCGCTCGCTCGACCAGCCGTACGCCTCCGGAGTGACCCTGCGAAGCGACCCAGCGGCGGACAGTGAGGCCCGGAGCGCCGGCTTCCACGCTTCTTTCAGCCGCCGGGCCAGCGCGTGTTCGTGCGCCGACGCCTTGCTCTGGGCCTTCTCGGACAGCGCCAGTGCCCGCTCCTTCTGGCTGCCGGCGAGTGGGCCCCGGCGCAGGATCGCCGACAGGATGACGGTCGCCATGACGGCGAGGACCCCGGTCAGCACGGTCGTCGCGGATGGGGAGTCCAGCCACATCAAGCCGGCGGACGCGATCAACATGGCGCCGTCGTCGAACCAGCCAGTCCGCCTCGCCCCCGGCATCTTGTGACCAGCGTTGTTGCGGATCTCCCGGAAGAAGCCGTGGTAAGCCTGGTAGCCGATCGCGACGGCCATCGAGGTGACTGTCAGCAGGATCGCCGTCCGCAACCAGTGCCCGTGGAGCGCCATCTCCAAGTAGCCCTTGTCGAACGCAAGGCGGATTAGCCACGACCAGTGCGCAATGTCGAATAGGACCAACGTGGCGAACCGGCCCCACCGGCGGTGCATCGAGCGGGCGTTACGGTCGAACTCCGCCCGGTCGCCAGCGGCCAGCCTCGGCAGCGTGAACGCGGTGACGAACCCGACGTGCGAGAGCGCGAAACCAAGCGTCTCCCAGAACGCCCACGCACTCATATCCGACGTCGGGATGTTGGCGTGGATGCTCAGGATAAACGTGGCGGTCAGCCCGCCCAGCACAAACAGATGCAGCCAACGCACATTGGCCAGCCGGGTCGACCAGTCAAACGGCAGCACCCGCATCAGCTGGAACACCGCACGGATGCTCATCCCGAACGTGGACGCAAGCGGAATCACCAGCGCCCACACCGGGCCGGCGACGATCGCCAGCACCGACAGACCCAACCCGGCGGTCAGCACGGTCGCCTGAACCACCCGAGCCGCGCTGAACCGGAACTCGTCGCCGAAGAGTCGTTCCACCGCAACGCGGGTGTCGACCAGCCACACCCACACCGAGAAGGCGGCGTTATGCAGCCGGTTCCGCCCGCGCGGTGGGCCACGGTTCTTCGGCGTCTCCTCTCTGTTCCGCTTTGGCTTGTTGTCCGACTGCGATGGGGCCAGGTCGTGCTCGGGCTTCTGGGTGGTGGCGCCGGGCTCCTCCGCAGCACCATCTCCCGGGCCACCGGCGCGAGACTCCGCCATCGCCACGGCAAGGCCCGGGTGGTTCAGCGGGCCGAGTGGCTCGCCGGGCAGGCCGCGCAGCCCATACCGGAGCCGCCGCTTCTCGCCGATGCTCCAGTCATCCCAGCCCTTGGCCGTGATGAAGTCACCGATCACCTGGGCGGCCTGGGCGTGCTTGGTCCACTGGCCGGTGGCCAGCAGCCGGTGCAGCTCGGTGGCGGCCAGCTCGCCGGCCAGTGCCCGCCCGAACAACTTCCGGGCCACTGGGGCGGGGGCGTCGCTGCTCAACAGCCGCTCGAGCTGGTGACGGAGGTCCAAGCCGACGAGCACGGTGGCCGCCCGACTCGAGTACACCGACAGCTCCCGCACCAACACATCCAGTCGAGACATCACCCCAGCCAGCTCGTGCGCGTCGGCGGCAGGAAGCGACGCGGTCCGCGCGTCCATGCGTATCCGCTGCATGCGCTGCACGATGGCGACGGCCTGTCCGGCGGTGGTGTGCACCCAGCCCATCGCCTGGGTTTGATCCTCGAACATCCTGCCGAGGTACGCGGCGCTGTCCATCAGGTTGGTCAGCACGTCGATCGCGCCGGAGAAGTCACCGTGCGCCCGCCGCAGGTACGCGAACCGCACATGGCTCGAGGTGACACCGACAAACTCACCGCCGAGTTGGTCGAACGCGGTGGCCGCTTCGCTGAGCGGTTCCTCGGAGGCTTTGTTCGCCGTGTGGTCGGCCATCATCGCCTGGGTGCCATGCTGCTTGGCCGCCTCGACGCCGGTCGGGTCAGACCGCTCCGGTTCGGTTGCCGCTCGGTATCGGCGCTGCGCGTCGCGCATCGCGGACTGCGCGGCGATCAACTCCCGGACGGCGTCGCGCAGCGCGGCGGTCTCACCGTCCCGCTCCGTGTGAGCGAGCTTCTTCTCCCACGTCGCGCGCAGCCCGTCCTGCTCGACGTTGTCGAGTCTTTCCCTCGCCGCGCGCAGCCCGTCCCGCAACGCAGCGTTCATGTCCTTAACCAGCTCGTCGAGATCTGCCCGCCGCGCCGAGTCCGCGGCGTCGGCCTGCTCCTCGGCCTCGGTTTTGATCGTCCGGCGGATCGTCTCGCGCGCCACTGCGCTGTCCACCGAGCCGGCACCGTGGCCAGTCGTACCGTCTACGGTCGCGGTCACCTCGGTGTCCGGCTCAATCTCGCCGCGCAGCGTCGCCTTGAGCTGTTGGGCCTGCCTCCGCTCCAGGGTCCGGGTCGTCTTCTTGATCAGCCGGTTGGCCACCTCTTCCGGCAGCGGGCCATCACCGTGCCGCTTGCGCAGCCGCTCCAGCCGCTGCTCGCCGATCACTCTGCGCACCATGGGGTCGCTCAGCGAGAGGAACTCGCCGACTGATCCGGGCTGGCCTTGGCGGGCGGCCCGGCCGAAGCCTTGGCGGGTGGCCCGATAGGACTCGAAGACACTGGCGGTGGTCACCCGCAGACCGCCCGCTGCGATCACCGTGTTGCCGCCCAGCTTGATGTCCACACCCCGGCCCATAATGTTGCTGGCCACGGTCACCGAGTAGGGCTCACCGGCAGAGTTGATGACCATCTGTTCGTTGCGGCCGAACTGCCGGTGGTCCAGCGCGTTGAGCACCTTGGGCTGTACCCCCTGCTCCGCCAGCTTCTTGGCGAAGTGCTCGACCTCGGCCGCGGTCCGGAACAAGATCAGCTCTGGCGCGAGGTCGCCCTTGCCCTGCTTGATCCGAAGCGCGCTCTTGCGGCCGGCGATGTCAGCGGCCAGCGCGTTGAGCTGGGCTTCGCCGCTGGTGTAGACCACCCGGTCGCGCGATTTCATCCTGTCCACGAACGGCGAGGGCAGGACGCGCACGTTCATCCCGTACAGGTCACGGAACTGGGCGTCGGTGATGTCTCGCCACGGACGAAGCCGCGTACCGATCATGCTCCGCGCGGTGCCGGTCATGCCGACCCGGGAGCTGTAGATGTCCAGGAACTCCGCCAGGGTGGTGTCCGCGCTGGTGCGCTGGGCATCCCCGATTCCCAGGCCATGCTTGGCCTCCAGCGCCTCGTGCAGCCCCTTGCTCCACCGCCGGCCGGTCATGGCGCGCCCGTTGCGGTTGTCCATGATCTCGATCCGCGCCCCATCGGCAATCATGTAGTCGTGGTTGAGCCTGCGGGCCTGTGCCCGCAGTGCGTTCTGGACGTCGGCCAGTTCTTGGGTGTTGATCCGCCGGCCGAGTCGCTGGGAGATCCGGTCCCGCTGCGCGTTGCTGACCTGGATGTCGCCGTCGCGTCGGCGGAAGGAGAATTCTGCGTTCAGGTGTAGCCGGCTGGCGAACTCGCGGGCGGCGATCAGCTCGGCGCGACGGGCCGACCCGGCGATCG
The DNA here is from genome assembly GCF_039543365.1 of Actinospineispora eucalypti. NCBI lineage: Bacteria > Bacillati > Actinomycetota > Actinomycetes > Pseudonocardiales > Pseudonocardiaceae > Actinospineispora > Actinospineispora eucalypti. Next base: position 21,234 of record NZ_BAABJP010000014.1, read on the forward strand.
GCTCGGCGATCCGGAATGGGCTGCCACCCCAGTCCAGCAGCACCATGTCGGCCTCGTCGATCAGCGCGAGGCTGGGGTTCTCCATCATGACCCGCTGGTCGTTGGGGACCCGCTGGTCGTAGAGGTGGTCGAAGACGAAGTCGCTGGGCGTGCCCCAGGTCACGTCGGCCTCGTGCGCCGCGCGGCGCTCGGCCAGCTCGGCCTGCTGTGCCCGGCGATCGGTCAGGTGGCCGGTCCGCTCCGGAAGCACCTTGACGTCCAGTCCGAGCGGTTTGGCGATCCGCTGGTGCTGTCCCGCGTCCCGGATAGCCAGCTCGCGGGATGTGGTCATTACGTGCACGCCGCGTTCGCCGGTGTGCTTGTTCTCCATCGCCTTCTTCAGCGCGATGACAATGCCGGTGTATGTCTTGCCGACGCCGGTGCGCATCTCGAGCACCACGCCCGCCCACTTGCGCGAGCTCGTGCCATTGATCACCCGGTCGGCCTCGATGATGCCGGCCAGCTGCACGTCGGTCAGCCGGGGCCCCAGGTCGGTCTTCGGGTCACCCTCGACCCGCCGGATGGTCTCAGCGATCAGCGCGTGGTATTCCGCGTCCTTGAGCGGCTTTTTGCCGTTCCGCTGGCGCTTGTTGAGCGCTTCGTACTGTTCTGGTCCCAGTTCGGACCAGACCCGTTTCGCTTCCTTCGTAGCATCGTGGTTACGACGGAGCAGCGTGAAGTTGTTGTATTCGAGTTTGGCTTGTTCGAGCGTCCCTTCGGCGTCCTCGACATTCGGGTCGTGCTTGTTCCGCTGTTGGTCTAGCTCCTTTCGGCGCTCCGGGTCGGCGGTCCGTTCGAGTTCCTTCCCAAGGCGGTCCAGGAAGTCCCGGCGCTCCTGTTTGACCTCTCGCAGCCGCTTCTCGGCGTTCTTGCGCTCCTGCTTGAGGTGCTTCTTCGTGGCGAGAGGCTCGTCCCCGGTGGGACGGGATTTCCAGTCGCTCGAGGAGACCTTCGGTGGGTCTCCTCCGCTGTGCGAGGTTCCGTCGTGCTGGGGTGTACCGCCGGGGCGGTTGGTCTGAGTGGGGCCGCCCGATCCGTGCGACCCGCTCGAGCGGCCGCTGGCAGGCATGCCGCCCGGGTCGTTTCCGCCGCTCTTGTTGCTCGAGCCGCCGCCACCCGTGTTCGAGCCGTTCGAGCCGTTCACCGGTGGGGTGCCGTCACCGGGTGGGGAGGGGTCGCTGTGACCGGGCCGGGTGAGGGCGCTGGTCGCGCGGTCGCTGTTCGATCCACCGGCCCGCTCCACCCGGGCCGGCATCCGATTGCCGCCAACAACCCGCAGGTTGCCCTCCGGGCTCGGAAGCGCGTCGCCGGCCACCACCTGGGTGTTGTGCCGTTCGATCGCGGACCGGATGTGGCTCTTCTTGACCCCGAGCTGGCGCGCCAGTTCGGCCACCGGGATCGACGCGCCGCCGTTCTTGCTGACCGCCGTATAGATGCGGTCGATCAGCGAGGGCTCGGCGCCAGTCGCTCCGGCCAGCGAGCCTTCCAGCCCGCCGGCCCCCGCCCGCTGCCCCCACGCGAGGTTGGTGGCCAGATCGGCTTCGGCCCGCAGGTCCGTGGCCCGCCGCGCGGCATCGGTGGCGGCGTGCTGCTCGGAGGCCGCCGAGTACGACGCCCGGGACGCGTTCGTCTCCGCTCGGTAGGCCTCCCGTCGTGCCTGCCATGCCGCATCGGAAGCGGTCTCGGCCCGTGCGACCAAGGCTGTTCCACCGCCGGCCACCTTCGCGGCCTGCCGCGCGGTGACCGCCCTGGCCTCCAAGCGCTCCGCCTTCGCGGCGCGCTTCTTCGCTTCCTTCGCGGCGACGGTCGCCGCATCCCGGGCGACGTCCCGGGTGGCGGCGAGCTTCTTCGCATTCGCCTCGGCTTTGTCCGCTTGTTTGCGCGCTTTCGCGGCGTCCTTGGCGAAGCCGCTGGCCGCGGCCGCGGCTCGGTCTCGCTCGACCACCTCCAGCGCCCGGTCCAGCCCTCGCTGGCGGGCCGCCCGTACCGGGTCCTCGAAAACATTCCGGGTCGCGAACTCATGGCCTCTGTGGGTGGTACGCGGATTACCGACCGCGTCGTATTCGTTCGGCCGGCCGTGGAGCCGGTTGCTGGCGGTGGTGTAGGCCTGCTTGGTCTGGAAGTCACTGTCGGTGTGGTTCACGCCCAACCGGTGCTGCGCGCCGTGCCGGCCGACGAACCAGCTCCGCACGCCGCCCGCGGCAACGGCGCCGAACCGCTCGGCGCCACCGGCGATCGCGTCAGACAGGCCGTGCAGCTTGTCCGAGGCCTTAACCCAGCCGGAGCCAGCACCGTCCGCGTCGATCAGCCCGCCAAGCTTGCCTTCCCGCAGGCTGGTCTTGAGCCCTTGCCAGGTGGCGCCGTGGCCGAGCGCGTTGACCCCGCGCGACGTAAGTCTCAGCCCGCCCTGCGCCCCCAGCGCGGCGGCTCGGACCGGGAGCTCGAGGGCCTTGACCGGCGCCCGGGCCACCATGTTGGGTGCGTCAACCACCATGGCCCAGTTGCCCCAGTTATAGGCGCGTTGCTCCCATGTCGCGGCCTTGTGCTCCAACGAGAGCCTGGTCTTGGCTGCGGCGCTCGTCGGCAGGTCGGCGAGCTCCAGACGCAGGGTTCCCGCCCTGCCTGCGGCACGGCCCGCGACACGGCCCAACATGCCGGCGACTGGGCCGGTGACCATCAGTACCGGTCCAGCGGCGGTAACTATCGTGCCCAACGGATCGGTGAACATCATGTGTCCGAAATTGCGCCATCCACCGGTGGCGAGGTGGACCGGCTCCATCACCAGGTTCTTCACCTCGGCGTTGAACGGGTTGATACGGGTCCAGTACTGCTCGTCGGTCTCCCCGGATTGCCTCGGCAGACCCGGAGCGCTCGGCAGCCCCGCCAGGTGCCACGCCGTGGCGCCGATATGGACCCCGTGCAGGTTGATGCCGTGCTGGAATCCGTTCCCATACTGGATGCCAAAGGCACCGACCAGCCGACCAGCCATGCCGGAGAGGCTATCGATCACGTTGATCCGGCTACGTTGCCAGTTGGTCTGGAAGTGATTCGTGCCGGCACCGTGCCTGTTATTGAATTCAACTAGGTCGTTCTTTGCGACGATCTGCGGGTGCTCGTAGTAGAACCGGAAGAACCCGCCGAAGCTGTTGCCTTCCTTCCGCTGGTCCAGCCGCGTCTGTTGGTCGGTCGCCATCATGGCGCGGAGTCCGTTGTAGCTGCCCTCTCGTTGGTTGGCTTTGCTGTAGAAGTTGGCCAGGATTGCCTCGCGTCCGGGGGTGCCCGGGGCGCCCGCGATGACTGATTCGAAGTCCTCGACGCTGGTCGGGTTACCGGGCAGGCGCGCGATCTTCGCCATCGTCGATGGGTCGGGCGAGAACGGGTCGTTGGCCAAATCTGACATGCTGGCCGGGCTCCAGGTGGCGGCCCGTTCGGACAGCTCGTCGGGAGTCCAGTAGATGTTGTTCTCGTGCACAAACGGGCTGTTCTTTAAATGCTGTAGCGCGACGAGCGTGTCGTAGCCCACCGCCGAACGCATAGCCAGCGCCAAGTCCGGCTGGCCGGTAGAAGGCAGGTTCATGTCGTGCAGCCGGCTGGTCGGCAGGCGGGGCGCGACCGTGGCGGCGTCATAACCGGCCTTAATCGAATCAGCCATGGCCGCGACTCGAGCGTTGGCATCCACTTCAGCCTGCGATGTGGGCTCCGGCAACTTGTCCACGAATCCGGCGACCGCGTCCGCGTTCTGCTTGGCCAGCCCCATGTGCCGCGCGTACACCGGATCGTTGGCCAGCCCTGCCGCCGCCAAGTCGTATTGCTCAAGTACCCCCTGCGACTTGTCCAGCTCCGCGCGGAGGGGAGCTTCCTGTTCCTTGAGCGCGTTCGCGGCCATGTCCAGATCGGCGTGGCTGATCTTGCCCTGCTGGTAGTCAACGACGGCCTGCTGGTAGGCGTCGCGCAGTGGCTGCAGGCCGGCAAGCTGGTTCTGCAGCTGGCTCGATTTCGCCTGCTGGTTGAGCAAGATATTCTTGGCTTTCTCGATTTCCCCGACACGGTTATTCGGGTCGAAGGGGCGCCCGTTGATCGCGGCCACCAGGTTCGGGTCACCGCCCAGCTGGCGCTCAATATCCTCGGTGCTCTGCCGCTGAGTGGCGCTCACCGCCATGAATACGGCGAATTCGTCGCGGTTTTTCGCCATCCGGGAGACCAGTGTGGGGTCGGCCATCTGGGAGATCGCCGCGACCTCGTCCGGGGTCAGGTAGCCCTTAGCCAGGGTGTCCTTCATAGCCTGGGCGACCGGTGCCATCGCATTATTGCCTACCTCGGCCACCCACCGGGTATGGCTTTGTGCCCCGGTGTAGCGGGCCACCGCGGTGGCGCGGGAGATCAAGTCTTGTCGGCCCATGCCGTCTTCGGACATGCCGAGCGCCGCGGTGACGTCTTGGGTCGGGTTGACCCATTTCAGCCGCAGGTGCTCGCCTGGCTTGCCGGTGGGGTTGACCGGGTCGGAGCCTGAACAGCCGCCCCCGACCGCCGACCCCGCGGAACCGCCCGCGCAAGACTGCCCCTGGTTGTATCCGTCGGCCATCATGTAGCGCAGACTGGTGCCGCCGCCGTTGCCCTCAGCACGGATCCAGTTGCCGTAGGCGTCCTGGCCTTGGACGTAGCCGTTGCCTCGGGTGAAGGCGACCGCCCAGCCATCGCTGCCGTCCGCGCCGCGCAGTTGCTGGATGAACTCGAACTTGCCCTTGCCGTCGCCGTGGAAGTCCACAGCGCCGTACTGCTCGTCTCGTAGGTTGGAGCCCGGCACTGGACCGCCCCGGCCCGTGCAGCTGCCACGAGTTGAGCTGCACGCGTTCATGCCGCCCTTGCCGACCTCGGTCGGCATGAAGTGGGTGGCGTAGCCAGGGTCATCGCCATCGCCGGTGCAGAGGTCGCAACGCAGCGTGGCGCCCTCGGCACTGGTGATCTCGCCGGTTCCCGGTGTGCTGCCCACGCTCCGCACCGTGAGGTGACCACCGACCCCGTCCTTGTTACGGGTGTGGATGTCCGCCGCGCCCGAGATCAGGTTGAGGCGATCGCCCTCGGCGGAGCCGAAGCGCCCGGAGCCGTCGAACTCGAATCTCGCCTGACCGTCCGGCCCGGCGCCGAATCGTGCCCAGGTGCCGAAGGTGGTGAGCGTGTCCACGCCGGGGGCGCCGGGGTTGACCGCTTTCACGCTGGGCGGCAGGTCGATGTTGGGGCCGGTGTAGCTCTTGACCCAGCCGTTGAAGGTGCCCTCGAACGGCGCGCGCGGCCGGTCCAGGATCTTCATCGTGCTGACGCCCTTCGCCGGGCCTTGTGTCACGTCGATGCGCGCACCGGTGCGGCCGTCGACGATGTGCCCGTTCGCTCCGCCCCAGGAGGCTTGGGTGACGCCCGAGGCCTGCCGGGTGATCCGGGCGCTTGTCTCGCCGCCAACCTCGTGGCGACGCGCGTCGCCTTGGGCCACGGGCACGGAGGCGACGAATCGGCTGTCGGGTGGGGCGCCTGGGTTGTAGCTGGCCTTGGGCCCGCCGTCATTGCCCACCTGGTGTGGCTGGTTGTCGTAGACCACTACGGCAGGGTTGGGGTTCGCCTGGCCGGCGTCCTTGGTCTGTAGGGTCGGGCGGGCGACCTGCTTCGGCACCGCGCCGACCACCAGGTTGTCCCCGGTTCCGTCGTCGACCGGCTCGGACTGTTCCACCATGGCGGCGCTGGCCCAGCTGTCGTCGACGTCCCCACCTCCGCCGTCCTCCGAAGTCGCCTCGGCTTCAGCCGCCGCGGCAGCCGCCGCCTGCGCCGCCGCCACTTCCCGACCAGATGGACTGGTCTGGGTGAAGCCGCTGGGTCCACCCGCTTCCTCGACGAAGTTCGAGCAGTCGCCGCTGCAGCTGGCGCCGCCGCTCCCGCCGGGGCCGGCACTGGCCCACGCGCTGACACCACAACCGCCGTTGCCCGAGCCCGAACAGGTGCCCGAGCCGTCGGCACTCCAGAACCCACCCGGCTCGTCCCAGGTCGGGGCCACGTCGTAGCGGTCATGGGCCTCCGCGTGCGCGGCGTAGGTGGAGGTGCAGTTCTCCGCGCCAACACACGACGCGGACGCCTGCGCCTCGCTCCCCTCGGCGTGCGCCTCAGCGGATACCGCGACTCCGCCGGCGCCCATCTCGCCGCCCCCGGAGCCCGCCGCGTAGGCGGTGGCCCACGCTCCCGACGCGGGGTCCGAGGCCGAGGCCGACGCCGACGCGGAGTACGAGTACGAGCAGCTGGTGCCCTCGCTGCCCTGGCACGACGCCGAGGCCTCCGCGTACCCCGAGTCTGCGATCGCGGACGCGGAGGTGGCCACCTGGCCGCCACCGATTCCGCCCTGGCCGTACCCGACCGCGTCGGCCTGCGCCCCGGCCGCGGCGGCGTGGCTTTCCGACCGGTAGGAGTACGAGCAGTTCGAGCCATCACCGCCGCAGCTGGCGCCGGCCAGCGCGTACTCGTTGCTCGCCGCGACGCGGCTCAGGCCGGTGCATTCGCCCTTCGCGGCGGCGGTGCAGTCGGTGCCGGAGGTAGCCGTGTTCGTGCCGCCCTCGGTGGGGGCGCTGGCGCTGCCTTCGGTGTGTGTGGCGCAGCCGGTGCCCGCACAGCCGGCGGTCACCTCGGCGAAGTCCCGCGCGGAGGTGCCGCTGGTGCCGGCTTGGCAGTCGCCCGTGCGCTGGCAGGTCGCGGTGGCTTTGGCGTGCACGTCCGTCCCGCTCGCCACCTCAGTGGCGCTGGTGGCGCGAGTGGCGCAACCTTCCTCGCGCTCGTTCCTGCAGGCCACCGATACGTAGCTGGTGGCGGTCCCTGCCCCGGTGCTGGTGCCGGTGGTGGCGACCGAGGTGGTGGAGCCAACTGTGATGCTGGCCTGGCAAGGAGTGGTGCCATCGCAACGGGTGTCGCCGTCGGCGCTGGTCCGGGCCTGCTGGTCTGCTGGCCCGGCGGTGGGGTGCGAGGAGCCGGTCGCGGCGCCGGTGCAGCCGGCCTGGGGGCAGGCGATTCGGGAGGTGGCCTGCCCGTTGCCCATGAATCCCGGGACGGGCTTGCCGTCCTCGCCCTGGTCGGCGTTTCGCGCGGTGAGAGCGGTGGTGTCGCTACCGGTCGAGCACCCTTGCGCCGCGGCGGTGCAGGTGGCGTCGGTGTGCGCGTTGCCCGGCAGTCCAGAGGTGTCGCCGGTGGTTCTAACGGTGCAGTCGCTCTGCCCACAGCGCGCCAATGCTGTGGACTGGGCCAAGGTCGCCGGCGGGTTGGTAACTGGTTGTTTGCTCAGGTCAGTGGCCGCCGTGGCGGCATGTTGTGCGTCGTCGAAGGCCTTGGCGGCATCGGTGGCCGCCTTCTTCTCTTCGTCGGTGGCGCCGGGCCGCGCGGCGGCGTTCGCCGCTTGGTCGGATCGCCGCCGGGTGTGCTCTGCCTGTTCGCTTGTCTGCTGGACAGCGGTGGTGCGCTGCTCGGCGATGATGTCGGCCACAACTTGGCCGGATCCCGAAGTGGAGCTGGTGTGCGCCTGGCAGCCGCCCTGACCGTCCGCGCAGCTTGCGGATGTGCTGGTCTCGCCCTCGGGTGGTCCGCGAGTGCCGCCCGCGCCGTTGAGGCCGTCCGGGCCGTCGCGCCCGGCCGCGGCGCTGCGTGCGGTGCCTGAGCAGCCCTGAGCGCCGCCTGCGCAGTCGAGGGTGGCCCAGGCGCTGGACCAGCTGGAAGCGCCTGCGACGGTGGGGCCGCCGGCGTTGGCGGAGGAGCCGGGTGCGGTGGCTGGCTGGTGCGGCACCGGTCCACCCTGGCCGCGCGGGTTCTGGTCTTGTGGGGCACCAGTCGCGCCCTGACCTGCGCTCGCATCCGCGTTGGCGCCCTCGCCGCCCTGGCCGCCGCTGATGTTGTCACTGGTCACAGCGGCGTTGCTGGTTGGCTGGTCCTGGACCATCGGGGCGATGGAGCTGGCGTCCGGGCTGGAGGAGGCGGCGCCGTTGACCACTGCGGTGCAGGCGCCGCCGGAGGCGTCGGCGCAGGAGCCCTCGGCGCGGTTGCCGCGCGGCGCGTCGGAGACGCCGGGGTTGGTGGCCAGTGCGGTCAGGGTGATCTTCGCGCCGCCGCACTCGCCGCCCTGTCCGCAGACCAGCTTGCCGCCCGCGACTGACGCGGCCGACGGGCCGGTGTCGAGTCGCTCGGCGTTCGGGGTGGCGTCATCACCGGCGTAGGTCAGTGCGGCGCCGGCGCCGGTCCAGGCGTTGGACAGGGTCTGCACCTGGCAGAGGGTGGCGCCCGCTTCGCAGCCGACGGTGGACTCGGAGGTGCGCGGCTTGCCGCCGTCCACCGCGCCGTCGAAGGCGGCGGAGGCGGTGTGGGCGCTGCCCTGGCATGTGGTGGTCTGGCAGTCCACACTCGCGGCGGCGCGGGAGGTGGAAGTCGGGCCGGCGGTAGGCTGGCCGGGCAGCGGCTTGCCGTCCGCGCCGAGCTTGATGTAGTCGGTGACCGTGGAGGCGTCGGAGGAGACCTGGCCCAGGCATTTGCCGTCCTTCACGGTGCAGTCGCTGGCGGTGGAGGAACCGCGCCGGTGCGGGGAGACCGCGGTGTCCAGCGCGGAGGTCTCGGTGAACGAGCGGCCGCCGCACTCGGCCTCGCTGGTGTTCGCGCAACGGATCTGCGAGTCGGCGTGGCTGGCACTGACCGTGCCGGCCGGGGTGGCGGGCTCGCCGTTCAGCCCGGCCTCCCTGGCCTCCCGGTAGGCAACCTCGGTGGACACGGCCTGGCTGCAGTCGGCACCAGCACCGTGCGCCTCGCACTTCGTGGCGCCGACGCTGTCCTTCGAACCGGGCACCCCACCGGAGGTGGAACCGTTGAGGTTGCCCTTGCAGTCGGCGGAGGTGCAGTGCAGGGCGGCGTAGGTGTTGCTGTTCGCGGTCAGGCCCTTGGCGAGCTCGGTGGGCACGTCAACCGGGGCGGGCGCGGGCAGACCGGCGGTAGTGGCGGGCTGGGTGGCCAGGTCGACCGGGGTGCCGTTGTTGGTGGCGGTCGAGGAGGCGTCCACCGCGCACTCGCCGTCGGTGGCGTTCGCGGTGCACTGGTGGAAGGCGCCGGTGGCCTGGGTCGCCGTGGTGTTGTTCAGGCCCGCGGTGACCTCGGCGTGGGTGGCGGCGTTGGCCGCGCCGCCACAGCCGGCGGCCTGGTCGCACTTGATGTTGCTGGCGCTCAGCGAGCCCTGGCCCTCGTCACCACCGGAGGAGGCGACGCAGTCACCGCCGTTGATCTGGCAGTTGGAGGCGCCGTTGCGGGACTGGACGTCGGTGTTGGTCTGCTCGGCGGTGGCCGGGGCAACCTGGGCGCCGGCGCTGTTGAGCACCGCCGGCTGCGCCTTGGTGATCGTGGTCTTCTCGGTGCGGCCGTCGGTGTTGGTGGCGGCGTTGCCCTTGCAACCGGTGGCACCCTGCGCGCAGCGGGCGGCGGCCTCGGCCGTCGGTGCCGGCGCGTCGCTCGTGTCAGCGCTGGTGTCGCCGTCGATCGGCAGGGCCTGCCAGCCGTAGCGGCCGGTGGTCTCGTCCAGCTTGGCCGCCACTGTGGTGGTGGTGTCACAGCCGACGGTGGTGACCTCGCAGTGCGCCTTGCTGGTCGCGGAATCGTTGGCCTTGCGGCGCTCGGCTGCTTGGGCCTTGGTCTCGTCGTCCGGGACGTCCTCGCGGGTGCGGGCGCCGGTGGAGGCGGTGTCGCAGGTGCCGTTGCGGGTGGCGCAGTCCGCGCCGGCCTCGGTGATGGTGGCGTAGCCGGCCAGGGCGCAGTCCTTGGTGCAGGCGCCGGTGGTCTGGGCATACCCCTCAGCAGAGCCCTCCTTCTTGCCCGCGCTGATCAGACCGGCCAGGTCGGTGTCGTCCGGCAGGGTCGGGGTGCGGCCGTTCTCGGTGCAGCCGTTGCGGGCCTGGCAGAACGTGTCCACGCCCTGTGAATCGGCGGTGCTGCTGAGGTTGCACTCGCCGACACCGCAGGTGGTGTTGGCGGTGGTGGCACCGGCCTTGGTGTCGGTGCCGCAGCCCTTGGCCGGGTCGCAGAACGCGTTCGCCGTGCGGTCGCCGGCGGTGACGCTGCTTGAGCAGCCGGAGATGCCGACCAGGCAGAAGCTCTGGTCGCGTTTGACTCGGCCGGTGGCGGGGTCGATCGCGGCGACCGAGCACTCGGCGAACGCGCCGGAGTTGGAGCAGGCGGCGCCGGCACCGTCGTAGCCGGCGTTGGCGCTGGGAGCCCGGCCGTACCCGGTGGCGGCACGTAGTTCGGCGGTCTGGTCGAAGACGGTGTCGCGGTGGTCGTTGTAGGCGGCGGCCTGCTCGTCGTACGCGGCCTGGGTGATCTTGCCGGCATCCAGCTGCTTGCGCGCCTCGTCGAGCTGGCCCTTCGCGGCGCCGAGGTTCTGCTGGCCGGACACGACATCGGTGAGCAGCTGCGCGTTGTAGGGGTCGAGCTGGCCGGCGGACTGGTCGGCGGTGGTCCGCAGCGCCTCCTGGGCGGCGACCTGCTTGTCGTAGTCGGCCTGGCTGAGCTTCTTCTCGTCAAGCTGGGCCTTGGCGGCGTCCAGGCTCTTCTGGCCCTGGATCACCGCGAGCCGGTCGCCCAGCGCCTTGGCGGTGGAGGCTTCAGTGTCCCACCAATAGACGGGCTGGTCGCTGTTCTGGTTGGCGGGATCGTTCAGCAGCTGCGGCGGGCCGCGGTTGGACAGCGACCGCGGCTGGCGGGACTGCAAGTCACCGTTAGCGAGAACGCATTCGACGTCACCCTCGCACTGCGTGCCGGCGAACTGGCCGTCGTTGTTCAGGCTCCAGCTGTTGTCCTGCCCGGCCGGGTTCTGCCCGGCGCCGCCCTGCCCGGCGCCTTGGCCGTAGCGGCCGCTGGCGGCCAGCGCGTCGAGGACGTCCTGGGCGGCGGCGGTCAACAACTGGCGGGCCTGCTCGCCGGCCTGCTGCCCGGCCACCGAACCAACCAGCCCGGACACCACATCGGTCATCCCACCCAGGAGTTGCGCGAAGTCATCCAGCGTGGCCGGCCGCGTCCCGTTCCCAGTGTTCGAGCCGCCACCGGAGCTGTTGTTGCCGTTGCCGTTCAAGTTGCCGCCGGACACGCCGCGAGCCTTGAGCAGGTCGGAGACGAAGTCGTTGGTCAGATCGGTGATCTGCTCGGCCAACCCACCCCGCTGGCCCTGGCCCTGCTGGTTGTGCTGTTGCCCGGACTGGCCCTGGCCGTTGTTGGACGAGCGGGACAGACCCACAGACTTGAACAGATCGGACAAGAACTCATCCACCGAGTCACCGATCGACCCCGGCCGGTCCTTGCCGCCCCGCATCGAACCGGTGATCTTCCCGACCGTGTTGTGCTGAGCCCGCACCGACCGCCGACCCTCACCCCGGCCCTCACCGTGGCCGCGCAGGATGTCGGTCAACTGCTCACGCAGCTCATCGAGAGCCTGCTCGGTACGCCGCCCCGCCTGGCCACCGGCGATCTTGGACACCATCCCGGACGCGCCGTCGACGAACCGCGACAGCAACTCGTCCAGGCCCTCCAGCTCGTCACCGTTCGCGAAGCGGGACTGGCGCCGGTCGCCACCTCGGGCATCCGCGCCCCGGCCGGTGCTCCCGCGGGAAACGCCGAGCGCCTTGCGCAGGTCTGCGGTGAAGTCCTCGGTCAGCTCATCGACCGAGCCGGCCCGGCGGGTGGACTGGCTGGCGCCGCCCCCATTAACGGCGCCACCCGCCCCACCACCGCTGAGCAGCTGCCCGAACATCCCGTCCAGCGCCTGCCCGGTCTGCTGCCCGGCGTCGTCACCGGCGACCTGGGACAGCAGCCCCGAGGCCAGATCGCTGAAGTTGCCCAGCGCCTGCTCCACACTCATCGGCTGCTCGGCCTGCTGCTGACCCTGCTGCTGGGCCTGTTGCTGCTGGCCGGCGGCCTTGGCCTCGGCCATGAACGCGTCGTAGTACAGGCCCTCCCAATAGTCCGGGTCATCCGAGAACGGACCCGGGTCATCCGACCCGCCGTGCCGGCTGCTCCGGCCGCCACCCGACAGCAACTGGCCGAACATCCCGTTCAGTGCCTGCCCGGTCTGCTCCCCCGCCTCGTCGCCCGCGACCTGAGACACCAGACCGGAAGCCAGGTCGCTGAAGTTCCCCAGCGCCTGCTCCACGCTCAACGGCCGCTGCTGCCCCGAACCCCCGCCGTTCCCGCCGATGTTGGCGGAGCCATTACCGCCGACGCCGAGCAGCTGCAGCAGATCGGACACGAAGTTGTTGGTCAGCTTGCCGATGGCCTGGCCCAGGTTGTTCTGCTGGGTCGGCCGCTGCTGGGACTGCTGACCCTGGCCCTGGCCGTTGCTGTTGCCGCTCGGGCGGGAGATGCCGAGCTTGCCGAACAGGTCGGACAAGAAGTCGTTGACCGACTCGCTGATCGCCTGACCCAGACTGCTCTGCTGGCTGTTGTTGCTCGGCTTCTGCGCGCTCTGGCCAGAACCGGTGTTGTTGCTGTTGCCGCCCTTGACGCCCAACAGCTTCAGCAGCTCGGAGACGAAGTTGCTGGTCAGCTTGGTGATCCCGGCGGCCAGCTGCTGGCCGGAGCCGCTGTTCTGGTTGCCGTTGTTCTGGTTGGCGGACGGGCGCTGCTGTGCGGAGCTGTTCTGGCCGCCACCGTTGTTGGCGGAGCCGTTACCGCCGGCGAACAGTTGCTGGAACAGGCCGGCGAGGGCCTGCTGGGTCTGCTCGCCCGCGTCCTTGCCGGCGACCTGGGACACGATCCCGGACGCGAGGTTGACGAAGTTGCCCAGGGCTTCATCCAGGCTCGGGCGCTGGGTCGGCTTCCGCGTGCCCTGACCGGAACCACTGCCGTTACTGGCGGAACCGTTCCCGCCCTTGACGCCAAGCAGCTCCAGCAGGCCGGAGACGAAGTTGTTGGTCAGCTTGCCGATGGCCTGGCTCAGGTTGTTCTGCTGGGTCGGCCGCTGCTGGGACTGCTGACCCTGGCCCTGGCCGTTGCTGTTCGGGCGGGAGATGCTGAGCTTGCCGAACAGGTCGGTCAGGAAGTCGTTGACCGACTGGCTGATCGCCTGGCCCAGGCCGCTCTGCTGGCTGCTGTTGTTGCTCAGCTTCAGCGTGCTCTGGCCGGAACCACTGCCGTTGCTGGCGCCACCGTTGCTGTTGCCGCCCTTGACGCCCAGCAGCTGCAGTAGCTCGGAGACGAAGTTGTTGGTCAGCTTGCCGATGTTCTGCGCGACCTGCTGGCCGGCACCGGGATGCTGGCCAGCGCCGGTGTTCTGGCCGGACTGCCCGCCGCCGTTCTGACCGTTCTGGCCGCCGCCGTTGTTGCCGGGCCGGCCGCCGTGGCCGAACGCTTGGGTGAACTGGTCGGCCAGCTCGTCCAGTGCCTTGTTGACCCTCTTCGCGGCCTTCTTCCCGGCGACGTCGTTGGCGATCCCGCCGAGGCCGATCTGGTCGAACAGGTCGGACTGGAAGTCGGTCACCGAGTCACCGATCGACCCGCCCCGGTCCTGGTGGCCCCGGACCAAACCGGCGATACTCCCTCCCGCCTTGCGCTCGGCCTGCACCGGCCGCAGACCCTGCAGGCCTCCGGGCAGCCGGTCGCGCAGCTCGTCGAACGCCTGCTCAGTCCGCTGCCCGGCCTTGCCGTCGGCGATCTTCGACACCATCCCGGCCGCTCCATCGACGAACCGCGACACCACGTCATCCAGGCCGTCCAGATCGTCTGTGCCCGGGGAGCGGGACTGGTGGCGCCGCTCGCCCCCGCGGCCATCCGAGCTCTGGGCACCGCCCGGACGCGACCCGCCGAGTATCTTGCGCAGATCCGACAGGAAGCCTCCGGTCAGCTCGTTCAGCTTGTCCTTCTGGTTGGTTTGGTTGCCGCCGCCCCCATCAACAGCGCCACCCGAACCACCACCGGCCAGCAACCGCTCGAACACCCCGTTCAGGGCCTGCTCGGTCTGCTGTCCGGCGTCCTTATCCGCGACCTCAGAGACGGTGCCCGAGGCGCGGTTGACGAAGTTGTCGAGGGCTTTGTCTAGGTTCCGGCGCTGCTGCGGCCGCTGGTTGGCCCGACCGGAACCGGCGCCGTCGTTGCCGCCGTTGCCGTTCGAGCCCTCGCTGACGCCGACCTGCTCGAGCAGCTCGGATACGAACCCATTGGCCAACTCGGCGATACCAGCGGACAACTGCTGCTGGGCGCCACTGCCGTGGCTGGCAGGCAGACGATGCTGCCCGGAGCCACCCTGCCCGTTCCCGGTGCCGGGATTACCTCCGCCGAGCAGCTCCAGCAATCCGGACACGAAGTGGTTGGTCAGCTGGTTGATGGCCTGACCAAGATTGCCCTGTTGGTTGCCGGTGCTCGGCTTCCGCGGGGTCTGGCTGGAGCCGCCGCCGTTGCCGGTGGAGCCCTTGTCGACGCCAACCACCTCGAGCAGGTCGGAGACGAACCCCTCGGTCAGCTTGCTGGCGGTCTGGCCGAGGTCCTGTAGCGAGCGCCGGGACTCGTGCTGGCTGTGGCCGGTGCGAGGCGTCTGCGGCGTCTGGCCCGCGCCGCCGGTGCTGCCCTTGCCGTTCCCGATCGGCTCGACCCGGTCGGTGACGAAGTCGCGGGCCCGGTTAATGATCTGGTCGGTGTGGCCACCCTGGTGGGAGGGCCGGTCGTGGGCGCCACCACCGTGGGGGAGGCTGCCGATTAGGTCCCGAACGAACCCCAGCGTGTCACCGAGGATCGCGCTGATGAAGTTTTCCGTGCCGCCAGGTCGGGAGCGGTTGCTCGACCAGGAAGCCGGGTCGTTCTCGGAGGGATTGTCGTGGTGGTGAGGACGCTGCGCGGCCGGGGGACCGCGACCGCCACCGATAGCGGGGTGGTGGCCGATCAGGCTCGGGTCACGGTCGGTGCATCCCGATGCCAGGCACACCATGGGCTGCTGGGAGCTCTCCGGCACGAGACCCGACCCGGAGTGCGAGATGTGGTTGGGGGCGCGCTCGGGCATGGCGAGCTGGTCAACGCTCGAGCCGGTGCCGGCACCGCTGTGCTTGTTGAGCTTGTTGCCGACCGCCAGCGCGGCGGACACCCCCCCGGTCAGCTCAGTCAACGCGGTCCGGGTATGTGAGCCAGCCTGCCTACCGGCCACGATGCCCACGACGCCTGAGACCAGATCAACGACGCCGTCCATCACCCGATCCACCTGCTCGGCCGCCGGCGCCTTCAACATCACACCGCGTCCGATGCCCTGGTGCGCCACCGTCCGCACCGTGGGCCGGGTGGAAGCGCCGATGTCTGGGTCGGTCGTGGCCAGTTGTCCGGCCCACGAGCGCAGCCGCTCGGTGTCGGCGACGCCGCCATCCGTCAGCTTCTGGTTAGCTTGGACGATCCGGTCGGCCTCTCCCGCTGCGTCCGTCCCGTCAGCGGCTGCCTGGGTACTGACGTCCCGCGTGGGGTTTGCCGCGTACGCCGCGGATCTGGTCGGGGCGTGGCCGTTGGTGAACTCGTTGATGCCGTCGGGGACTTCCTGAGACGTCTGCTCCAGTCGGCCTGGCACGAGCGGCGCCACCGGGCGAGCTACCGCTTCGAACTCGTCGCGGGCAGCCACCCGGGAGCCCTGTCGCTCACTCTCCACGGGCGCCGCGAGCGTCCGACTCGGCGCGCCGACGATCCCGGCATTCGCTTGCTCGTGTTCCTTGACCCGCTCCGGCTCGTAGAGCGCGTTACCGTCCGACGACGATCCTTTGCGGCCGCTGATGGGCGGACCATTAGCGGCCGCGTTGGCGATCCTATCGATCAGATTGGAGACGAGCTCCAGCATCGGGTCGATCGCCCATCTACCCGTCTGGAACTTGGCCTCGCCGGAGCCCGCCACACTGTCCGCCGACGGGGTGGCGACCGATTGCTGGCCACCGGCCGCGTGGCCATCGTGGCCACTGAGGAATGGCCACTCGACCGACTCTGTGGCCACCTGCTCGGTGGCCACAGACTGGTACCGGGAGCGCAATTCGGCCAATGACCGCGCCGACGTGGCCGTGGCCATCGTGGCCACGTGGCCATCCAGTCCAGTCGTCCGCTGGCCGCCGCTGTTACTCACCGGCGCCTGCTTGGGCTCGCCGCCGCTGAAAGAAAACGACCAATCGGATTCCTCAGCGTCCGCGTTGGAATCCTGGTCCGAGTAAGCGACCAGTTGAACGGTGCCTCCCTCGGCCACATTCGACACCGTCGAATCAGAAGCAACCTGAGCGGAAATGAATGTCGCCGCCATCCACAACATCGCCGCGCCGAGCAACATCTTCCCGAACGACAGCGACCCCGCCGCCGACAGCCACCCGCGCCGCAGCATCGACACCACGGCGCACGTACGCCGCGTGTCTGCTGTGGTGGTAGCCATCGAACTTCTCTCCTAGGGGGGCCAAGACGTCTGAACTCCTAGCAACGGCTAAGACCTCACGACGAAATCCTGTGTGGTAATGCTGGATTGATCGGAACCAACCACGGTGCCATCACGTGGAGGAACATCCTCGCGGGCTCGGAAGCATATTCCGGAAGCATTGCGAGTCGATCCGCCCTCACCCACACTAGCGGGCCGAAGGCGCTAAACCCCAATCGACGCTAACCACGGTCACATCACGTGGAAACGAATCCCTGGCACCCTCAAGCGCCAAGTCGATCAGCCGTGCAGCGGCGACTCTACACAGCACGCAAGAAAATGTCCACGCCACTGAAAAAATTCCTGAACCGCTCAAATAAAATACCTCCAAAGCTCATATAGAATTGTTTGCGAATTATTGCAACTCAAAAGTAGAATGGATGTAGTCTCGCTAGAATTCAACAACTGAGGAGATTGACCTCTCGCCGCTTGTCGATGTGCTGATGCTTCCCCGTCAATTGAAGCCGCTTATAAATCGCGCGACCTGTTCCACCAACCCGACCGAAATTCTCCCACCAAGAACACTCCGGGACTGTCCGAATTGAACAGCGAGCCCTTTTTCGCACGACGTATCCCTTCGCGGGGTATAGGCGGATCAGCAAATTCTTTCCCCCTTGAACTTTGGACTACCTCTTTGGTCGGCAGTCCAGCCTGATGCGCAGATCAACGCGCGGACAGCCCAGGACTAAGTGGGACCGGGTGGCCAGATGTGGGCTAGCGGCCAGTGGGGTTGACCGCTCTCGATGGCCACCCGTGTCACTACCGGGTGGCCATCGTTGGCCACACGGTGGCCACCCACTGACCGTCGTTGGCCACTCGCTGGCCAGCCGATGGCCACACAGTGACCACCCCCCTGGCCTCCGCTGGCCGCGGTGGCAAGGATGACTGACCGACGCAGGGCCCTGTCGCGGCCGGACGGATGGCCGTACCTGATGGCCGGCAAGCCGAACCCGTCCGTGTACCCACCATCAGGCCCAGCGGAGCCACCTCAACGCATCTAATTCAACCGATTAGGACGAAACTCAGCCGCCCTAGATGGTGCTGACTATGAGGCTGTTGGCGCAGATTCTTGACCCAGAGGTCTAGAACTGGGTACGGTCGACTAGTGGGTAGGCCGAGAGCGTTCGACGACAACGTTGTGTTGTCGCGGGCGATGGAGGAGTTCTGGAGTCACGGGTACGGCGGTACGTCGCCTGCTCAGTTGGCCGCGGCTACCGGAGTTGCCAAGGGCAGTCTCTATAACGCCTTCACGAGCAAGCGAGAGCTCTTCAACCGCTGCCTGGACCTCTATCACCAGCAGATCGCCGAGGTGGCTCAGCAACTCCTCGACCACCCAGGGTCCACCCGTGAATGCCTGCGCAACGCACTGAAATCGGTCGTCGACTCCGACCTGGCTCAACCACAGCGCCGCGGCTGCCTGATTGGCAACACGGCGGTCGAACTGGCCGGCGAGGATGCCGAGGTCGCCCAGAAGTTGCGGCGCATGCAGGAAGAGTCGACCGGCTGGTTCGCAGCTCGGATACAAGGTGGTCAGCGCGACGGGGACGTCTCGCGTGATCGCGATCCTCGGGCGCTCGCCGAGCATCTGGCTAACACGCTCGCCGGGCTGCGCGTGATGGCGATGACTCACGAAGCTCCCGCTCTCTATCGAATCATCGACACAGCCCTGAGCGTCCTTTAGGGCTGCCCTCCCAGCGGTTCCAACCGGGCATCTTCAGGCGCATGTTTTAGACCCGCCGTTCAAGAAGGGTGTGTGGAATGGACCTGGCACTCACAGGCAAGACCGCGATCGTCACCGGCGCAAGCCGCGGCATCGGGCTAGCGACCGCCCGCGCGCTCGCAGCAGGAGGCCTCCGGGTGATCGGCGCGGCACGCGCCATCACGCCCGCCCTGAAGGAAGTGGCACCCATGAGCGTCGCCGCCGACCTGTCCACACCCGATGGCGCACAGACCGTGATCGACACGGCCATCGCCGAGACCGGGGGCATCGACATCTTGGTCAACAACGTGGGCGCAGGCGACGTGGACAAGCTGAAACTGGGAGGGTTCCTTGACGCGGGCGATGACCAGTGGCACGACCTACTCGATCTCAACCTGTTCAGTGCCGTGCGGGCATCCCGCGCGGCACTCCCGAGTCTGATCGCTCGACGCGGGGCGCTCATCAACGTCTCCTCGATCAGCGCCCGAGTCCCCTCGACAGGCCCTGTGGGCTACAGCGAGGCGAAGGCCGCACTCAAGGCGTTCGGCAAGCGTCTGAGCGAGGAGTTCGACCCCAGGGCGTACGGGTGAACACGGTCTCACCCGGACCGGTCGGCACTGGCCTTTGGCGCGACCCCGGCGGCTTCGGGGTGTGGCTGATGAGGTACTTGCCGCACTCGTGGCTTGAAAGCCCAGGACTCCGGCTGCGTCACCGGGAACCTGCGCCGCCCCAAGCGCTACAACCGCAGGCTGCGTCGAGTGTTCTACATCGCCGCGCTGTCCAGCATCCGCGCCGGCGGACCCTCGCGTGCGTTTTACGACCGCAAGCGCGGCGAACGGCTCATCCATACCCAGGCCCTGCTGGCGCTGGCGCGCCGCCTGGTCGACGTGCTGTGGGCGCTGCTGCGCGACGGCCGAACCTTCACACCGACCGCGCCACAACCCACTACCGCGGCGGCTTGACACGATCATTGAGATTCCTTGCCGCGCTCCCCGTGACATTCGGCGTCACCTCGGGTCGCATCGCAGAGCCCGAGGAAGTCGCGACCCTCACCGCCTTCCTCGCGTCACCCCTCGCCGCCGGCGTTCTCGGCGCAGATCTCGTCATCGACGGCGGAACCGTCAAGACAACCTAACGACCAGCACACCCGCACGACCCCTGACGAGGAGCACCCAGATGAACACCGATGTACTCACCGCCTTCCAGAACGACTACCTGACGACCTGGACCGAGCCCGACCCCGAGCAGCGCCGGCGCAACATTGAGCGGGTGTGGGTACCCGATGGCCGCCTCGCGGTCTCGTCGCTGGGCATCACCATCGAGGGAGTTGGTGATATCAACGCCCACGTCAGCCGAGTTCACGACGACCTGATCGCCGGCAAGGGACTCACCTTCACCTACGACCAGCACATCGAGTCTGACGACTCCCTACTGCTGCGCTGGTCGATGCTCGCGCCGTCTGGCGACGTCGTCGGTCGAGGCGTCGACGTCGTGTTCCGCAGCCCCGATGGACGCGTGCAGACGGTCTACATGTTCATGGGCGTCAGCTGAGCTCGCCGTCGTGCACGCCAACGCTCCACTGTCAGCCCAAGGTCGACTCCGGCTGGTGCAGCGGTGTCAGACCCGTCCGATCGCCCACGTCGCTGCCGAGCCGGCATTCTCACGCTCCGGCGCCAGCAAGTGGGTCAACTGTTACCGCCGCAATGGCAAACTAGGCCTCCTGGACCGGTCCTCGGTCCCGAAAGCCGACGCAGCGAGGCCGTGCCGGGTTCGCAGCCCACGGCATCAGCCGCATCGAGCGGATCGTCACCGACAACGGGGCCTGCAATCGGGCGACGGCGTTCGCCCAAGCCCTGCTCGGGTCACGCCACCAGCGAATCACTTCCTACACCCCACGCCACAACGGGAAAGTAGAACGTTACAAGCGGATCCTCCCCGAGGAGTTCCCCTACGCCCGGACCTGGCTGTCCGAAGACCAGCGCCAGGCTGCCCTTGGCGTGTGGAACATCCACTACAACTACCACCGACCCCCCAGCGCCGCAGGAGGGCTGCCGCCCGCCACCCGGCCACCAGATGGCGTGACGAACGTCGTGGCCTCCTATATCCAGACAGCCCGTGCACCGTCGGCGCCGTCGCGTTCGTGTTCGACGCGTTCGTCCTCGCCGCGACGGTCATGCAGGCTGGCGCCGCCGACTGGAAACCGCGCCCACAGCCTACGTAGGCCGGCAGCGCACGCGGGATCGGCAGGCAGCTCGCACCAGACGATATGTGGCGTGATGTGTGACCAGAACCAGGTGTCTCTTGCCTTGAGCGTGGGCGCTTGGTCACGCAATGAGCGCAACCAACGTGGCCTCGTCGCGACCACTTCAGCGGGTCTCACCGCTGACTGGCCAGAGAAGAACTTCGACAACAGGCACTGCCGCACCCGTGAGGCCGGACGTTGTCAGAGTGGTTCAACCGGCGAGCGGCCCGCAGTACTGGGATTGTCGAGATCCTCGCCCGCTGACACCGCTTCTCGTTGCCCAGGTTGACCTCGCCAGCGGTGTTACGCGAGTGAGTGCGTCCCAAGCAACACGACGGACGGACCGAAGGGGCCACGATCTCGGTCTCACTATCGGCACGTGCGGCTGCCACACCGTCCTCTCGAGGACTAGCGCCGGGGAGGCTGATCACGACCGAGTCCATTCCGGCGCTCTCGACGCCGAGCCGGCACGGTACGGGTCAGGCGTTCGGGCACCGCGCTACCGGACGTAGCGGAGTCGGTCCGTCATTCGCGCGGTAACCGCAGGATGTAGCCGACACGACGCAAGGTATGGATCAGCGGGAGACCCACCCGATCTACTTTCTGCCGCAGCCTGAAGACGTAGCTCGCTACGATTCGCTCGTCTCCTGTGTGGTCATAAGGCCAGACATGATCCAGGATTTGAGCCCGAGTGAGCACCCGCTCTGTGTTGTTCATCAGATAGCGGAGCAGTCTGAACTCCGTGAGCGTGAGTTGGATCGCTTCACCGGCGCGGCTCACCTCGTAGGTGTCTTCTCGAAGCTCCAGGTCTGCAAAACGTAGTACGCCGTCACTATCTGGACCCGCGGTGTCGGCGCCGCTACGACGCAGCACAGCACGGACACCGGCGACGAGCTCGTCTGGACTGAATGGTTTAGCGATATAGCTCCCGCCGCCGACGGTCAGCCCAGGCAGTTTGCCATGAAGTTGGTCGCCCGGGGTCAAGAAGATCGCAGGGACGGTACACCTGCGTCCGTGCAAGTACCGAGCCACTGTGAAGCCGTCCTGAACCATCAGAGCGGGCGCCCATTCTTCGGTGGCAGTGCGAGCGTTGGCGCCAGAGGAAGCGATGCGCACCTGGTATCCGGCGAACCGCAGTACCGATGTCAGTAGCTCAACCATGTCCGCGTCCTCGGCTACAACGAGGACGCGGACTGCCCCGCCCGTCGAATGCCCGTTTCTCCCAACATCTGGCAGGATCACCGAATTGGTCCTCATGATGCTTACTCTCGTTACCCTTGGCCGAGTTTCACTGCACCTCTGCGACCTTCGAACGCAACGAGGCGGCGTGGTCAGCGGGCGGCCAGCCGAAGGTCAAATCTTCCACGGAAGCGAGCCTCGTTCATCCGCTTCCACCATCGCCTTCTCGTCGCGATGTGGATGCTGATAGCGGCTCACCGTCGCTCGCGGAATCAAACGCATGACCCGGCTTACGACACGACAGCCCTGACGGCAACCTGCCAATACACCACTACGGATAGTCCCCTCCGCTGTGCGGTCCTATCTCGTGAACTCTAGGTGCGGCTTTCGTGACTTACCAAACGGTTCGTAATGGCCTGCCCGGGTCCGCGCGACAACATCCCTTGCCTGCGCTGTCACAGTCAAATTCCCGGCAGTCCTGATCTTGGTCTGGTTGGACCTGGGCCTCCGCCAGCAGGTACGTGCCATAGTTCACCACTTGGACGTCGAACAGAATTCGGCCGGCCGCATTGATTCACGAATGGTGCCGTCATCCTCATCGTGAACGGTGGGTAGCTCCCGGGAGCCGAACCCATGGGTCCGGCGCGGATCTTGGAGCGATTATGACGGCGGGCGGCTGACCTCACGTCATTGTGGTGGAGCACCGCGAGGCTTCCTCGGGCCTGTCGCGCCTCGCGGTTCGAGCCGCATG
This sequence comes from Actinospineispora eucalypti, assembly GCF_039543365.1. Lineage (NCBI taxonomy): Bacteria > Bacillati > Actinomycetota > Actinomycetes > Pseudonocardiales > Pseudonocardiaceae > Actinospineispora > Actinospineispora eucalypti. Next base: position 43,600 of record NZ_BAABJP010000014.1, read on the forward strand.
GGCATGGGGCCGGTGGCGAGGGAGGTCATCGGAAGTTCTTTCACCCGTACGCCACGCGCGGGAGGGCGCAGACGCCACCGGGCCGCCACGGCGGCCACAGTCAGCACCGTCTCGATCATGCCGAACTCCTCGCCTACACATTTGCGGCTGCCCGCCCCGAAGGGCAGCCAAGCCCCCCTCGGGATGTTCTGGGCTCGCTCGGGCAGCCAACGGCCCGGATCGATCCGGGTCGGGTCGGGAAACATGCGCGGGTTCCGGTGTAGAGCGTATGGACTGACGATGACACCGCTTCCGGCCGGAACAGTCACCTCGCCCAGCATTGTTTCGGCCATCGCGGTACGGGTAAGCACCCAGATCGCCGGGTAGCGGCGCAGCACCTCGGTGACGTACCGGCAGGTGTAGTCCAGTCGGGGCAGGTCAGCAAGCTCGACGGGTCGTCCGTCGCTCAACACGGAGTCCACCTCAGTGTGCAGCGCCCGCTCTACCTCCGGATTCGCAGCCAGCGCGTGAAAGGCCCACGCGATGGTCGTAGCGGAAGTCTCGGCACCGGCCAGAAACAGCACCACGCTGTGATCGACGAGCTCCCGCTCGCTCAGCGGACGCCCCGACTCGTCTCGGTAGGCAAGCATGTCCGCCATGACACAGTCAGAGGGCATGCCGCCTGATGAACATTCCGCGATCACCTGGGAGATCGCAGCGCGCAAGCAGACGGTAGCCCGCACAAAGCGGCGGCTGGACGGCGTAGACAACCGTTTCATCACGCTGACGGGGTGTGTCATCCGCCGATAGACACCGAGGGAAAACTCAGGCAGGTGCCGCTCCACCGCCCCCATGGCGGCGTCGCTCAACCCGCTGGAGAACAGCGCTCGGGCGACAACACGTAGCGTCAACGTCCGGCACGTCCGCGCGAAGTCCACCACCCGGCCTGGCGCGAAGGTGGCGAGCATCTGGTCGATCTCCTCGGTCATCACCGAGGCATAGGCTGGCATGCGGGAATGCTGGAACGAGGGCTGCACCATGCGCCGCTGCCGGCGGTGTCGCTCGCGCGTCGAGGTTGCCAGGCTGTCTCCAAGTAAGCTGGCAAGCTCCCGGTACAGCGGGCCACCCTTCTCGAATGTCCGAGCGTCCAGTAGCACCTGGTGGGCGACCTTCGGATCGCCCACCAAGTAGGCCGGCGCGGTTCCCAACCGCAACTCCACAACCGTCCCATGCTCGGCGAGCTCCGCGAGGAACTGCAGCGGTCGGAGCCTGAGCTGGATCGCGTGGCCCAGCAACGGGACGTGTCCGGGTGCTCGCGGAGCGACGGCGCTCACACTTCCCACCACCAACCGATTGAGGGCACGCCGATCGGTGGCGCATCGGCCGAGTCCAACGGGCTTTCGGTCCATATCAGCGCGTGTGTGACACCTGTCGGCCCCTGTACGCCGTGGCCCTTGGCCAGGCTGCGGTAGCGCGCCGCGCGCTGACCCCAGATCGCGTTGCCGACGATTCCGTGGCCCAGGTCCTCCAGGTAATGCCGCAGCTCGGTGCTCGCTGGCCCCATCCGGTCACGGACCCGCAAGAACCGACAGAGCACCCGGTCCCGTAGCCGGACTGCTTCCGCGACCGCGCGATCCGCCGGAAGGCCCTGGTGGCACAGCACTGTGAAGATGTTCTGGTCTGTTTGATTGCGTTGCCTTTCCCTGGCGAAGGAATGCCGGTCGTTGTCCAAAGCCGCGACCAGGATCGCCATCTCAGTCAGCGCGAGCACCCGAGGCGAGTACATCTCCCTGGCAGGCACCTCGATGGCGTTGGCGATCTCCAACAGGGCGAAGGTCGGCTCGCCGCCCGCCGAGTGCAGACGCATGGTCAGGTAGTCATCCAAACTCGGCATCAGCCCCAGCGCACGGTTGCTGATCTGCCAGTGCACCCCCCACAACCAAGCCCGATGCGCCTGGACGAACCGCCGCACCGCGACCGGCGAAGCAAGCGCCCGGAACATCTGGCCCAGATCATTCATCGCCGCCGCGTACCTGTCCCGGAAGCACCGTTTCCCCGGAGTCTCGAGCGCCCGCTGGACGCCGGCGGCACGCGCGCAGAATTCAGCCGGCCGCACGCTGACAGGCCCCTCGTCGCATACCGCATCGTCGAACGCGAACCCCCAGTACACCCAGCAGATTGCCGCGACCAACGGCTCCAGATCTGCTCGCGGGGCGAACCGACCGTAAAAATCCGCACTGCCGGTCGCGATCATCAACGCTCGTTCATTCCCCATTGCGCAGAACCCAGCCTGGTCTACCCAAGCGATCGCGTGGCGCTCCGCTTGCTCGGCATCAGGGTGCATCGCCGCTTCGATCGGACACCAGAACGGCTGCACAACGGGCGCATCCCAATCGATCATCATCTCGGCGCCACCTCGGCACACCACCCCACGTGTCGGCCAAAGGCCAACCCGTAGGCCTCGATCGGTCTCCCGGCAGCCAAGCACACAACCTGCCGCAGGCTGAGGAACAAGACGCCGACCGTCTCGAGGTGCTGGCTCAGGCCGCCGGTGCTCACGACCACCACCGCATCGGGGAACACTCCGCCCAAGAAAGGCGTGTCCTCCCCCAGCTCCTCCGCTCGGACGTCGACCGGCCCGGATCTCGATAACGCACGCGGGGACAACAACGTCGGTTTGCCCGCCTGATCGGCGAAATCGCGCTTCCGCTGCCCGATCGGCGGCGGGACATAGCTGGTGACCACGAACTAGCCTCGCCACGAACCCGCCGGCGCCGGCCCCTGCTGGCCAGGGCGAACGGACCAGGCGCATCCTTACCGGCTCGACCACACGCAGTGACCGATGCCGCAACGAGGACCGTTGCCAGGGCGCCGAACGGACAGACCATTAGGGGCTTGCCGATCGAGCCGAGGCGCGCGGTCCCGGCGTCGCTGGCGCACATGACGCGCACTGGTGTGAGAGCGCAAGTGGGCGGCCGACCAGCCCGGCGGCCAGCGTGTTGCCGGTCGGCGGGTCGATCAGCAGGAAGGAGCCGGTGGCCCGGCTGTCCGCGTAGTCGTCGGCCGGCAGCGGGTCGGCGGTGCGGATGCTCACCC